>CBHTUE010000135.1:0-12953 GCA_966096115.1 uncultured Phenylobacterium sp.
GCAGTCGGCTGTTAACCGACTTGTCGCAGGTTCGAGTCCTGCTCCGGGAGCCATCAGACCTTTTCCAGCCAATCGCGACGCTAATCGGCTGGCACGACGCCCGGCAGGCGATTCGCCGCACGAATCCCCCTGGCGCCAAGAGCCCGGTCGCCCATATGGAGGGCGCACGTCCCCTCCCCAGTCCCCGGGCGCATGGATCAGCTTTCGCACTACTTCTCGGCGTTTGGGCCGTTCGTGATCCTGGCCGGCGCCGCCTTCGAGGGGCAGACGGCGGTGATTGCGGGCGGCGTGATCGCACGCAACGGGGTGATCTCGCCGCTCCTGGCGGTGCTGGCCGCGGCCCTGGGCTCGGGCGTGCTGGACTACGTGCTGTTCGTGCTGGGTCGCAGCTTCCGCGACTCCGGCTTCGTGCGCCGGGTCTCGCGCAAGCCCGCCTTCGCCAAGGCGCTGGGCCTGATCGAGCGCTACCCGATCGCCTTCGTGCTCAGTTTCCGCTTCCTCTACGGCCTGCGCGCGGCCGGGCCCGTGGCCGTCGGCGTGACCCAGATTCCAACCCTTTTGTTCGCCCTGCTGAACGCGCTGGGCGCGCTGATCTGGGCCTCGGTATTCGTGGGCCTGGGCTACATGTTCGGGCCGGCGGTGATGACGGTGATCAATGCCGTCATGGCCCACCTCGCCCCGGTCGCCATCGGCGGCGCGGCCGTCGCCGTGGTCGCGGGCCTGTTGATCTGGCGCTGGCGCGTCTGGGCGGCGGAGCGCTCGCCCTCACCGCCGTCCGAGGTTCGCGCCGACTAACTCGCGCCGAGGCGCTTCGGCGCCTACCAGCTCCCGACGTTGGGCATCGAGGCCCACGGCTCGGCCGGCGGCAGGGCCGGGCCGGCCTGGAGCAGCTCCACGGAGATGTTGTCGGGCGAACGAACGAAGGCCATGTGCCCGTCGCGCGGGGGCCGGTTGATCACCACGCCGCCGTCCTTCAGCCGCTGGCAGGTCGCGTAGATGTCGTCCACCGCATAGGCCAGGTGGCCGAAATTGCGGCCGCCCTGGTAGGCCTCGGGATCCCAGTTGTGGGTGAGCTCGACGGTGGGCGCCCGGTTCTCCCGCGCCGCCTGCTCGTCGCCGGGCGCGCAGAGGAACACCAGGGTGAAACGGCCCGCCTCGTTGTCGATCCTGGAGACTTCCTTAAGGCCGAGCTTGCGACAATAGAAATCCAAGGAGGCGTCGAGGTCAGTGACCCGAACCATGGTGTGCAGATATCTCACTGGCGGTCGCTCCTCTTACCCTGTAAAATCAAGGGGATGGAGTCGCGCGCCACGTGCAAAACTGTCGCGCTGCAATCCAGGTCCCGTGCGTCAGATTAGACCCGCCCAGGTTCGTGACCGCAATTTCATTTGCGCTGGCATACCGGCGGCATCAAAAGCGGGGCAAGCCGCATCAAGTCGGCGTCCGCGTGCCTTGGGACAAAACGTGCACGCTATTGAGACCGGGGATAGGGTTTGATGCGCTTGAAGCCGCAGTATGTCTTCATTCTGGCCGTGCTGGGCGTACTGGTCGTCTTCTTCGTCGTCATGTCCCTGTTCTCAGGGAACAAGAAGGCGGAGGCGAAGTCGACGGCGCCCGCCAGCGGTCCACCCAGCGTGCAGGTGAAGCTGACACCGCAGGCCGTGCGTGAGGTGCAGGTCGTGATGCGGGGCCGCACCGAGGCGGCGCGCAACGTGATCGTGCGCTCCGAGACCGCCGGCGTCGTGGCCGCCGTACCCGCGGCCGAGGGTTCGTTCGTCAAGCAGGGCCAGGTGCTGTGCCGCCTGGCCGTCGATGCGCGCCAGGCCAGCCTGGACCAGGCCAAGGCCATGTGGAAATCCCGCCAGCTGCAGCGGCAGGCCGCCGCCCAGCTGGCCGACAAGGGCTATCGATCGCCCACCCAGGTGCTGGAGGCCCAGGCCAACCTGGACGCCGCCCAGGCCCAGGTGCGGGCCGCCGAGATCGCCCTGAAGCAGGTGGAGATCCGCGCGCCGTTCGCCGGCGTGTTCGACCACCGCGACGCCGAGATCGGCGCCTATCTGTCGCCGGGCCAGCCCTGCGGCACCATGATCGAGCTGAACCCGCTGCTGGTGGTGGGCGACGCGCCCGAAACCGACGCGGCGCGGCTGCGCGTGGGCGCGCCCGCCCAGGCCAAGCTGGTCTCCGGCCAGGTGCTGAACGGACACGTGCGCTACGTGGCCCACGACGCCGATCCGCAGACCCGGACCTATCACCTGGAGGTCTCGGTCCCGAACAGCAACCTGTCGGTCCGCTCCGGCCTGTCGGCCGACCTCAGCGTGGGCGCGGGCCAGGGCGCGGCGCACCTGGTGCCGGTCTCCGCGCTGGTGCTCGATTCGGCCGGCCGCCAGGGCGTGCGCTATGTGCTGCCCGACAACCGCGTGGCGTTCGCCCCGGTGACGGTGCTGGAGGAGACGCCGCAGGGCATGTGGGTCTCCGGCCTGTCGGGGCCTGTCAATGTGATCACCGTCGGCCAGTCGTTCGTGGCTGACGGCCAGAAGGTTCGCGTCGCGCAGGCCCGCTGAGGGTCGCGGGGCGGGGAGGAAAATCGATGATCGGCGCGCTGATCGACGGAGCCATCAAGCGGCGCAAGGTCGTGCTGGGGGTGACCCTGGTCGCGGCGATCTTCGGGCTGTTCTCCTACCTGGCCATGCCCCGCGAGGCGCAGCCGGACATCGACGTTCCCTACATCTCGATCGTGGTCCCCTTCCCCGGCGTGTCGCCGGAGGACGCCGAGCGGCTGCTGGTCAAGCCCATGGAGGTCGAGCTCCAGAGCATCCAGGGCCTGATCCACATGAACGCCGTGGCCCGGCAGAACGCGGCGCTGATCACGCTCGAGTTCGAGCCGGACATGAAGACCGACAAGGCCCTGGCGGACGTCCGCGCCAAGGTCGACCTGGCCCGCGGCAAGTTCCCGCCCGACGCCGAGGAACCGATCATCGACAAGGCCAACTTCGTCGGCGGCGCGGTGCTGGAGGTCATGCTGTACGGCGAGGCGCCGGAGCGGGAGTTGTACGCCGTCTCGCAGCGGCTGAAGGACCGGCTGGAGGCGACGCCCGGGGTGCTCGAGGTGTTCATGGGCGGCGTCCGCGAGGAGCAGCTCGAGGTCACCATCGATCCCCTGCGGATGGAGGCCTACAACGTCACCACCGGCGACCTGGCCCAGGTGATCGGTCGCAACAACCAGCTGGTGCCGGCCGGCAACCTGCGCTCCGGCAGCGGCCAGTTCGCCGTCAAGGTGCCGGGCGTGGTCGAGAAGCCTGCCGACATCCTGGCGCTGCCGATCAAGAAGAACGGCGACCGGATCATCACCCTGGGCGACATCGGCCAGGTGCGGCGCACGTTCAAGGACCCCACCTCGATCAGCCGCTTCAACGGCCAGCCGGCCTTCGCCATCGAGGTGACCAAGCGCAGCGGCGCCAACATCCTGGACACGGTGAAGGCCGTGAAGAAGGTGGTGGCCGAGGAGGAGAAGCGCTGGCCGCCGACGGTGAAGGTCGACTTCACCTCCGACCAGTCCGATTTCATCGCCCGCACCCTCAACGTGCTGGAGGGCGGCATCCTTTCGGCCAGCCTGCTGGTCATGGTGATCATCGTGGCCAGCCTGGGCATCCGACAGGGCCTGATCGTCGCCGCGGCGATCCCGACCTGCTTCCTGCTGGCCTTCCTGATGATCAACGGGATGCACATCACCCTGAACCAGATGGTGATGTTCGGCATGGTGCTGGCGGTCGGGATCCTGGTCGACGGCGGCATCGTTGTGGTGGAGTACGCCGACCGCAAGATGGCCGAGGGCCTGCCTAAGGAAGAGGCCTTCGCGGCCGCCGGCAAGCGGATGTTCTGGCCGGTGACCAACGGCACCCTGACGACGCTGTGCGCCTTCCTGCCGTTCATGTTCTGGAACTCGATCCCCGGGAAGTTCATGAGCTTCCTGCCGCTGACCCTGTTCTTCGTGCTGGGCGCCTCGATCTTCGTGGCGCTGATCTTCACCCCGGCCCTGGGCTCCCTGGTCGGCCGCAAGACCGCGGTGGACGAGCACGTCCTGGCCGAGATCATGAAATCCGAGCACGGCGACCCGCGCGAGATGAGCGGGTTCATGGGCTGGTACGCCAACACCCTGACCGTGCTGGGCCGCCACCCGACCCGCACGATGCTGGCGGCGCTGGCGGTCGTGGTCGGGATCGTCTTCTGGTTCGCGTCCAACAAGCACAGCAGCGAGTTCTTCCTGCGGCAGGACCCGGAGTTCGTGACGGTCTACGTCAAGGCGCGGGGCAACCTGTCGCCCCAGGCGCAGGACGTGCTGGTCCGCCAGGTCGAGGACCGGGTCATCGGCATCAAGGGCATTCGCGGCATCTACGTCCGCTCCGGCGGCTTCACCTCGAACGGCGGGCCGAACTCGGCGCCGAACGACACCATCGGGTCCATCGCGGTCGACTTCCTGCACTTCGAGGACCGCAAGGCGCTGGGCCTGCGCGGCGCCGACATCGCCAAGGCGGTGCGCGACCGGGTGGGCGACATCCCCGGCCTGCAGGTGGAGGTGCGCCTGCCGCAGCAGGGCCCGCCGGTCGGCAAGGCGATCCAGGTGCAGCTGCAGAGCCGTGACCCCGGCGCCCTGGAGGCCGCCGCCAACCTGGTGAAGGCCAAGCTGGCGGCCGACCCGCAGCTGATCGAGCTTGAAGACAACCGCACCTCGCCCGGCATCGAGTGGAACCTGGTCGTCGACCGCGAGGCGGCCGGCCGCTACGGCGTAGACGTGTTGTCGGTGGGCCAGACCATCCAGTTCCTGACCGGCGGCGTGCTGGTGGGCCGCTTCCGCCCCGACGACGCCGAAGACGAGCTGGACATCCGCGTCCGCTTCCCCGCCAGCGACCGCAACATCGCCGCCATCGAGAAGCTGAAGATCACCACGGCCCAGGGCCCGGTGCCGGTCAGCTACTTCATCAAGCGGCTGCCCGCCCAGCAGATTACCCAGATCCAGCGGCGCGAGGGCCAGCGGCTGGTGGTGGTGCAGGCCAACACCGTCGACGGCGTGGCCGGCAACCTGAAGATCCAGGAGCTGAAGCCCTGGCTGGCGAAGGCCCCGATCGACCCCTCGGTGACGACCAAGTTCGTGGGCGCCGACGAGGAGGGCAACAAGGCCGCCGTGTTCTTCCTGGTGGCCATCGTCGCCACCATCTTCATGATGAGCGTGATCCTGCTCTGGCAGTTCAACAGCTTCTACGGCGTGCTGGTGACGCTGTCGGCGGTGGTGCTGTCGACGACCGGTGTGCTGCTGGGGGTGCAGGTGAACCTGGCCCACACCTTCGACTACATGAGCGTGCTGATGCTGGGCACCGGTGTCGTCGCCCTGTTCGGGGTGGTGGTGGGCCACAACATCGTGCTGGTCGACACCTTCTACCAACTGCGGCGCAGCGGCCTCTACGAGGCCGACGAAGCGGCGGTTCGCGCCGCGGCCCAGCGGTTCCGGCCGGTGCTGCTGACCACGCTTGTGACGGTGGCCGGCCTCCTGCCGCTGATGTTCCAGATCCACCCGGACTTCCGCACCGGCCACCTCGAATACAAGGCGCCCGGGTCGGAGTGGTGGGTGCAGCTGAGCGCCGCCGTGGTCTGGGGCCTGTCGTTCGCGACCCTGCTGACCCTGGTGCTGACGCCGGTGATGCTGGCCGCGCCGAAGGTCTATTCGCGCCGCTTTGGCTGGCTGTGGGACCGCCTGCCGGGCCGCGGCGGCCGCGACCGCGACAGCCGGCGTCCGCCGCCGGCGTCCTTCGGCAACGACGACGTGCCGCGCGCGGCGGAGTAGCCGTTTGCCCCTGGCGCATCGTCTGGCGCTCGAGGCGGACATCCCCGCCCTGTCGGCGGTGATGGATGCGGCGATCGCCGAGCTGCAGAAGGGGTTCCTCGACCCGGCGCAGATCGAGTCCAGCCGCATGATCATGGGCCTGGACCGCCAGCTGGTGGCCGACGGCACCTACTTCGTCGTCGAAGACGGCGACCGCATCGCCGGCTGCGGCGGCTGGAGCCGGCGGGCCACGTTGTACGGCGGTGACCATACGCCGGGGCGCGACGCGGCCCTCCTCGACCCCGCCAGCGAGGCCGCCCGGGTGCGGGCCATGTACACCCACCCGGATTTCGCCCGGCGCGGCGTCGGTCGGCTGATCCTGCAGCTGTGCGAGGCGGCGGCCGCCGCCGAAGGCTTCGCCCGACTGGAACTGATGGCCACGCTCTCCGGCCGCGCCCTCTACAGCCAGTGCGGCTACGTCGACATCGAGGCGATCGAGGATGACCGGGGCGGGGCCGCCGTGCCCCTGGTCCGGATGGGCAAGGCCATCGGCTGATCGCGCGGCCAGGCCCTCCGTAGCGGCACGTAGGGGACGCTCCCGAATGGTCCGCCCGAGGGCGCGCCTCTATTACCCGCCTGCCGTCGCGATGTGCGCGACAGTGCGTTGAAAGGCCCTTTCCCATGCCGCCGCTTGCCGTCGACCTGACCAACCGCCACGCCCCCCGTGGCCCCTCCGACCGGATCGCCTTCGGTTTCGTGAAGGCGCTGCGCTTCTGCGCCGACACCTTCTTCGCCAAGCGTTACGGCCATCGCGCCGTGGTGCTGGAGACCGTGGCCGCCGTGCCCGGCATGGTCGGCGCGACGCTGAACCACCTGAAGTGCCTGCGCCGCATGTGCGACGACCGCGGCTGGATCAAGACCCTGATGGACGAGGCCGAGAACGAGCGGATGCACCTGATGACCTTCATCGAGGTCGCCAGGCCGACGGCGTTCGAGCGGTTCGTCGTGGTCGCCGCTCAGTGGCTGTTCTACCTGTTCTTCTTCGGCCTCTATCTCATCTCGCCGCGCACGGCGCACCGGGTCGTCGGCTACTTCGAGGAGGAGGCTGTCGTCAGCTACACCCACTACCTCGCCGAGATCGACGAGGGCCGCTCGCCGAACGTGGCGGCGCCGGCGATCGCACGCCGCTACTGGAACCTGCCGGCCGACGCCACCCTGCGCGACGTCGTCGAGGTGGTCCGGGCCGACGAGGCGCACCACCGCGACGTGAACCACGGCTTCGCTGACGAACTGGCCGGCATCGCACCGGCCGTCGCCATCCCGGCCGTGTGGCCGCACGCCCCGCTCGAACCGCACTGGCGCGAGGCCGCGTGAAAGACGCCGCCCTGCGGGTCGGCCCCGGCGCGGCGGCGGGCGTCGACGAGGCGATGATCCGCCGCCAGGTCCACACCTTCTACGCCAGGGTCCGCGAGGACCCGGTCCTCGGCCCCGTGTTCAACGACGCCGTCGCCGACTGGGACGAGCACCTGGCCAAGCTCTGCGACTTCTGGTCCTCGGTGCTGCTGATGACGGGCCGCTTCAAGGGCTCGCCGATGGCCGCCCACGCCCGGCGGGCTGACATCCGGATGGACCACTTCCCGCGCTGGCTGGAGCTGTTCGAGCGGACGGCGCGCGAGGTCTGCCCGCCGCCCGCCGCCGACCTGTTCGTCGAGAAATCGCGGATGATCGGGCGCAGCCTGTCGCTGGGCCTGGCCGTCCACCGCGGGGAGATCCCGCCGCTGGAGCCGCCGGCCTGACCGCCGCCCGCCGCTGAAGGCCGGCGCGCCCGCGGCGCTCAGCTCTCCCGCGTCTGCCGCCGCCACAGGGCGGCGTATTCCCCGGTCTTGGCCAGCAATTCGGCGTGGGTCCCGCGTTCAACGATGCGGCCCCGGCGCAGGACCAGGATCTGGTCGGCGTCTACGATGGTGGAGAGACGGTGGGCGATCACCAGGGTGGTGCGGCCCGCCTTCACCTTGCGCAGGGTCTCCTGGATCGCGGCCTCGGTGGGGCCGTCCAGGGCGCTGGTGGCCTCGTCGAGGATCAGCAGACGCGGGTTGGCCAGCAGGGCGCGGGCGATGCCCACCCGCTGGCGCTCGCCGCCGGAGAGCTTCAGCCCGCGTTCGCCCACCTTGGTGGCCATGCCGTTCGGCAGGCTGTCGATGAAAGGGCCCAGTTCAGCCGCCGCCGCCGCGGCCTGGACCTCGGCAGCCGTGGCGTCGGGCCGGGCGAAGCCGATGTTGGCGTGCAGGGTGTCGTTGAACAGCGCCACATCCTGCGGCACCAGGGCCACGGCGCGGCGCAACTCGGCCTGGCGGATCTGGCGCAGGTCGACGCCGTCCAGGGTCACCGCGCCCTCCTGAGGGTCCAGCAGGCGCATCGCCAGGCGCACCGCGGTGGTCTTGCCCGCGCCGGAGGGGCCGACGAAAGCGACCGTCTGGCCCGGCTTGGCCTCGAAGCTGACGCCCAGCAGGCCGGACGAGCGGGCGTCGTGGCGGAAGCTCACGTCCTGGAAGGCGATGGCCGCCCCCTGCCCGCTGGCCGGCGGCAGCGGCTGGGCGTTCGGCGCGTCGGTAATGTCCGGCTGGATGGTCTTCAGCTCGACCATCTGCTCCATGTCGATCAGGCTCTGGCGGATCTCGCGGTACTGGAAGCCCAGCATGCCCAGTGGCGCGTAGAGGCCGGAGAGCAGGAAGATGGCCGTGGTGACGTCCCCGATCTTCAACGAGCCGCCCGCCACCTCGTAGCCGACCATCACCGTGAAAGCGGCCAGGCTGAGGTTGAGGATCACCGACTGGGCGGCGTTCAACATGTTCAGCGAGGTGTTGGCCCGGGCGCTGGCGTCCACATAGTCCGACATCGCCACGCCATAGGCGCCGACGATACGGTCCTCGGCCCCGAAGGTTTTCAGGGTCTCGTAGTTGATCAGGGCGTCGGACGAGAGCCCGGCGGCGCGGTTGTCGGTCTCGTTCAGTTCGCGCCGGTGGCCCAGCCGCCAGTCGGTGATCTTGAAGGTGATCACCGCATAGACGGTCAGGGTGACGAAAGCGGTTAGCGCGAAACGCCAGTTCAGGCGGCCCACCATCACCGCCATGGCCATCACCAGCTCCACGCCCGTCGGGCCCAGGCTGAAGATCAGGCTGCGGATCAGGAAGTCGGTAGAGCGCGAGCCGCGGTCGATGATCCGCGACAGCGTCCCGGTCTGCTTGGTCTGGTGGAAGTCCAGCGACAGGCTGAGCGCGTGGCCGAAGGTCTCGACCGCCGCCTTGGCCATGGTCGCGCCGGACACCCGGGTGAAGATCGCGTCCCGCGCATAGGGCGCGCAGGCCGACACCAGTCGCAGCAGGCCGAAGCCCATGGCCAGGCCCAGGAAGGTGATCGCCACCGTCTGCGACCCCGGCGTCAGCGTGTTGATCGCGTCGCCCAGCAGCACCGGGGCGGCGACCCCGGCGGCCTTGCCCACGAACACCAGGGTGAGCGCGGCAGCGATCCGCAGCCGAAGCTGCGGCGCCCCGGAGCGCATCACCAACCGCCAGAGGTCGGCCATGGACGCCCAGAAGGCGAACTTGGCTTCGGCCGGCGCCACCGCCTCCGGGCCCGAGAACCGGGCGCGACCCGCGTGCGCGTAGGTCAAGCGCCGCGGCCCCGGCGTGAGGCGCCGCATGGGCGCGCGATGAGAGGAACGCTCGACAAGCTCACGGTTTGCTGGAAACTCCCTGACCTTAGCTAGTTGGGCTTGCGCGGCTGCGAAGCAAGCGGCCCAATCGGTTTCCTCTGGAGTATGCGTAATGCGGCGTCATCGCCAACGCCTGGAATCGGCCTGCGTGTTCTGCGGATCCTCGGACGAGGCGGACCCGGAGTTCCTGGCGGCGGCGCGGCAGTTGGGCAAGGCGCTGGCCGACGCGGGCATCAAGCTGGTCTACGGCGGCGGCGGCGTGGGGCTGATGGGCCAGGTGGCGCGCGCGGCGCACGAGGCCAACGGCGACGTCCTGGGCATCATCCCGACCTTCCTGGTGGGCGCCGAGCGCGCGCTGGAATTGGTCGAGCACATCATCGTCGACAACATGCACGAGCGGAAAATGCTCATGTTCCAGCGCTCGGACAGCTTCGTGATCCTGCCGGGCGGGATCGGCACGCTGGAGGAAGTGGTGGAGCTGTTGTCGTGGCGGCGCCTCGACCTGCACGCCAAGCCGGTGGTGTTCTACAATCCGCGCGGCTTCTGGGAGCCGCTGTTCAAGCTGTTCCAGCACACCGTCGACGAGAAGCTGACGCCGCCGGAGTTCATGTCGGCGTGGGTGTCGGTCGAGACGGTCGACGAGATCGTGCCCGCCCTGCTGGGCCAGGGCCGCGAGCCGTTCCCGTCCGAGGCGGCGGTGGGGCGGCGGGGCTAGACTCTCGCCTTCTCCGGCCGCGCCGTAGGACAACCTCCACGCGCATCGCCCGACTCTCGCAGAGCACGGTGTCTTTGGCGCGATCCCGGCAAGCTTCGACCACCCTGCCGAGTTGACGGCGTCCCAAACGGGCCTGCCGCGGGTCGATGGATTTCTGACGTAAATACTACCCTGAGCGTTGCCCGAAAGCCGCACTTTTCACACATGACACATATTGTCGCATCCGGCCGCGCGCCTACCTTCGTAGCTGACGGACCTGCGCGAGAGGGTCGCGCGGGGCGTTAAACGGATGGGCGGACTACAAATGAAGAACCTACTCCTCGCCACCGCGACCGCGGCGGCGCTGACCTTTGCCGCGGGCGCAGCCAATGCGCAGGCGGCGAACTGGACCGGCTTCTACGTCGGGGTGATGGCTGGATACGCTGACCGTACCGAGAACAGCGGCGAGACCATCGGCTTCGACACGAACCTGGACGGTAAGTACGGCGACACCGTCAACACTGCGGCCGGCGTCAACGCCTTCTCGCCCGGCTTCTGCGGCGGCTCGTTCAAGTCGAACAACGCCGGCGGCGGCTGCAACAAGGACGACGACACCGACATCGAACTCGGCATCCGCGCCGGCGCCGACTACCAGTTCGGCGGCGACTGGGTTGTGGGCGCTGTGGTCGAATACAGCCAACTGCAGCTGTCGGACGGCGTGACCGCGTTTTCGACCACGCCGGCGGCCTACAACTTCACCCGCAAGCTGCGCGACGTGTTCGCGGTGCGCGCCCGCGGCGGCTACGCCTTCGGCGACAACCTGGCCTATGTGACCGGCGGCTACGCCCAGGGCACCGTGCGCCACAGCTTCCGCACCACCAACACCGTCAACGCCTTCCCGGTGAGCGGCGGCGGCGACGCCAAGGGCTATCAGCTGGGCTTCGGCTTCGAACACAAGTTCACGCAGAACATCGTGCTGGGCGGCGAGTTCATCCGCACCAGCCTGAAGGACGACGACTTCGGCGTGCGCGCCACCAACAGCGGTACGACCGCCGCAACCAATCCCTTCCTGCTGGTCAACACCGGTGGCACGGGCTTCCTGCGGACGTCGGACCACATCAAGTACAACAGCTTCCGGGTGACGGCGGCCTACCGCTTCTAGTCTCCCGCAGCGATCAGACGCTGGGCGGCCGGGTCGTTCGCGACCTGGCCGATCAGCCATTCGCGGAAGGCGGCGATCTTGCGGGTTCGCCGCCGATCCGCCGGATAGACCAGCCAGTAGCCCTGGCCGCGCCCGATATAGTGGTCGAACGGCTGCACCAGGCGGCCGGCGGCGATGTCGGTCGCGAACATCACCGGCGAACCCATGGCCGCGCCATCGTTGGCGATCGCCGCGGCGACCTCCAGCGTCTGGGTGTCCGCCGCGATGCGCGGTGCGCCCCCCTGGGCTTCGCCGGCGCCTGTGACGCCGGCGGCCTTCAGCCACGCCGTCCATTCCACCTCAGACCCGATCCGGCGCGTCCGCAGCATGTCCTGCGGCCGTGGCGCGTCGCCCAGCGCCGCCATCGCCTGCGGCGTCGCCAGCACGGTCTGGGCCGAGGGGAACAGGAACACCGTCTCCATGCCGGGCCAGTCGCCGCGGCCGCCCCGGATCGCCACATCGAACGGCTCGCGCGTCAGGTCGGTCAGCCGGGCGTCGGCCTCCAGCCGGACCGCGATGCGGGGATGGGCGACCTGGAACGCGCCGAGGCGCGAGGCCAGCCACTGGGTGGCGAAGGTCTGTAGCGTGGTGATGGCCAGCACGCCCTCACCGCTGTCCGTCAGGTCGGTGACGGCGCTGCGCAAGGCGGCCATGGCCTCGGAAGCGGCCCGCGCCAGCCGCTCGCCGGCCGGCGTCAGCGCCACTTCGCGCGGCAGGCGACGGAACAGTGGCTGATCGAGCCGGCGCTCCAGCGCCTTCACCTGCCACGACACTGCGGCCTGGGTCATCCCCAGCTCCTCCGCCGCGCGCGTGAAGCTGCCCAGGCGGGCGGCCGCCTCGAAGACGCGGATGGCGCTGAGCGGGATGGAGGCGAGCGGGTCTGACATAAGGCTGGCTTATGCATACAGCAGGAGAACGCGTTTGTCCCACGCCGCCTGCACGACCATCTTCCCTGTCAACAGAGATGCCGGGACTGGAGATGGCAATGGAAGAGATGCACCGCATCCATAAGGACGTTCCCTACGGCTACTGGGTCCTGTGGATCGAGCCGGCGTGGCGCCACCTGACCCGCAAGTGGCGCGAGCGTCGACGCCGGACGGCGGCGAAGACACCCGCCAAGCCGTCCAGCAAGACCTCATACTACGAATGGATCGCTATGCGCTGACCGACCCCACGCGGTGTGTGCGCGTTGCAAGGCCCTCCCATCGCGGCGATCCTGCCGCAATGCGGAGGGCCTTGTGATATGGGCGACGCGGTGAGCGCCGAGACGCCACGCGACCTGGTCGACGAGCTGGTCCGGATCCCGGTGTCCGGTGACCGGTTCCTGGCGGCGCGGCTGTGGCGCCCGAAGGATGGGCGCCCCGTTCCGGCGATCCTGGACCTGTCGCCCTATCGCACCTTCGACGTCTTCCGCGCGCTCGAAGAGCCGCTGCTGCCCTGGTGGGCGGCGCACGGCTATGCGGTGCTAGCGGTGGATGCGGCCGGCTCCGGTGGCTCGACCGGCCTGATCGTGGACGAATACCTTCCCTCC
>CBHTUE010000136.1:0-12935 GCA_966096115.1 uncultured Phenylobacterium sp.
GCAACCGGGTCACGTGCCGGGACTGGTTCCAGCTCTGCCTGAAGGAGGGGCTCACCCGCTTCCGCGACCAACACTTCATCGAGGACCGGCTGGGGGCGGGCGTCTGGCGTATTGAGAGCGTGCGGGCGCTGCGCCGCAACCAGTTCGCGGAGGACGACGGGCCCGCGGCGCACCCGATCCAGCCCGCGGCCTTTGCGGAGATCGAGAACTTCTACACGAACACGGTCTACGACAAGGGTGCCGAGATCTTCCGCATGCTGCGCAACCTGCTCGGCCCGGCGGGATTCCGCGCCGCGTTCGACCGCTACATCGCCGACAATGACGGCCGCGCCGCCACGATGGAGGACTTCCTGGCGGCCGCGGAGGCTTCGTCCGGCCGCGACCTGCGACAGTTCCGGCGATGGGTGAACAC
This sequence comes from uncultured Phenylobacterium sp., assembly GCA_966096115.1. GTDB lineage: Bacteria > Pseudomonadota > Alphaproteobacteria > Caulobacterales > Caulobacteraceae > Phenylobacterium. Next base: position 413 of record CBHTUE010000136.1, read on the forward strand.
CGCGGGCCGCCCCCGTGTCCGCGCGACGGGCGCCTACGAGCCTGAGGCGCGACGATACCGGCTCCGGCTCGAACAATCCCCGCCAGGCGCCGAACCCTTCATGCTCCCCGTGGCGATCGGCCTCCTGGGGAAGGACGGGCGGCCGTTGAGCTTCCGGGCGCCTGGAGCGAAGACAGCGGGCGAGGAGGCTGTGATCGCGCTGACGGCGCTCGAGGATGAGATTGTCCTCGAGGATGTCGCGGCGCCGGCCATCCCATCGCTGCTCCGGGGATTCTCCGCCCCGGTCACGGTGCTGGCCGACATCGAGGACGCCGACCTTGCAACCCTGATGGTTTCCGATCCCGACCCCTTCGCCCGATGGGACGCCGGCCAGACCCTCGCGGTCAGGGCGATCCGGGACCTGGCCCAGCAGCATGCCAGGGGCGGCGCCCTGGCGCCGCCGACGGGCCTGGTGGCCGCCTATCGCGCGATCTTGGCGGATGCGGCCACGCCGGACATGCTCCGCGCCTTCACCCTGCTCATCCCGGACGAGCCGGTGCTCAGCGAGGGCATGGCGAAGATCGACCTTGACGGCCTGATGGCCGGCCGTGCGGCCCTGCGGGAAGCCGTCGCCGGCGCGTGCCGCGACGAACTGCGCGCAGTCTACGACGCGTGCCGCGAAACCGGCGACTACACCCCCGACCCGGTCGGGATCGGTCGGCGCAAGCTCAAGGCCGCGGTCCTCGACCTGATCCTGGCCGGCCCCGGCCCGGAAGGTCCGGCGCTGGCGCTGCGGCAGCTCACGGACGCGGGCAACATGACCGACGCCTTTGAGGCGCTTTCGCTGCTGATGCACCTGGATGCGCCGGAGCGCGAGGAAGGCGCCGAGTGGTTCTACAGGACCTGGCGCGACGTCCCGACGGTCATCGATAAATGGTTCAATGCGCAGGCGCTGTCGCGCGCGCCGGGCGCGATCGACCGCATCATCGCGCTGGAGGGGCATCCGGACTTCGATCCTGCCAATTTCCCGCGCGGACTGGCGTTCTACGGCGGCTTCTTCCGGCAGAACCGCGTGACGTTCCACGACCCGAGCGGGAAGGGCTACGAGTTCCTGGCCGACCGGCTTCTGACCATCGACCGGATGGGGCGGGCCGGGTCGACGTACCTGATGCCGCAGATCAACCAGTGGCGCCGCTACGACCGCCCGCGCCGCGCGCTCATGCGCGCCGCCCTCGAGCGCGTGGCCAATACCCCCAACACTTCAAAGGGCCTGCGGGAGAATATCCGCCGCGCTCTCGAGGCAGGAGGAACCGTTGCACAGCCTGATTGAGATCTCGGACAAGGTCCGCGCGGGCGAGTGGAAGGCCACTCAGATGGTCGAGGCGGCCTTCGCCGCCATCGCGGCCCGCAACCCCGAACTGAACGCCTTCATCCTACTGGACACCGAAGGCGCCTACCGTCGCGCAGCCGAGATCGACGCCGCCGTCGCGCGGGGCGTCGATCCCGGCCCGCTCGCGGGCGTGCCGTTCGGGGTGAAGGATCTCGAGGACCTGGCCGGATTTCCGACGGCCCAGGGCTGCGACTTCCTCAAGGACAGCCCTCCGAAGGCCGCCAGTTCACCGCACGTCGAGCGGCTCATCGCCGCCGGCGCGATCCCGGTCGGCAAGACCGCGACGGCCGAGTTCGGCATGGACTCGGCGACGAGCACCTTCGCCTACGGCGTGACCCGCAATCCCTGGAACCCGAAACGGACGCCCGGTGGCAGCAGCGGCGGGTCCTCTTCGGCGGTCGCGGCCGGGATGGTCCCGCTCGCGACGGCGACGGACGGCGGCGGCTCGACCCGCCAGCCGGCCTCGTACACGAGCCTTGTCGGCCTGAAGCCGAGCCACGGCCGGATCGCGAAGTCCAACGGGTTCGCCAACTGGTCGGTGCACGGCGGCCTGACCCGCAGCGTCCGCGAGCAGGCCCGCTACCTCGACGTGGCCGCAGGCCCCGACGACCGCGATCGACAGTCGCTGCCGGCCACTCCCTACCGCTACGAAGACGTGATCGAGACCCTGGACGTCCGCGGCCTGCGCGCGCTCTGGACGCCGGACTGCGGCTACGCCGTGGTGGAGCCCGAGGTCGTCGAGATCACCCGCGCCGCCGCGGAGCGCCTGATCGCCGCGGCGGGCCTGGCCGAAACCGGCGGGGTCTTCCACCCCACCAACATCTTCCGCGACTGGGGGGCCATCAACCTCTACAGCCTGGAGGACGATTTCATCCGCGACGGCTACTTGCCGGATGGCTGGGACCGGCTCTCGCCGAACACCCAGCGCATCCTCAAGCGGACCCGGGAACGGAAGCCCACCATCGACCTGAAGGCGTCCTGGGCCCGCATCGAGCAGCTGAACAACGAGGTCGCCGAGTTCTTCAAGACCCACGACCTCCTGATGTCGCCGGCGACCGCGCTGAAGCCCTATCCGGCCGACTGGACCAGCCCGCAGGTGATCGACGGCCGTGACGCGAGCGAGACCGGCGCGGAGCCCTTCGGGATGCTCGCCAACGCGTGCTGGAACCCTTCGATCTCGATCCCCGCGGGCCTGACGTCGGACGGTCTTCCGGTCGGACTGCAGATCACGGCGCGGCGCCACAGGGACGACATCCTGCTGCGACTGGCCCGGATTTATGAGCTGGCCCATCCCTGGTCGTTTCCCCGGGCCTGAGACGTTGGAGACTCCCATGACCCGTCGCGATCCCCGCATTGAGGCCGTACGGACCCGTCTCGCGCCCCCAAACCAGATGGTCGGCGAGGACGTCCAATGGCTCATGGAGGACCGCCTGGCGCACTACGATTGCCCAGGGGCCTCCGTGGCCGTCATCGAGGACGGGGCGCTCGCCTGGGCCTCAGGGTTCGGTCGCCTCGAAGAGGGCGGCGCGGCCGAGGTCGACGCCGAGACCCTGTTTTCCGGGGCGTCCATCAGCAAGCCGATCACGGCGCTGATGGCGCTACGGCTGGTGGAGCGGGGGCGGCTGTCGCTGGACGCCAACGTCAATCAGCACCTGCAGCGCTGGCAGCTGCCGGAAAACGCGTGCACCCGTGAGAACCCGGTGACCCTCAGGTGGCTGCTGAGCCACATGGCCGGTACGACCGTCCATGGCTTCGGAGGCTTTCCCCCGGGCGTTCCCCTGCCGACGGCGCTGGACGTGCTTGAGGGACGCCCGCCGGCGGTGACGCCGCCGGTGCGCGTGGACAAGCGACCGGGCGAGTCCGTGCGCTATTCGGGCGGCGGCACCACGCTGGTCCAGGTTCTGCTGGAGGACGTGTCCGGGCAGGACTTCGAGGCTTTGGCGCGCGAGCTGATCTTCGAACCCCTCGAAATGACGCGAACGACCTTTGTGAACCCGCTGCCGGAGGCGCTGCGGAGCAATGCCGCCGTGGGTCACGAGGGCGGCGCCGCGATACCGGGAAAGTGGGTCTGTGTGCCACAGCTCGCGGCAGGCGGCGTGTGGACCACGGCCTCGGACTTCGCGCGGTTCATGATCGGCTGCCGGGACGCCTGGATGGGGAAGGGCGGGGCCCTGATCGGCCGCGGCCTCGCCCAGGAGATGATGACCTCGCAGGGCGGGATCTTCGGCCTCGGCTGGGAAGTCATGGGCGAGGGGGCGCGCAAGCGGTTCAGCCATGGCGGTTCAAACGCCGGCTACCAGTGCGAGGCGATGGGCCTTCTCGAGTCCGGGAATGGCGCGGTCGTCATGACCAACGCCGAGTCCGGCCTGATCTTCTACTGGGAGGTCTTCGCCGCGGTCGCCAAGGTGCACGGCTTCGAGCACTTCATGCCGAAGGCCCGCGATGTCGACCCCATCCGCCCGGAGGAGTTCGAGCGCTACGTGGGTGTCTATGACATCGTCAGCGGCGTGGAGATGCCCGAGTTGCAGGTCTGGGAGGAGGGCGGCCAGCTGTTCACCCACATCCCCGGGATGCGCGGGGGCGCCAATGCGACGTTCCGCGACCGGAACGGGCGGCTGTTCAATCGGACGCGGCCGTCGGAGACCGAGGTGATCTACGGCCCGGACGGCAAGGCCGCGGAGCTGTCGCTGCGCCTGTTCGGACAGGCGGAGCTGATGCGGATGCGCCGTCGCCCCTGACCCTTTTCGAGGCAGGGCGAGCGAAAGCGCGGCCGTCCCGGTCAAACTGCGCCCAATATATAAACAGTGTTGACATGCGACCTTGATTCGAGTGCTGATTGCCTTGCGATTTCGGTTCGTTCGCGCGTCATAGAATAGACATTGTAAACATTCGCCGGCGCGGCTGCCGGAGCCTCAAGGGGGAAGATATGAGAAATCTCCAACAATACCGGCTGGGCCTCCTGGCGAGCGCGTGCGCGGCGATGCTCGGCGCGCCCGCCCTGGCGGCGACGCCCGCTGCGGCGACCGCGGCCGGCACGGCCACCCTTCAGGAACTCGTGGTCACGGCCCAGCGGCGCGCGGAGAACATCTTCGACGTGCCGGCGCCCGTCACCGCGATTTCGGGCGACGCCATGAAGGCGCTTGGGGTCAACGACCTGAAGTCCATCGTCAACCTGGTGCCCAACGCCGTCCTGCCGAAGTCGCCGGACAACTACACCCTGTTCATCAACATCCGCGGCATCCAGCAGGTCGACGTGCAGGCGCAGCCGAACTTCGGCGTCTACCGCAACGGCATGTACGCGGGCGGACAGCGCCCGTCGGTCGGCTCCCTGGTCGATGTGGAGCGCGTTGAAATTCTCGCCGGTCCCCAGGCCGGCCTCTACGGCCGCAGCGCCGTCGGCGGCGCGGTGAACGTCGTCTATGCGACGCCGTCGGCTACCCAGAACGGCTTCCTCAGCGCGGACTTCGGGAACCTGAACCGCATCGACGTCCAGGGCGCGGCGAACCTGCCCGTGAACGACACCTTCGGGGTCCGCGTGGCCGGCTGGTACCAGAACCAGGAGCGGGGGCGGCTCTACAACGCGTTCCTGAACACGTTCGTGGACGCCAATCGCCACGAAGGCGGCCGCGTCACGGCCCGCTGGGCGCCCTCCGACGACCTCTCGGCGGTCTGGCTGGCGGAATACAGCGAGAACCGCGGCCCCTCGGTCCAGGCCTACGCCCCCTCGGGCGTCCTGAACCTGACGGTGCGGAGCGCTCCGGAGACCTCGGGCCGCATCTTCCGCGACACGCCCGACATCAACACGAACCAGCAATACTATTTCTCGCAGGATCTGAACTATTCGGGGACGTTCGGGCGCCTGCAGTGGCTCACCTCCTTCAGCAAGTACCGGATGAAGGACACGGAAGACCAGGATCGCACGGCGTTGGATCCCGCGGCCGCCCTGGTTTCCAGGTCGGTCCTCAATCGCCGGGAGCGCACGCGGAACTTCTACACGGAGGCCCTCTGGTTCTCGCCTGAGGCCAAGCGGCTCAACTTCACGGCCGGCGTCTCCTACTTCAACCAGACGTTCGACTTCGCCCGCCTGCGGTCGATCACGATCAACACCAACTTCATGGCGCCCGCCTCGGCGGCGCTCTGCGCCCGCTTCCTCTCGAACGCGAAGTGTCCGGGTATCCCGGGCGGGGCGTTCCCTGCGATCGGCCTGCAGACCGCGCTGATCGGGGCGCCGGACACCGGCACGCAGTTCGAAACCAAGTCCTACTCCGCGTTTGCCCGGGCGCAGTACGCGCTGACCGATCAGCTCAGCCTGACCGGCACGGTGCGTTACACCGAAGACCGTCAGGGGCTGGACTTCACCCAGCGCGGCCTTGCCGGCGGCACGGCGGGCGCCGGGCTGATCCAGGCGCTCTACGCCAACACCTTCCCGCCGATCACCCTCAACCGGACGATCAAGTATACGAAGGTGAGCCCCTCCGTGGAGGTGCAGTACAAGCCCACGGGGGACCTCAACCTCTATGCGCTGTACAGCACCGGGTTCCGGCCGGGCGGCTTCAACACGACCACGACCTCAGCCGCCCTGATCCCTTATGGCTCGGAAAGTGCTGAGAATTTCGAGGCCGGCGTGAAGTCGCGGTTCCTCGACGGCCGGCTGTCGCTGAACTTCGACGTGTTCTCGATGAAGCAGCATAACCTGCTGACCTACCAGCCGGATCCGGTCGCGCCGCCGGAATTCTTCTTCTTCTATCTCGACAATGCGGGGTCCGACCGCATCTACGGCATCGAGTTCTCCGGCGCCGCGAAGATCACCGACTGGTGGAACGCCAACGCCACGGTCGGCTGGCAGCACGCGAAGTTCACCGGCGGGACGTCCTACGGGACGACGATCGAGAACACGAACCACCAGTTCGTGCGCACCTGGACCATTAGCGCCCAGTCGCAGATCCGCTACCCTCTGCAGAACGGCTTCGACCTGGTGTCGACGGTCAACTACCGGCATGAGTCCGGGGGCTACCTCGACATCTCGACGATCCCCTGGGAGACGCTGGACCGCGTCGATGGGACCCTGGGGGTCGCGAAGGGCGGGGTGACTGCCGTCGCCTATGTCACGAACCTCACGAATGACCGGCCTCGGCAGTTCATCTTCGGAAACGGCGTCACGACGCTGATGGACGGCCGGACCTACGGCGTTCGCCTTCTCTACAAGTACTAGGAGTGTGGGGACGCGGCCGCAGCGCCGCGTCCCGCCTTTTGCATGCAGCTGATTTACGCCTACCAGGAATGGCCGTACCGCGAGACATTCCGGATCGCGCGCGGCGCCACCGCGACCTCTGACCTCTTCTTCGTGGCCCTGCGCGAGGGCGACGTGATCGGGCGCGGTGAGTGCGGAATACTCCCGCAGTACGGCCATACGGCCGAGATGGTCCGCGCGGAATTCGAGCGGGCCCGGCCCATGCTCGCGGAGGGACTTGACCGCCGCGCGCTGCAGGCGACCGACCTCAACCCATCGGTCCGCAACGCCCTGGACGCCGCACTGTGGGACCTGGAGGCCCGCCGGGACGGCGCGTCGGTCTGGTCGATGGCCGGCGTGGACCGGCCGGAGTCTCTCGAAGTCGACCTCACCATCAGCATCTCCAGCCCCGAGAAGATGACGGCGGATGCGCGTCTGGCGGTCGCCGCAGGGTATCGGATCCTGAAGCTCAAGGCGGATGCCGAGAGCGTCCTTGCGCGCGTGGAGGCCATCGCCCGCGCCTATTCCGGGGTATCGCTCATCGTCGATGCGAACGAGGCGTGGGACCTCTCCACTCTCGCTCAGCTGGATGGGCCGCTCGCCGACCTCGGGGTCGCCTTGATCGAGCAGCCGCTGCCCCATGGGCAGGACGCCGGGCTGGCCCGATATCGCGGACGAATTCCCCTGTGCGCTGACGAAAGCTGCCGGGACCTCTCGGACCTGCCCGACCTGTCGGAACGCTACCAGGCGATCAACATCAAGCTCGACAAGGTCGGCGGGCTCACGCCGGGGCTTGAGCTGGCCCGCGCCGCCCAAGCCCGGGGCCTGAAGCTGATGGTCGGATGCAGCGGCCCCACGTCGCTGGGCGCGGCGCCCGCCTACGTGCTCGGCGCCTTGGCCGACTTCCTCGACCTTGATGGCCCAGCGCTGCTGCTGGAAGATCGCACCCCCGCCATGACCTATCGCCGTGGGCGACTGCACGCCTTCGCGCCTGAGCTCTGGGGCGGCTGACATCGGGGTGTTCATGGACAGGATCGCGGTGATCGGGCTCGGCGGCACGATCGCCATGGCCCGTGACGGCGGCGGGATCACGCCGCGGCTGTCTGTAGAAAGCCTCCTTGCGGAGATCGACGGCGGGGCCGACGCGATTGGCCACGACCTCGCGCAGACTGCGAGCGCGAACCTCGGTTGGGGCGACTTGTTCGCCCTGCGCGACCTCCTCCTGAGCCACCGGCGCGAAGGCGGCCGGGGCGCCGTGGTCATCCAGGGAACCGATACGCTCGAGGAAACCGCCTTCATCGCCGAACTCCTGGGTTGCGGCCTCGGGGGACCGCTTGTGTTTACCGGCGCCATGCGGGGGGCCGACGCCCCCGGGGCTGATGGGCCTGCGAACCTCGCGGCGGCCCTGGTCATCGCGCGGGACGCTCCGGCGGACCTCGGCGTCGTCGTTGCTCTGGACGATCTGGCTCACGCCGCGCGCAGGGTCCGCAAGACCCACACCCTGGCGACGGGTGCGTTCGCGTCGGGCGACGGCGGGGCATTGGCGCGCGTTGGGGAGGGGCGGATGGAACTTCTGCAGCCTCCGCTCCCGGCGTTGCCCTGTCATGACGTGTCGACGGCGCCCCGGGCCGTCGCGATGGCCACCCTCAGCTTCGCCTGCGGGCCGGAGGTCCTCGCCGGCGCACGGGCGGACGGCGTACGCGGCTGCATCCTCCAGGCCCTCGGGGCGGGCCATGCCCCGGCGGCGCTCGTCACCGAAATTGCGGATCTGGCCCAGCGAATGCCGGTCGTCCTGTGCTCACGGACGGGCGATGGACGGGTGGCCGAACGCACCTACGGATATCCGGGCGGCGAAATCGACCTGCTCGGTCGCGGCGTCATCTCAGGGGGACGCCTGGCCCCGTCGAAGGCGCGCGTGGCGCTTCAGCTTTGCCTTGCCTCGACGGGTGTCGACGCGCGGCAGGCGTTTGCCGACATCGTGGAGGCGTGCCGTTGACCGTCGAGTCCATTCCCCTGGCCCACGTCCTTCCCGCGGACTGGAGAGATGGCGTGTTCGTGGGCCGCCTTGACCTCGGTGACGGCCCTTCGCCCGTCGTGGTTCGGGAGGGCGTCGTTGAAGAGATCGCGGCCACGACGCCGACGGTCTCCGAGTTGCTCGAAGCCCTCGAGCCGGGCAGGGCGCCCCCGCGCGGCCGCAGCCTGGGACGCGCGGAAGACATTCTCGTACGCCCCGGCTGGTCGGGGGAGGCCGCCGCCCACGCTCGGCTTCTGCCTCCCGTAGACCTGCAGTGCGTGAAGGCGGCCGGCGTCACGTTCGCCGTGTCGACCCTTGAGCGGGTCATCGAGGAACGGGCGGGCGGCGACAGCGAGAAGGCTGCTGAGCTACGGGGTGCGCTGGGCGGCCGGATCGGCGGTGACATTGCGGGCGTCGAGCCCGGGTCCGCGGCGGCTGAGCGACTCAAAGCGGCTCTGATCCGCGAGGGCCTCTGGTCCCAGTACCTGGAGGTCGCGATCGGCCCGGACGCTGAAATCTTCACCAAGGCGCCGATCCTTTCGGCCGTGGGCTGGGGCGAGGCCGTGGGCGTCAGGGCCGACAGCCGTTGGAACAATCCCGAGCCCGAAGTGGTCCTGGTCTGCGACAGCCAGGCGCGGATCCGCGGCGCGTGCCTCGGCAATGACGTGAACCTGCGGGACTTCGAGGGGCGCTCGGCGCTGCTTCTGGGCAAGGCGAAGGACAACAATGCTTCCTGCGCCCTGGGGCCATTCGTCAGGCTCTTCGACGAATCTTTCTCGCTGGACGACGTCCGGTCGGCCGTCGTCAGCCTTGAAGTGCGCGGCCAGGACGGATTTGTCCTGAACGGCGAGAGCCGCATGGACCGCATCAGCCGCGATCCCGCTCAGCTGGTCGAGCAGGTGTGCGGCCGCCATCACCAGTACCCGGACGGCTTCGTTCTCTTTCTCGGCACCTTGTTCGCCCCGACCGAGGACCGCGGCGAGCCCGGGCAGGGCTTCACGCATCACGCCGGCGACGTCGTCTTCATCCGGTCGCCGCGGCTGGGTGTCCTCGAAAACCGGGTCGAGGCCTGCGACCAGGCGCCGCCCTGGCGGTTCGGCGTCGCCGCCCTGATGCGCAACCTGGCGGCCCGCGGCCTTCTGCAACCGGCGGTCCCGGAGGCCTTGAGATGATCCATGAACTCTCGCACCTGATCGGCGGGTCCTGGGAGGCCGGGGGAGAAACGGCCGAGCGGCACAATCCGGCCGACACGCGCGATCTGGTGGCCCGCTATCCGCAAGGCGGGAAGGCGGAGGCCGAGCGGGCGGTCGGCGCGGCCCGCGCTGCGCTCCCGGGATGGATCGACGCGACGCCGGAGAGCCGCGCGGACCTGCTCGAGCGCATCGGGCTCGGCCTCGCGGCCGAAGCCGAATCCCTCGGCGATCTTATCGCGCGCGAGGAGGGCAAGACGCTGGCGGAGGGCGTCGGCGAGGTCCGTCGCGCCGCGCGCATATTCCGATACTTCGCCGGGGAAGCGGTGCGCGCCCACGGCCGGACGCTGCGTTCCGTGCGGCCGGGCGTCGAGGTCGCGACGTTTCGCGAACCGGTCGGCGCGTTTGCGCTGATCACACCCTGGAACTTTCCGATCGCGATCCCTGCCTGGAAGGCGGCGCCGGCGCTCGCCTTCGGCAATACGGTCGTGCTGAAGCCGGCGGCCGAAACGAGCGCCGTGGCGGCGGCGCTGGCGCGGGTGGTCTGCGATGCGGGCGCGCCTCCGGGCGTCTTCAACCTCCTGTTGGGCGGGGCTGAAGCGGGATCCGCGCTGGTCGAACACCCCGATGTCCAGGGCGTGTCCTTCACGGGTTCGCAGGCCGTGGGCGGCGTGGTCGCGGTGCGCGCTGCAAGCCGTCAGGCCCGGGTTCAGCTGGAAATGGGCGGAAAGAATCCGCTCATCGTCATGGACGACGCCGATCTCGACCGCGCCGTGGCGATCGCGCTCGACGGCGCCTTCTACTCTACCGGCCAGCGGTGCACGGCGTCGTCGCGCCTGATCGTCCACGACGGAATCTATGCGCGCTTCATCGCGAGGCTCGGTGACAGCATCGCCGCACTGCGGGTCGGTGATCCACGGGCGCCCGACACTCAGATCGGCCCCGCTGTCAGCCCCCAGCAGCTGGAGAAGCTGTTCCGCTACGTTGACGTCGCGAAGGCCGAAGGCGGTGTGATCAGGGTGGGCGGCGGCCGGCTGACCCGACCCTCGCCGGGATGGTGGGCGCCACCGACCCTGGTGACGGACACAGATCCACAGATGACCGTGAACACGGAGGAGGTCTTCGGCCCGCTGGCCAGCACGATCCGCGTGAAGTCCTTCGACGAAGCGCTCGAGGTCGCGAACGCCGGCGCCTACGGCCTTTCCGCCGGCATTGTCACGAACTCTCTCAAGTACGCGCGTGAATTCCAGCGGCGGGTGCGGGCAGGCATGACGATGGTCAATCTTCCGACGGCCGGTGTGGACTACCACGTGCCGTTCGGCGGGGTCGGCAGCTCCAGCTACGGCGCTCGCGAGCAGGGCTTCGCCGCCGTCGAATTCTATACACAGACCAAGACGGCCTACGCCTCGGCCTGATCGAGGGCTCCCGACGGACATCGCCGCGACTTGAATATATACATCGTTCATATTCCGATGTATCAGGCGGTGCGTCAGAGGAGATCGTGTGATGCGCGTGGGCGTGCCCAAGGAAGTCAAGGTCCAGGAATACCGGGTGGGCCTGACACCCGATGCGGTGGCAGAGCTGTCAAGGCGGGGACATCAGGTCATCGTCCAGACCCTGGCCGGGGCCGCGATCGGATTCAGTGACGACGCCTACCGCGGAGCCGGCGCGACGATCGTCGATACCGCCCGGGAAGTGTTCGAAACAGCCGAGCTGATCGTGAAGGTCAAGGAGCCGCAACTCTCCGAATGCGCCTGGCTGCGGCCGGGACAGACGTTGTTCACCTACCTGCATCTGGCGGCCGACCCCGAGCAGTGCAGGGCCCTGATGAAGTCCGGCGCGACCTGCATCGCCTACGAGACCGTCACCGACGAGGCCGGCTGGCTTCCGCTGTTGCGTCCGATGTCTCAGGTCGCCGGCCGAATGAGCGTGCAGGTCGGCGCCTACTTCCTCCAGAAGCCGAACCATGGGCGTGGCGTGCTGCTGGGCGGGGTCCCCGGCGTCGAGAAGGCGCGGGTCGTCATCCTGGGCGCAGGCATCGCCGGGCAACACGCGGCCCAGATGGCGTTGGGCCTTCGGGCGAACGTCCAGATCTTCGACATATCGCCGGCCAGGCTTGCCCAGGTCGAGACGGACTTTCAGGGCGCGATCGAGACCCGGTTCGCCTCGACCGCCGCCGTGGCGAAGGCTGTCAGCGACGCGGACCTCGTTATCGGCGCCGTTCTGGTCGCCGGCCAGTCCGCGCCGAAGCTCGTTGCGAGCGCCCAATTGGCGGACATGAGGCCGGGGGCGGTGCTCGTCGATATCGCCATCGACCAGGGCGGATGCTTCGAGACCTCGAGGCCAACGACCCATGAGGCGCCCACCTTCGAAGTCGACGGCATTGTCCACTACTGTGTCGCCAACATGCCAGGCGCAGTCCCGTTGACCAGCACGCTCGCCCTCAACAATGCGACCTTGCCGTTCGTGGTCGCCCTCGCCGGCAAGGGCGTGAAATCGGCGATGGCCGAAGACCCGCACCTCGCGGCGGGCCTGAACATTGACGGCGGAGACATCGTCCATCCCGCTGTCGCGGCGTCGATGGCCAGGCAGGGTGTTTTGGCCGCCCATGCGTGAGATCACCCACTTCATCGACGGCGCGGCCTTCACGGGGGCGTCGGGCCGTTACGGCGACGTGTTCAACCCCAACACCGGGGAAGTCCAGGCCCGGGTGGCGCTGG
>CBHTUE010000137.1:0-12912 GCA_966096115.1 uncultured Phenylobacterium sp.
TCCAACCGCTCGGCCAGGGCCTCGACATAGGTGCGCAGCTCCACCTGGGAGGCGCGCACGTCGATCGCGCTGAGGGCGAAGGGACTGGTCTCGGCGCTCAGGTCACCCTCCCGCACGCGTGGGTCTGGCTATGGGCGGCGACTGTGCCTCCGGCGGCGGGGGGCGGCAACCCCGCGGCCGACTTCCAGAGCAACCTGACGCCCCCGTCACTTTCACTTGCAATGCCGGGCCGATGGGCCAATCTCGCCCGCCGAACGACGGAGGCTCCCATGACCGACCAGCCGCTGCCTGGGATCTTCGAGCTGACCCCGCTCAACGACCGCTTCCGTGCCGATCCGCACGCGCTGCTGGATGACCTGCGGGCCCGCTGCCCGGCGCATCGGGACCCGATGTCCGGGAGCGTGATGCTCACCCGCTACACCGACGTGCGCGCGACGGTGAACAACCTGGAGCTCTGGCGCGATCCGCTGAGGGCGGAGGAGGGGGCCCTGATCAACCGCGCCCTCCTCCAGGAGGTCGACCCGAACCTGCCGCGCACCTCGACCACCTCGATCCTGATGCTGGACGATCCGGACCACGCCCGCGTGCGCCAGCCGCTGGCCCAGGCGCTGTATGCGCGGGTCGCGAAGTACCGGACGCACGTCGAAGCGATCGTCGACTCCGCCCTGGACGCCCTGGAGGGCGAGAGCTGCTTCGACCTGATGGACCGCTTCTGCGTGCCGATCCCCATCGACGTGATCGCCTCGATCCTGGGGGTGGACCACAGTCGCCTGGCCGAGTTCCGCGAATGGTCCGAAGGGGTGATCCAGAGCCTGAATCCGTTCCGCGACGAGGCGGGAACGAAGGCGATGGAAGCGGCCTCCGCGGCCCTGAACGACTACTTCACCGCCGCCCTGGCCGATCGCCGGGTCAATCCGCGCGACGACCTGCTGACCGACATGGTGCGGCTGCAGGCGGAAGGCGCGGACCTGTCGGACGACGAGCTGCGGATCAACCTGTCGGCGCTGCTGGTGGGCGGCAACCTGACCACCACCGACCTGATCGGCAACGGCGTGCGGCTGCTGCTGACTCACCCGGCGGAGCTGGCCAAGCTGCGCGCCGACCCGTCGATCGTGAACGCGGTGGTCGAGGAGGTGCTGCGCTACGAGCCGCCCGTTGACGCCACGAGCCGTATCACCTCGTCGCCCGCCGAGATGTCGGGCTGCCCGATGAAGACCGGCCAGTCGATGTTCCTGATGCTGCGCGCCGCCAACCGCGACCCCGAGGTGTTCGACGACCCGCACGCCTTCAACGTCAGCCGGCCGAAAAAGCCGCACGTGGCGTTCGGCGGCGGGGCGCACATCTGTATCGGCGCGCCCCTGGCCCGCCTGGAGGCGCAGGTGGCCCTGGTCCGGCTGTTCGACCGCTTCCCGACGCTGCGCCTGGCTGAACCCGACGGCGAGCCCGAGTGGCGCCGCCTGCCGTTCTTCCGCGGCCTGGAGCGGCTGGTCGTCGCGGTGGGGTAGGGGCTCTTCGCCGAGCCTTTCCCACCCGCGGGAAAGGGCGACCGCCCGCCGAAGCCGGCCTGGCTATGGGCGCTTCTTCGGCTTCCGCCGCCAGATCTCATACGCCGCAGGGGTCGGGGGGCGTAAACATTCGCGCCTGAACGCGTAAGTTGTGCCGTTTCAGGCCGGATTCACCCGGCTGCGGCGAACTCGCTGACCGGATCGCCGGCGATCCGCGAGTGGTACATGACCCGCGGGGCGCGCATGTCCCAGGGGCAGGCGCGGTGCATCAGGCGCCGGTTGTCCCAGATCACCGCATCGCCCGGCGTCCACTTGTGCCGCCAGGTCCGCGGCGGCTGGCAGGCGAGGGTGGTGAGGTCCTCGAGCAGCTGTTCGGACTCCGCCTCGGCCAGCCCGGTGACCCTGTAGGCGTGCCGTCCGACCATCAGGCAGTTGCGGCCGGTCTCGGGGTGGCGCTTCACCAGCGGCCGCAGCGGCGGATCCTCCACTGTCATGCCGTAGCCGGAATAGGCGCTGCCGCTCTTGTGGGCGTGGCCCAGCTTGCCCTGGCTGTAGCGCAGGGAATGGCGCGCCGAGCGGCCCTCGATGCGCGCCAGCAGGTCCGGCGGCAAGGCGTCGTAGGCGGCCGCCATGTCGGCCCAGTCGGTTTCGCCCGCCTCGTCCGGTACGACGTGGGCGGTGAACACCGCGCCCTTGGCCTGCACCGGCATGTAGGTGGAATCGCAGTGCCAGCCCATGTTGCCCTTGAGCACCTTCACCACGTCGTCGCCGTCCTCGGGCCGCACCGTGCCGTCGGCGCGGACGTTGCTGATCGGCGTGATCTCGATCTCCAGCGGCCCGAACCGGCGCGCAAAGGCCACCTGCTCGTCGCGGGTCAGGTTCTGGCCTGGGAAGATCAGCAGGCCGTACCTGAGCCAGGTCCGGTAGAGCGCAGTGAAGCCGCTGTCGTCCAGCCGCGAGAGGCGCAGGCCGGTCACGGTCGCGCCGAAACTGGCGGGCAGCGGTTCGACGTCGAAGGCGGTGGTCGTGGCCATGTCCCGGCTCCTGCTCTGCGTCAGAATACGCCCATTGCGAGCCCGGCCGCCATCGCCGCGCCCAGTTCTTCGCAGGGCGCCAGCTGGGCTGGTGTCGGCGTCTTTGGGGCGAGGATCGCCTCGGGCGTCTGGGCGCGCATGTTCACGATGATCGGCTCGGCGATGGGCTTCAGCCGCCAGCCGGTGACGATGCGGGTCAGTTGCCGCACGGCGCCCGTACCGTCGCTGCCGGCCGCGATCAGCAGCGCGTAGGGTCGGCCGTTCAAACGCTCCAGGACCGGATAGTAGCTGCGGTCCAGGAAGGCCTTCATCTCCCCGGACAGCGCCGCCAGGTTCTCCGGGGCGGCGAAGATCACGCCGTCGGCGGCCAGCAGGTCATCGGGCCCAGCGTCGGAGACGGCCAGCATCCGCACCTCCACGTCCGCCTCGCCGCCCGCGCCGCGGGCCGCCGCGTCCGCCATCGCGCGCGCGGCGCCGGTGCGCGAGTGCCAGACGATCAGGAGCCGCTTCATGGCCGTACGCTAGCGGCCGCGCCGCGCATTGCCGACCGGAAACGCACGCGGCCTTGCACGGCGTCGGATGCGGCCCCAAGCTCGACCGAACAAGTGTTTGGGAGGGGATCACCATGCTTCGCACCCTGCGGTTCGCCGCGGCGCTGACCGCCGTTTCGCTGGCGCTGACGCCCGCCACCGGCTTCGCCCAGGCGAAGAAGGCCGCGCCGGCCGCCGCATCGCCCGCGCCGGGGCTCGTCCCCGCCGCCAGCCCGGAGTCGGTCGGCTTCGACCGCAACCGGCTGGCCAAGCTGGACGCCTACATGCAGGGCGTGGTGTCCGAGGGCCGCGTCGCCGGCATGACCACGCTCCTGGCCCGCCACGGCAAGATCGTGGAGTTCAAGACCTACGGGAAGCAGAGCCTCGCCACCGGTGCGCCGATGCGCGAGGACACCATCTTCCGCATCTACTCGATGACCAAGCCGATCACCGGCGTGGCGATGATGATCCTGTTCGAGGAGGGCAGGTGGCGCCTGGACGATCCGGTCACCCGCTACGTGCCGGAGTTCAAGAACCTCAAGGTCATGGTCGCCACCGACGGCAACGGCAAGCCGATCCTGGAGGACATGAAGCGCCCGCCGACCATGCGCGAGATCATGAGCCACACGGCGGGCTTCGGATACGGCCTGCAGGACGAGCATCCGGTGGACAAGCTCTACCGCGAGAAGAATGTGCTGGGCGCCAACGGCCTGAAGGACATGATCGACCGGACGGCCACGATCCCGCTGGTCTATCAGCCGGGCACGTCGTGGCGGTATTCCTCGGCCGTCGATATCCAGGGCTACATCGTCGAGAAGATCACGGGCCAGACCCTGGGCCAGTTCATGTCGGACCGGATCTTCAAGCCGCTGAAGATGAACGACACCGCCTTCACCGTCGCGCCCGGCAAGGCCGGCCGGCTGTCGGCCGTGTACGCGTTCGACAAGGCCGCCGGGAAGATCGAGGAAGCCAACAACATCTTCGACCGGCCGCTGCCCACCTACCTGACGCCGCCCAGCATGGAGTCGGGTGGCGGCGGGCTGACCTCGACCACCATGGACTACGCCCGCTTCTCGCAGATGCTGGTGAACGGCGGCGAACTGGAGGGCGTGCGCATCCTGTCGCCGGCGTCGGTAGAACTGATGGGCACGAACGTGATCCCGAAGAACGTGCTGGTGAACTCCAACGGCACCTCGGCGGCGCGGTTCAACGAGGCGGTCGGCTTCGGCCTGGACTTCATGGTGGTGAACGACCCGCGCGCCGCCGGCAGCCTGGAAGGCAAGGGCGACATGAGTTGGGGCGGCGCCGCCGGCACCTGGTTCTGGGTCGATCCCACCAACGACCTGATCTTCGTGGGCATGATCCAGCGCCTGGGCGGCACGGGCGGCGACGACCTGGGCACGTTGGGGCGCACGTTCACGTCCCAGGCGCTGCTGCACCCGGAGATGTGAAGCGCGGCTGCCCCCCCTCAAGGGGGCGGGACCGGCCGCGACGCGGCCAGGGTGGGGGAGTGACGATCATCCCCACCCTCGGAGTTCTGGCCCGCACTTCCCCACCCTGATCGCCTCCGGCGATCTGTCCCTCCCCATTAAGGGAGGGAAGAGTCAGTGCGTATACGCCGGCGGGTAGGCCCGTCCGAGATCCTTGTAGCGGTCCCGCAGCTCGATCTGGCGCGAGGTCAGGGGCTGGGCCTCGCCGCGGATCAGGATCAGCTGCGGCCGTGACAGCGGCTCGAAGGGGTCGCCCGACCAGAGCACCAGGTCTGCGTCCTTGCCGGCCTCCAGGGAACCGATCCGCCCCGCGACGCCGAACGCGCGGGCCGGGTTGATGGTGATGGCCGCCAGGGCGCCCGGCTTGCTCATGCCGTTGGCGACCGCGACGCCGGCGTCGTAGCGCATCTCGTGGGTGCGGTGGTCGCCGCCGCCGGTCTGGATGATCACCTTGACCCCGGCTTTCTCCAGCCGCGCGGCGTTCTCCAACGTAGCGCCCAGGTCCTCCAGGCCCGTCGGCCGGTCGTCGGTGGAACTGATCAGCACGGGCACGCCGGCCGCCGCTAGTTCCGGCGCCAGCCGCCACGCCTCGGCCCCGCCGGAGATGATCACCTTGAGGTTCTCGTCCTTGGCGAACCGCAGCACCGCGCGGATGTCGGAGGCCCGGTTGGCGACGGCCATCAGCGGCATCTCGCCCTGCACGACGGGGATCAATGCCTCGAGGTCGGCGCGGGAGAGCGCCAGGTCGCGGTAGGCGGCGCGCTCGTAGGCAGCGCGGTTGCGCATGTAGGCCCGTACGTCGTCGAGGGCCTCCTTCAGCAGCACGAACTCCGCTCCCCGCGCCCCGCCGGCGGCGATCGCGCCGCCGCGGCCGAATGGGCTGACCATGGCCACGCGGGCCTTCAGCAGCGGCTCCTGGCCGTGGCCCAACTGGATCACCGCCGCGCGGCCGGCGAACAGGCCGGGCGAGTTCTCCGAGGCGGGCGGGCCGGAGGTGTCCGCCGCGGCCTCTTCGTCGTCGTCGCCGCCACCGCCGGCGCCCCGTGCGGCGGGCGTGACCACAGCGCTGGTGATCCCACCCAGGCGGGCGACCGGGATCACGACGGAGTCGGGGTTGAGCGCGTACTGCACGTCGAAGGCCGCGCCCAGGTCGGGCGTGCGGACGGCGACGTCGTTGCCCAGCGAGCTGATCTCCACCGCGCCCAGGTGGCTGTTGGCGGCGATGAAGCCGGGGGTGACGATCCCGCCCCTGGCGTCGACCACCTGCGCCCCGGCCGGGGCGGCGACGTTGGAACCGACGGCGACGATCTTGCCGTCGCGGATCACGATCGCGCCGCTGGCGATCTCGCCGGCCGGCCCGGCGGTCAGGATGCGGGCGTTGACGATCGCCACGGTGGCGGCCTGGGCGGCGCCGGCTAGGCTGAGCACGCCGGTACAGAGAAGGGCGGCCCAAGACGCCTTTGCAGAGGGGCGGTTCATCGGACGCCCTCCAGGCCGAGTTCGAAGTCGGACTTCGGTTGGTATCTGGGATCGCCGCGGTCATAGGCGATCCCGCCGTCGATCCAGACCCGCTGGGCCCGCGCGTAGATCGAGAACGGGTCGGCGTCCCACAGGGTCACATCCGCCCGCTTGCCGGCCTCCAGCGAGCCGGTTTCGGCCGAGATGCCCAGCGCCTTGGCCGGGTTGGCGGTGATCCAGCGGATGGCCTGGGCCTCGGTGATCGAGAGACCAGCGGCGCGGCCCGCCGCCAGCGCCTCGGCCGCCTCCTGGTTCAGCCGCTGGATCAGGTCGGGATCGTCCGACTTGATGATCGCGCAGCCGCCGGCCGCCTCCACGAACGGCACGTTGGCCTCGATGGAGTCGTACATCTCCAGCTTCCCGCCCCACCAGTTGGTCCAGGTGGCCACGCAGATGTCGTTCTTGGCCAGTAGGTCGGCGATCTTGTAGGCCTCGACCGCGTGGTGGAAGGCGGTGACGCGGTAGCCGAACTCCTTCGAGATATCGATCATCTGGGCCATCTCGTCGGCCCGGTAGCAGTGGTTCTCCACCAGGATCTCGCCCTTCAGGACGCCCACCAGGGTGTCCAGCTGCAGGTCCCGCTTGGGCGGATCGGCCTTGTCGCCCCTGGCGACCTTGGCGCGGTAGTCGTCCCAGCGTCGCTGGTAGTCGGCGGCGTTGATCCAGGCCGCGCGATAGCCGGCGACGTTGCCCATCCGCGTCGAGGGCGCGCGGCCCTTGCCGCCGTAGACCCGCTTCGGGTTCTCGCCGCAGGCCATCTTCAGGGTGTAGGGCGCGCCCGGGAACTTCATGTCCTGCACGGTGCGGGCCGGCACGTTGCGCAGCGTCACGCCGCGGCCGCCGAACAGATTGGCCGAGCCCGGCAGCACCAACAGCGTCGTCACCCCGCCCTGGCGGGCCAGGTTGAACTGCGGGTCCTGCGGCCAGACCGAGTGCTCGGCCCAGACCTGGGCGGTGTTGGGATCGGTAGCCTCGTTGCCGTCGGAGTGCGCCGCCACCTCGGGCGAGGCGTAGACTCCCAGGTGGCTGTGGGTGTCGATCAGGCCGGGCGTCACCCACTTGCCGTGGGCGTCGACGGTCTCGTAGCCCGCCGGGACAGCGAGCCCGGCGCCGACGGCCTGGATGCGGCCGTCCTTGATCAGCACCGTGCCGTTTTCGACCTGGACGCCCGTGCCGGTCAGTACCGTCGCGCCGACGATCGCCGTCGGGCGGCCGGGCAGGGGGCGGTAGGTGCTGGGGAAGGGGTTGGACGCCTGAGCGGGGTCGAGGCCCCTGGGCAGTGGCGCGGGCGGCGTCGAGGCGGTGGTCGCGGGCTTGGCGGCGGGCTTGGGCGCAGCCGCGGTCGTTGCGCACGCCGCGAGGCCTGCGCAGCTAAGGACCGCCAGAGCGACCCGGAGAGCGTGTTTCACTGGATATCCCCGAACAGAGGCGGCGATGGGAGGGCTCGCCGCGATCGGTGTCAAGCCGACTGGGGCTGTGCCGCGCCTTGACTTTCGGGCCCCTCCATGCGCCCTTCCGCGCCTCGTAAAACCCCCGTTTTCCCCTGAGAATATGCACGCCTACCGCTCCCATACCTGCGGCGCGCTCCGCGCCGCCGACACCGGCCAGACGGTCCGCCTTTCCGGCTGGCTGCACCGCAAGCGCGACCACGGCGGTCTGATCTTCATCGACCTGCGTGACCACTACGGGCTGACCCAGCTGGTGTTCAATCCGGGCACGCCCGGCTTCTCGGTGGTCGAGCACCTGCGCGCCGAGAGCGTGCTGCGCGTCGACGGTGAGGTCGTGGCCCGCGCGGGCGACACCAAGAACCCGAACCTGCCGACCGGTGAGATCGAGGTGAAGGTGGCCGAGGTTCGGGTCCTGTCGGAGGCCTCCGAGCTGCCGCTGCCGGTGTTTGGCGAGCCCGACTATCCGGAAGAGATCCGCCTGAAGAACCGTCACCTGGACCTGCGGCGCGAGACGCTGCATCGGAACATCGTGCTGCGCTCGAAGGTGATCCATTCGATCCGCAACCGGATGATCAACCAGGGCTTCCTGGAGTACCAGACGCCGATCCTGACGGCGTCGTCGCCGGAAGGCGCGCGCGACTTCCTGGTGCCGTCCCGCCTGCACCCGACCAAGTTCTACGCGCTGCCGCAGGCCCCGCAGCAGTTCAAGCAGTTGCTGATGGTCTCGGGCTTCGACCGCTATTTCCAGATCGCGCCCTGCTTCCGCGACGAGGACCTGCGCGCCGACCGCAGCCTCGAGTTCTACCAGCTCGACGTCGAGATGAGCTTCGTCACGCAAGAGGACGTTTTCGCGGCCATCGAGCCGGTGATGCACGGCGTGTTCGAGGAGTTCGCCAACGGCAAGCCGGTGACGCCGTACCCGTTCCCGCGCATCCCCTACCGGGAGTGCATGGCCAAGTACGGCACCGACAAGCCGGACCTGCGCAACCCGATCATCATGCAGGACGTCTCCGAGCACTTCCGCGGCGGCGGCTTCGGCCTGTTCGCCCGCATCCTCGAGGACAAGAAAAACGCGGTGTGGGCGATCCCCGCGCCGAAGGGCGGCTCACGCGCCTTCTGCGACCGGATGAACAGCTGGGCGCAGGGCGAGGGCCAGCCGGGCCTGGGCTACATATTCTGGTCCGAGGACCAGGGCGGGTGGGGCGGCCCGATCGCCAAGAACGTCGGCGAGGAGCGTACGGCCGCCGTCATGGGCCAGATCGGCATGGGGCAGGGCGACGCCGCCTTCTTTGTGGCCGGCGACCCGAAGACCTTCGCCAAGTTCGCCGGGACCGCGCGCACCAAGGTCGGGACCGACCTGAAGCTGGTGGACGAGGACCGCTTCGAATTCGTCTGGATCGTCGACTTCCCGATGTTCGAGATGAACGAGGAGACCAACCACGTCGACTTCAGCCACAACCCGTTCTCGATGCCGCAGGGCGAGCTGGAAGCGCTGAACACCAAGGACCCGCTCGATATCCTGGCCTACCAGTACGACATCGTCTGCAACGGCTATGAGCTGTGCTCCGGCGCGGTGCGGAACCACCTGCCCGAGATCATGGTCAAGGCGTTCGAGATCGCCGGCTACAACGAGAGCGTGGTCGAGGAACAGTTCGGCGGCATGCTGAACGCCTTCCGCCATGGCGCGCCGCCGCACGGGGGCCTGGCGCCCGGCATCGACCGCATCGTCATGCTGCTGGCCGGCGAGACGGCCATTCGCGAGGTCATCGCCTTCCCGCTGAATCAGCAGGGCCAGGACCTGATGATGAACGCGCCCTCAGAAGTCGCCGACAAGCAGTTGAAAGAACTGCATGTCCGGCTGGCGCCACCGCTGAAGGCGTAGGGCGCCGTCCGTGACGAACACCTAGAGCCTCCGCGCAAGCGGAGGCTCTGTCGTTTGAAACCACGGACAGGCACAGAAACACACAGAACGCCCAGATGGCGGACGCGCCGTGCGTCGCCTTCGCGGCCGCGAGCGCCGTCGGCGCTAGTGCTGGACGGTGACGATGTAGCGCGGCGACGGCGGCGGCGCCGGCGGGGCCGGGCCGGCGGGCGAGGCCGGTACGGCGGGGACCGCCGGGACCGCGGGCACCATCCTGATCGTCACGCGCGGCTGGTCGTGGCCGCGGATCCAGCGGGCCGAGCCCACGCAGCCGCGGGCCACGATGCCGCGGGGCAGCCTGGTGCGGCCATCGGCGCAGGCCTCGTCGACCTGGTCCTGGGTCAGGCCGCGCGCGCCCGACAGGTCCACGCCGATCAGCATGGTGCGGGAGATGTCGGCGTCGCGGAAGTCGGCGCCGTCGAAGTTGCCGCCGACCAGGTTCGCGCCGGTCAGGTCCGTCGAGCGGAACGAGGCGTGGGTGAAGTCGCCGCCGGCCAGGGTGGCGCCGGTCATGTCGGCGTCCTGGAAGGTCGCGCCGTTGGCGTCGGCCCGCGAGAAATTCGAGCCCTGTAGCTCGGCGGACTTCAGCACCGTGCCGTTCATGTGGGCCCGGCTGAAATTGGCGCCGGTCGCTTCGATGTCGCTCAGCGTGGCGCGGTCCAGGTTGGCGCTGTCGAAGCTGGCCCCGCGCAGGCTGGCCGACTTCATCACCGCCCCGGTCAGGATCGCCCGGGAGAAGCTGGACCCCGTGGCTTCCAGGTCCGACATGTCGGCGCGCGTCAGGTTGGCTGAGCCGAACACCACGCCGTTGGCCTCGGTCGAGCGCAGCCGCGCGTTGGTGAGGTTGGCGTTGGAGAAGTTCGCGCCGGTCATGGCCGAGTCGCTGAGGTCGGCCTTGGTCAGGTCGGCGCCCACGAACACCGACGCATGGAACTTGGCGTCGCGCAGGACGGCGCCCACCAGGGTCGCGCCGGAGAAGTTGGCGCCGATGATCCGCGCGCCGGACAGGTTACGGCCGGAGAGCTCGCATTTCACACAGGAACCGCCGAACGAGTTCTGCCGCGAAACCTCCTTGTCGCCGGCCTGCGCCGCGCCCGCGATCGGGGCGATCGCGCAGACGGCGGCCGAGGCGGCCAGGAAGCGGGTCAGACGGGTCATCTCGAAGGCGTATCCTTGCAGTCGTGATGTCACATCTGGCCCCTGAGCCGCTGGGGCGCCACTTAAATCGCGGTAATTCTGAAGGGGTTGCGCCCTCAGGCGGAGTGGTGGCCGGTCCACCGCCCGGAGGGCGCAAAGCTAAAGTGGAGCGCCTCCCGGGCGCAAAAGTGGGACCACTTTTGCTGGAGGCGCTCAGCCAGCCTGGCCGTCTGGGATTCGGCTCGCCCGCGCCCCGCACGTCTCGCAGATCAGGGCCTGTCCCTTGCGCACCACGGCTATATCGCCGCAGGCGGCGCAGACCTCCGCCGCACCGAGGGCGGCGGGCCCCGCAGGGCGGTTGGCGGACGGCAGGAAGACCAGGTTGTCGGGCGTCGCGCCGCGGGCGAATCCGCGGGAGATGAACCGCGAGACCGGCTGCGGTTCCGGCTCCTCGGCGGCGACCGCCTCGGCCTTGCCACGGCCCAGTCCATCGGCGTTCAGCTCGCCCGAATCAGGGCTGCCCAGGTCGTCGCGGCCCAGGTAGCTGATGCCCAGTTCGCGGAAGATGTAGTCCAGGATCGAGGTGGCGGACTTCACCGTGTCGTTGCCGGTCACCGGTCCCGCCGGCTCGAAGCGCGTGAAGACGAAGGCGTCTACGAACTCGTCCAGCGGCACGCCGTATTGCAGGCCGATCGAGATCGAGATCGCGAAGTTGTTCATCAGCGAGCGGAAGGCGGCGCCTTCCTTGTGCATGTCGATGAAGATCTCGCCCAGCTGGCCGTCGTCGTACTCGCCGGTGTGCAGGTAGACCTTGTGCCCCCCCACCGCGGCCTTCTGGATGTAGCCCTTGCGCCGGTCGGGCAGCTTCTGGCGGGTGCGTTCGCGTTCGATGATCCGCTCGATGATCCGTTCCTCGGGCTCGGCCGGGGGCGGACGGACGGCGAGGTCGGCGACCGTGGGGATATCCAGGGTCGCGGCGGCGGGCGCGGCGGCGCGGCGCACGCGGACCGGCAGGGCGGTGTCCAGGGCGGCCCGCACCGCCTCGAGGTCGGCCTCCCAGGGCAGGATCACCTCAAGCACCGGCGGCACGTCCAGCAGCGGTCCCAGCGCGGTCAGCATCGCCGCCTCGGCCGCGATCCCGATCTCGGCGGCCGGACGGAGGACGCGGCGCTGGTCTTCGGTCAGGCCGGCGTGGGCGGTCAGGCTGTCGCTTCCCAGGGCGTGGGCTTCCGCGGCCGCCACATGCTCGCGGCTGAAGCCGGCCAGGGCCAGGACGTCCAGGTCGGGGTCGGCCAGCTGCTCGGCTGTGGCGCCCAGCACGTCGCGCAGGAAGCCCTCGCCGACGACGGCCGGCGTGAAGGCGCGGGGGAGGCGGGTGACGAACGGCAGCTCCGCCTGCGCGGCGGCGATCTCCAGGTCGCTGAAGCCGCGGGCCAGCAGGGCGGGCGGGTTGACGCCGGGCGCGTCGGCCAGGCTGCGATGCCCCAGCAGGGCGACCTGGGCGGCGTCGCGATCGGCGCCGAGCGCGGCCAGGCCCAGGACCGCGGCTTCGGAAAGCACCCGCACGGTCTCGCCATCGGCCAGTTCCGCCACGGTCGTGGGGCCCGTCCAGGGCTGCGCGTCCAGCCGGCAGCCCAGCCGTAAGGCCAGCTCCGGATGGCCGGAGAGGCCGAAGCGGACCTCCCGGTCCAGCTCGTCGGCCGCATCGCGCGCGCTCTGAATGAGGTTGCGCGCCGCCTGCCGGCCGGCGTCACTGTCATAGTCGAATCCGTGCGCGACCAGCCAGTCGCCCAGGCCCCCCAGCGCGAGGCGCACCGGCCCGTCCGCCTCGGCCGCCAGCGCCAGGGCCGCCAGGCGCACCGCATTGGCGAAGCCGCCCTCGTCGAAGGCGCCGTCCCGCCAGAAGGCCATCAGCTCGATCCCGGCGACGGGCAGCGCCGGGGCTTCCGCGATGGCGGCGCTGTCGGCCTGGACCGCCGCGATCACGCGGCCGGTCGTCCAGGCCGCGAGTGACAGGGCGGGGCCGGCGCCGGCCAGCGCCACCACAGGCGTCTCCGGCGCCGGCGGTGGCGGTGCGCTGGGCCAGGCGGCCTCGCCCGACCGCGCCATGGCCATCGCCTCCAGGATCGTCGCGTCGCCGGCGCACGCGGCGCGGGCGGCCTCTGCGGCGCGGGCCAGGCTGGTGTTGCGGGTCGGGTCGGCGCAGGCGGCGGGATCGCCCTCGCAGCGCAGGATCGAGTCCATCACCGCCTGCAGGCGCACGCCCATCAGTCCGGCTGCGGCCTGGGCGGCCTCGCGGCCGCGGTGCGCTGCCGTCACGCGCGACAGC
>CBHTUE010000138.1:0-12904 GCA_966096115.1 uncultured Phenylobacterium sp.
CTCAAGACCGGCCGCTTCGGCGTCTACGTGCAACTGGGCGACGGCGAGAAGCCGAAACGCTCGTCGCTGCCCAAGGGCTGGTCGGCGCCGGACATGGACCTGGAGAAGGGCCTGCGCCTGCTGCGCCTTCCCCGCGAGGTCGGCAATCACCCGGAGGACGGCAAGCCGATCGTCGCCGGCATCGGCCGTTTCGGGCCGTTCGTGCTGCACAACGGCACCTACGCCAACCTTTCGAACCCGGATGAGGTGTTCGACGTGGGCGTGAACCGCGCCGTCGACCTGATCGCCACCAAGCGCGCCGGCCGCCGGCCGGAAGCCTCGGCCCTGGCCGAGCTGGGCGCGCACCCCGTGGACGGCCAGCCGATCCGCGTGTTGAGCGGCCGCTACGGCCCCTACATCAAGCACGGCTCCACCAACGCCAACGTCCCGCGCGGCGCCGACCCGCTGACCGTGACGCTGGAAGAGGCCGTGAAGCTGATCGCCGAACGCGTGGAGAAGGGCGGCGGCGGCAAGAAGAAGCCGGCCCGCGCGGCGAAGGCGGACGGCGCGAAGAAGGCGCCGGCGAAGAAGAAGGCCGCCGGGAAGAAGAAGGCCGCGCCGAAGAAGGCGTCCGCCAAAGCAGCCGCTCCGGCCACCGACAGCATCACGGACGACGACGCGCCGTTCTAGGGGAGAGGCCCGCCACGGCCCACCTCCCTCCCGCTCATCCCCGCGAAAGCGGGGACCCAGGCGTTTTGCGTTGAGGACGTTTCCGCGGCGCGGCGCTTCGCGATCTCGCGCCACCACGAAAAAAGCCTGGGTCCCCGCTTTCGCGGGGATGAGCGGAGTTGTGGGTTGACCACCCGCGACCTTCATGTTCTCTTTTTGTTCGATCAAGGAGAGCAACGCGTGGCCTTCTACGTCTACATCGTGGCCAGCCAGCGTAACGGGACGCTCTACATCGGGCAGACCGACAGCATCATCCGGCGTGCGTGGGAGCACCGGGACGGGGTGATTCCAGGGTTCACCGCGAAGTATGGAGTGAAGCGGCTGGTCTACTATGAGGCGCATGACACGCGGGACGGCGCCTTCCGGCGTGAGCGGGCGATGAAGAAGTGGAACCGGGCGTGGAAGTTGGCGCTGATCGAGCGGTTCAATCCCGGGTGGGTGGATTTGGCCGAGGAGCTCGGGCCGCGCTGACCATCCCTTCCCTTCCGCTCATCCCCGCGAAAGCGGGGACCCAGGCGTTTTGCGTTTGGGGTGCTTCGGCCGCGCGGCGCTCTGCAACCGCCCTCGACAACGAAAAAAGCCTGGGTCCCCGCTTTCGCGGGGATGATCGGGTGTGGGGGTGATGGGGATGAGCGGATGCTGGGGTTGAGGCGATGACCCTGCCGCTGCGCGAGTTCTCGGCGGAGGGGTATCGCTCGCTGCGGCGGATCGACTATCCGCTGTCGCGGCTGGACGTGTTCGTGGGCGCGAACGGCGTCGGCAAGTCGAACCTCTACCGGGCGCTGGAGCTATTGCAGGGCGCGGCGGCCAACACCCTGGGCCACGACCTGGCGCGCGAGGGGCTGGACCTGGCCATGTGGGCCGGGAGCCGTCAGCGCAGCAGACCGCCGAGGATCCGGCTGGCCGTCAGCCTATCCGAGCCGACGCGCTTGGAACCCGGCTACCGCTATGAGGTCGAGATCGGCTTCCCGCCCCCGGCCTCGCCCACTCTGGGCTCCGAGCCGCAGATCAAGTCCGAGGCCCTGACTCTGCTCGGCGAGCGCCGCGACGTACGGATCATGGAGCGCGATGGCCCGCGGGTGATGGCCCGCGGCGAGGATGGCCGGCCTGAGGCGATCGACCTCGACCTGCTGGCCTCCGAAACGGTCCTGGGCCGGCTGCAGGACCCGTCGCGCTTCCCGGCGTTGGACGCCGTGCGCCGCAGCCTTCTGGAGTGGCGGTTCTATCACGACCTGCGCACCGATGCCGGCTCGCCGCTGCGCCAGCCCTGCGTGGCGACCGCCAGCCCAACGCTCGCCTCGGACGGGTCGAACCTCGCCGCCGTCTTCGCCACCCTCGCCCACATCCGCCAGGACACCAGCGACCTGGACCACGTGATCGGCGGCGCCTTCCCGGGCGCCGAGCTGGTCATTCCCAAGCCTGAACGAACGGCCAGCTTCGGAATGGCCTTCCGGGAGTTCCCGAACCGCGAGTTCGAGGCCTCGGAGCTCTCGGACGGAACGCTGCGCTTCCTGGCGCTGGCCGGCGCGCTGATGGCCTATCGCCTGCCCCCGTTCATAGCCCTGAACGAACCCGAATCCAGCCTCCACCCCGACCTGATGGAGCCCCTTGGGCGGATGATCGCCGCGGCGTCCGCGCGGACCCAAATCTGGCTGGTCACCCATTCCGAACGCCTGGCCGAGGTGATCCGCCAGACCGGGGCCGGGGCGGTGCGAATGGTGGTGAAGCGCGAGGGCGCGACGACGATCGAGGGGCTGACGTTGCTCGGGACCTTCCGCGAGGATGACGACTAGCTAAGGTGGCGCCACCGCCAGAGGACGCCCGCATGCCTTACGCCCAGATCGACGGCCTGAATTTCTACTTCGAGCGCGCCGGCGCGGGCCCGCGGCTACTGTTCATCTCCGGCTCCGGCGGCGATCTGCGGACCCAGCCGAACGTATTCGCCTCGCCGCTGGCCAAGGCGTTCGATCTGGCGGCCTACGACCAGCGCGGGCTGGGGCGGACGGACAAGCCGGACGTGCCCTACTCCATGGCGCAGTATGGCGATGACGCCGCCGCCCTGATGGACCACCTGGGCTGGGAGGATGCACTGGTCGTCGGCGTGTCGTTCGGCGGGATGGTCGCCCAGGAGCTGGTGCTGCGGCATCCGAAGCGGGTTCGGAAGGTGGTGCTGGCCTGCACCTCGCCCGGCGGCGAAGGCGGCGCGTCCTATCCCTTCCACGAGATCGAGCACCTGACCGGCGAGGCCCGCGCCCGCCACATGATGCCGATCAGCGACACGCGCCGCGACGCCGCCTGGGCCGCCGTTAACGCCGACGACTACGAACGCTTCGTCGAGCTCGCCGCCGCCGATCCCTATGCGGACGAGCCCGGCCACGCGGCCGGGGCTCATCGCCAATTCGAGGCCCGCGCGAAGCACGACACCTGGGAGCGCCTGCCCTCGATCACCTGCCCGGTGCTGATCGCCGCCGGCCGCTACGACGGCATCGCCCTGCCCGCGACCCAGGAGCGGATGGCCGCGCGCATCCCGGGCGCCGAGCTCAAATGGTTCGAGGGCGGCCACCTGTTCATGCTCCAGGACCGCAGCGCCTACCGCGAGATCATCGCTTTCTTGAACGCCTAACCCGCCGCCAGCTCCAGGATTTCGACGATGTCGGCGGGCTCGGTGATGGGCCGGGGGCTCTGGCGGACGCCGGCGTCGTGCATGGTGTGCTCGGCGATGGCCTGGAAGTCGTCGCGGCCGATGCCGACGCTCTTGAGGTCACCGGGCAGGCCCAGGGTCCAGACCAGGTTCTTCACCGCGTCGGCCGCGGTCGGGCCGCCGATCAGCGCACTGATCACCGCCTGCCGGTCGCCGGCCGCGGGCGCCGTCCAGGCCAACACCGCCGGCAGGGTGACGCAGGACGTGATCCCGTGCGGCACACCGTAGCTGCCGCCCAGGGTGTGGCCGATGGCGTGGCTGGGACCCATGCCGCGGCCGGAGCCGGCGCCGCTGATCGCCAGCCACATGCCGAACTGGCACTCCAGCCGCACGTCGAGATTGGTCGGGTCGGCTTGAGTCGCCGTCAGGCCTCGCGCCAGCCGCATCAGTCCGTCGGAGGCGAGCGCGTCGGCATAGGGCGCGCGGACGGGGTGGCACAGCTGCTCGACGGCGTGGTCGACCGCCTTCATGCCGGTGGAGAACCATAGCTGCGGCGGCGTGGCGAGCGTCATCGCCGGGTCCAGCACGACCGCGCGCGGGGCCATCAAGGGGTGGGTGTAGCTCTCCTTCGATCGGGCGGCGGCGTCGGTCACCCCGGCGAAGGGGGTGAACTCGGCGGCCGAGAGCGTGGTGGGGACGGCGACCATCCGCACGCCGGCGGGGACTTTGGTCACGTCTACCCGGTCATCGCCGCGGCCGGCGCGGTAGGCGGCGAGCTGAGCCGTCTCGGTCAGGCCGGCCCACAGGCAGAGCTGCATCAGCTTGGTGGCGTCGATCACCGAGCCGCCGCCCAGGGCCACCAGCAGGTCGGCGTCGAGGCGGCGCGCTTCGGCGGCGCCGGCGATCACCCCCTCGCGCGGCGAGTGCGCGCCGATGCCCGAGAACACCCCGACGCAGAGGCCGCCCAGCGCCCGCGCGGTCTCGGCGGCCAGGCCGTCGGCTAACGAGGCCGTAGTGGTGATCAGCAGCCGCTCGGCGCCCCACGCCTTGGCCAGGCTTTCCAGCACCTCGGCGGCCGGGCGGCCGTAGATGACCCGGTCCTGCCTGGGGAATGCGTGGGCGCCGCTGAGCATGCTTTTTCTCCGTGCGGACGGAGCCTAGCGCGCGGCGGGATGGTAAGCACCCTCGATGGCCCGACCCAAGACTCCCAAGTCCAAGACCTCCAAGCCCCCCAAGGCCAAGGGAACGAAGTCCCCGAAGTTCACCCGGCCGCCGCAGGGCCTGCCCGACCGCGAGACGCTGCTCGCCTTCATCCGCGAGCAGGGGGAGCCCAACAAGGCCGGCATCGCCAACGCCTTCGGGCTGAAGGGCGCCGACCGGCGGGCGCTGCGTGAGATGCTGGCCGCGCTGGAGTCCGAAGGCGCACTGGGCAAGCGGGGACGGCGCGGGTTCGCCGAGGCCGGCGCCCTGCCGGAGGTGGGCGTGGTCGACGTCGTGGAGCGCGACGCCGACGGCGACCTGATGGTGAAGCTCACCAAGGGCGAGGACGCCCCCATCGTGCCGCTGGCCCCGGGCGGCGACGCCAAGGCCGGCGCGCCGGGGATGGGCGACCGGTTGCTGGTGCGGTTCGTGCGGCTGGAGAGCGGCGAGACCGAGGCGAGGCTGATCAAGCGCCTGGGCCAGAGCGCGCACCGCATCCTGGGCGTCGTGCGCAAGGTGCGGCGCGAGATCCGCGTGGAACCCGTGGACCGGCGCACCAAGGACAGCCTGCTCCTGCCGCCCGGCGAGGACGTCCGCGATGGCGACCTGGTGCTGGCGCAGATCGAGAGCCACGGCGGCCGCTTCGGGCCCAAGCACGGCAAGCTGCTGGAGGTGGTCGGGCGCGAGGACGAGCCGCGCGCCGCCTCGCTGATCGCCATCCATGCCCACGGCATCCCCATGGGCTTCTCGCCCGGCGCAGAGGCGGAGGCGGAGGCCGCCGAGCCGCCGACGCTGTCGGGTCGAGAGGACCTGCGCCAGGTCCCGCTGATCACCATCGACCCCCCGGACGCCCGCGACCACGACGACGCTGTGTATGCTGAGCCGGACAACGCTTCGGACAACCCGGGCGGCTGGATCGCCTGGGTGGCGATCGCCGACGTCGCCGCCTACGTCCGCCCCGGCTCGGAGCTGGACCGCATCGCCCGCGAGAAGGGCAACAGCGTCTATTTCCCCGACCGGGTGGAGCCGATGCTGCCGGAGCGGCTCTCCAACGGCCTGTGCTCGCTCCGCGAGGGCGAGAACCGCGCCTGCCTGGCGGTGCGGATGGTGTTCGGCGCCGACGGCCGGAAGCGGAGCCACAAGTTCGTGCGCGGCCTGATGCGCTCGGCCGCCAAGCTCTCCTACGACCAGGCCCAGGCCGCCATGGACGGCGCGCCCGACGACAAGACCGGCCCGCTGATGGACACGGTGATCAAGCCGCTGTGGGCCGCCTACGCCTGCCTGAAGAAGGGCCGCGACCACCGCTCGCCACTGGCCATCGAGAGCCTGGAGCGGAAGATCTCGATCAACACCGCCGGCGAAATCGCCGCGATCACGCCGCGCCCCAGCCTGGAGGCGATGAAGCTGATCGAGGAGTTCATGATCCAGGCCAACGTCTGCGCCGCCGAGACCCTGGAGCAGAGGAAGACGCCGCTGATCTACCGGATCCACGACCAGCCCAGCCAGGAGAAGGTCTTCGCCCTGGTGGACTTCCTGGGCACCCTTGGCCTGCCCTGGACCAAGGGCGAGGCCCCGCGCACCGAGCGGTTCAACCGGCTGCTGGAAGAGACCCGCGACGGCCCGCACGCCGACATCGTCAATGAGGTGGTGCTCCGCACCCAGATGCAGGCGATCTATTCCACCGAGAACATCGGCCACTACGGCCTGAACCTGGCCAAGTACGCCCACTTCACCTCGCCGATCCGCCGCTACGCCGACCTGGTCGTGCACCGCGCGCTGGTGAAGGCGCTGGGGTTGGGCGACGACGGCCTGAGCGACCGCGACATCGCCACGATGAAGGACACCGCCGAGCTGATCACCTTCGCCGAGCGCCGGGCCATGGCCGCGGAGCGCGACGCCACCGACCGCTACGTCGCCGCCTTCCTGGCCGACCACGTGGGGGCCGAGTTCCCCGGCCGGATCACCGGCGTCACCCGCTTCGGCCTCTTCGTGCGGCTGGCGGACACCGGGGCGGACGGGCTGGTGCCGGTGTCGCGGCTGGGCGGCGAGTATTTCGTCCACGACGACCGCATGCACGCCCTGGTCGGCGAACGCACCGGCGCCAGATGGCCGCTGGGGATGACGGTGGAGGTGCGGCTGGCCGAGGCGACGCCGATCACCGGCGGCCTGCTGTTCGAGATGCTGAGCGAGCCGGCTCCGCCGGACGCCACCGCGCCCCGTGCCCGCCTGGGCATGCGCGCCCGCGGCGACCGTGCCCCCGGCGGCGGCTATCGCGGGCCGAAGCGCGGCGTCCAGGGCCGGCCGAAGAACATCCGCACCGGCAAGAAGGGCGGGCCCAGGCGCTAAGGGGGGCCGCTAGGCCGGCTCAGTGCGCGGAACGGGCCTGGGCTTCAGCAGCCACTCGGCCGCCAGGAACACCACACCGATGAAGGCCCAGCAGAAGTGGGCCAGGAGTTGTCGGCCAACGGCGAGCAGCACCAGGCCGATGGCGAACGCCACGCCGGGCGCCGCGGCGCGCACGAGCCGGTAGAGCCGCTCGCCGGGCGGCGCCCCACCCGCGATCAGCTGGCCGCCGCCCCGGTAGGACACCGTCACCAGCACCATGTTGGCCGCCGACGTGAGGATCAGCACCCAGCAATAGAACGCCCAGGACTCACTCCCGATCGCGTCGGCGCCGAACCAGGCCGACGCGAACGGGATCAGGCAGATCGGCAACAGGAACAACAGGTTCGAGAGCGCCGTCAGCCAGTCGAACCGCGCGAGCTTCCGCGTGGTGTTCATGTGGGCGATCCAGAAGACGCCGATCAGCAGGAAGCTCATGATGAAGACACCGACGTGTCCGACCAGATGCGCGCCCGTGGCGGGGTCGGCCGACTCCGGCGGCTTCAGTTCGAGCACCAGCAGGGTCAGCACGATCGCGAACACCGCGTCGGTGAAGAACAGCATCCGGTGGAGCATCCGCTCGTCCAGATCCTCATGTCCTCCGTGCGCCATGCGTCGCTCCCGATGCCCCGGGCATACTGCCGCAGCCGCCGCCTTCCGCAAGGTCGCCCTTCCCTCGGCCTCGCGGCCGGTCATACAGTTGTTCGCATGAACGCTCCGACCCCGCCCGTGGCTATCGCCAAGCCGGAAGGCCCGCCCCGCTTCCCCGGCCAGCGGGCCGTGCGGCCGAAGAACGCCGCCACAGTGATGATCATCCGCCGTGACGGGCCGAAGCCGCGGGTGCTGATGGGCCGGCGCCACGGCGGCCACAGCTTCATGCCCGACCGCTGGGTGTTCCCCGGCGGCCGGATCGACCGGGCCGACTATCGCGCGCCCGTGGCCAGTGAGCTGCGGACCGATGTGGGCGCCCTGTTCGACAAGCACCTGCCCCTGGGACGCGGCCGGGCGTTGGCCCTGGCGGCGGTGCGTGAGACCTGGGAGGAGACCGGCCTCTTGCTGGGCAAGCCCGGCCAGGCGCGCGCCACGGGGCCCTGGAAGCCCTTCGCCGAGCAAGGCGTGCTGGCCGACCTGGAAGCGCTGGACGTCATCGCCCGCGCCATTACGCCGCCGGCCGTCGGCAAGCGGTTCGACACCTGGTTCCTGCTGGCCGACGCCGAGCGGCTGACCAGCCTGGACCGCCAGGCCGACTGCGGCGAGCTGGACGAGATCGCCTGGGTCGAGTTCGAAGAGGCGATGGGCCTGCAACTGCCCGCCATCACCCGGATGATGATCAAGGAAGCCGGGGAACGGATGACCGATCCCAGCCGCCCGAAGCCCTTCATCCGCTTCAGCGACGGCGGCATGCGGCCGTTCACGCTTTAGCGGGACCGCGTCGCCGTCCAGGTGAGGTAGGGCCGGAACTGATCGCGGTGGTCGGGCGGGGCGATCTCGAAGCTGCCGTTGAGACCCATTGACGTCCGCCGATAGGTCAGCCGGAACCGCGGGCCGGCCGCATCGTCGCTCAGGAACACCACCACGCCGGGCTCGGGCTCGGCCAACGCGTAGTGGATCGTCTGGCCCTCGCTATCCCAATACCGCGCCGTCAGACCGTCGATGACCATCAGGTCCTCGTGACGGAAGGCCGGCTTGCCGTTCTGGGCCGGGTAGTCGGCGACGTTGCGGCGCACGATAACCTGCCCGCCGGCTTCCGGCTTGAAGCTGAAGCCGCCCGCGCCTTGCAAGGTGCTACCCCCGGCGCCGGTCCAGTCACCGATCAGCCAGTCCAGTTGGCCGCCGCCTGGCGAGGCGAAGGCCATCAAGCCCACCGAAGCGGCCAGCGCGGCCAGGCTCGCGATCCGTTCCCGCACTCGGCGTCCTCCCGATTGGTGGCGGCAGCATGACCAATCACAGCGCGGACCGCTACCAGTCGTCGCGACCGTCGACGGGCATGGCGGGGCTCCCTATTGGGACGGGCAGGCCGCGATGCGCCAGCCGCCAGCGCGGCGTCAGCATCAGCGCCATTGACTTCGCGCCGCGGATTCGTATTTTCCGCGCCTCCTAAACACCCGCCGGCGGTGCGATCCCGTTTGGCCCCGCATACTTATCCTGAGGGACCGACCCCATGGCGAAGCCCGCCTCCATCAAGATCCGCCTGAATTCGTCGGCGGACACCGGCTACTTCTATGTGGCCAAGAAGAACGCCCGCACCAAGACCGACAAGCTCGTGCTGAAGAAGTACGACCCGGTCGTGCGCAAGCACGTCGAATTCAAGGAAGGCAAGATCAAGTAGCCTAAGCAGGCCCTTGAATTTGCTCTGATGCGCCCGGCCTCACCGCCGGGCGTTTTCGTTTGGCTCAGGCCTTCGGGCCGCGCTCGGCCAGCACCATGAACGCCCCCGCCAGCGAGACGGCCAGCAGGCCAGGGTGGCCAGCGACGACAGGTAGGGCGCCGTAGCGAACGACCAGGCCGGACCGACGAACCGCCGCCAACATAGCCCCGCCGGCCGCGGTTGACGACGGCGGCGGCGGGACGGACACTGGGCCATCGACAACCCGCGCCTTGCGGGTCGTTCGCGCGGTACCGCCGTGCGGCGAGCGATTGTTTCGGCCATGAGGCCGGACAACCGTTCCCGCAGGGCGCATCGCGAGGACAAGGCGATGACCCAGCAGACTTCCGGCCTCACCCCCGACCAGGCGCAGACCTATGCCGCCGAGGGCGTCGTGCGCCTGCCCGGCGCCGTTCCGCTCGACGATATCGAAGCCATGCGCTCCGCCCTCTGGCGCCGGCTGGAGTCGCGGCACGGGCTCTGGCGCGACAAGCCCGCCACCTGGACGATCCCGCATCCCGCGCAGCTCACGGCCCGCAACGGAGACTTCGCCGCCATCGGCAGCCCGCAGGTGCGCGCCGTCGTGGACCAGTTGCTGGGCGCTGGTGGGTGGAAGGAGCCCGAGCGGTGGGGCCTGCCGCTGGTCACCCTGCCCGGCCACCACGCCCGCTGGGACGTGCCGCACCGGGGCTGGCACCTGGACGTGGCGGCCACCCCCGAACCGCCGCGCGTGGCGCGCCTATTCGTGGTGCTGGCGCGCTCCGAGCCGGGCGGCGGCGGCACCGGCTACATCGCGGGGTCGCACCGCGTGATGCGCCAGCTGGCGCAGCGCGAGGGCCAGACCCTGAACTCCGGCATGGCCCGCAAGCTGCTGATCGCCCGCGAGCCCTGGTACGCGGCCCTGGAATCGCGCCGCAAGGACGAGGACCGCATCGCGCGGTTCATGTCCGAGGGCGGCGTGGTCGACGGCGTACCGGTCCGCGTCGGCGAGATGCTGGGCGACCCGGGCGACGTGATCCTGATGGACCCGCTGATGCTACACGCCACCACGCCGAACGCCCGCGACACCCCGCGGATGATGCTGACGGAGTGGATGTACGCCGCTTAGCGGCCGGCAGGCCGAACGGTCAGGCGGTAGGGAATGTAGAGGGCGAGGTCCAGCGGGCCGGCCTGGTACCACGACACCGGGAGTTGCAGGCCCAGCACCTCGACGCCGTAGCCGTCGCCGAACAGGCCGGCCATCCGCCGCGCGTCCTCCGCCACCAGCGGCGCCACCTCGGGGCGGTATTGGCTGGGGTTGATCAGGGTGAGTTCCCAGCCGCTGTTCAGCAGCACCTCGGTGCGGCCCACCTTGGCCGTCCGCGCGACGAAGGCCTTGATACGGCCGGTGGCGGCGTCGAACGTGTCCTCCGCGCTGACCGCGGTCTTGATCACCACAGTCGCACGGCTGGTGTCCGCCTTCGCGTCGGGAACGATGACGGCGTCCAGCATGCTCTCGTCGAAGACGCCGACGACCTCACTGCCCAGGCCCAGCTTGACAGTCCGGTCGTTCGCCGCAGCCCGGATCATGTTGCGCAGGGTCTGCTTGAGCTCATTGCGGCCCTGGCTCTGGTCGCGGGTGTCGCAAACTACGGTGACCGCGGTGATCAGGTTGTCGGCCCGCTTGTGCAGCGTGACCTGCGGGGTCTGGTTCGGGTCGTATTCGCTGAGGCGGCTGGCGGTGACGACGATCTCCTCGACGCCGCTGCTCTGGGCCTGCGCGAGGCCCCCACCGGCCAACGCGGCGGCGGCCGCAGTGATCGCAAGAATGGTCCGGATCATTGGATTCGCTCCCCAAGGTCTCGACCCTAGGAGCGTTCCAGGCGGGCGTCACGGGCCTCAGGCGGCGCGGACGAACACCCGGTTGCGGCCGCGGGATTTGGCTTCGTAGACCGCCTCGTCGGCGCGTTTCAGAAGCGCGTTCGGGCTGTCGTCTGGGCCGCAGCTGGCGGCCACGCCGATGGAGATGGTCATGCCCAACATCTCCTCGCCGCCCATCACCCGGAACGGCGCGCCGGCCACGTGCAGGCGGATACGTTCGGCGATGCGCCGCGCGTCCTCCAGGTCGGTGTCGGGCATCACCACCACGAACTCCTCGCCGCCGTGGCGCACGGGCAGGTCTATGGCGCGCACGTTGGACGCCAGGCGCACCGCGAACTCGGCCAGCACCTCGTCGCCGACGTCGTGGCCGAAGCTGTCGTTGACCTTCTTGAAGTGGTCGATGTCGATGACCAGCAGGCCCACCGGCGCCCCGTCCTGGGCCGAGCGGCGCATCAGCGCCTCCAGCTGGCCGGACATGTAGCGGCGGTTGTGCAGGCCGGTGAGTTGGTCGGTGACCGCCAGCTCCAGCGAATGGTCCAGGTTGGAGCGCAGGTAGTCGGTGTAGCGCTTGCGGCGGATCTGGGTGCGCACGCGGGCCGCCAGTTCGCCGGGATCGATCGGGCGGGCCAGGATGTCGTTGACCCCGAGTTCCAGCGCCTTGACCACCTTGGCCCGCTGGTCGAAGTCGGCCACGGCCAGGATCGGCAGGCTGCGGGTCTGCTCGTCCGAGCGCAGCTGGGCGGCGAAGCGCAGGCCGTCGAAGGCCTTGGCGTTGGCGTTGACGATCACCAGGTCGACCGGCCCGCGCGCGCTGAGCAGCGCCTTGTGGGAGTCGACCTCGATCACCGGCCGGTGCTCGATGGAAAGCTCGGTCGAGACGCGCTGGGCCTGCCGTTCGTTGTCGTCGACGATCAGGATGCGGCCGCCGGAGCCGCCCAGGCGCGACGCCGCGCCGGCGATCACCCCCATCCGCCGGCCCGAGGCCTCGCGGTCGCGCAACTCGTCGATCACGGCCTTCAGCCGCACCAGGCTGCGCACGCGGGCGAACAACATGACGTCGTCGATCGGCTTGGTCAGGAAGTCGTCGGCCCCGGCCTCCAGGCCCGCCACGCGGTCGGCGCGGCCGTCCAGGGCGGTGACCAGCACCACCGGCACATGGCGCGTCTCGGGGTCTTCCTTCAGCCGGCGGCAGACGTCGAACCCGTCCATGCCGGGCATCATCACGTCCAGCAGCACGATGTCGGGCCGCTCGGAACCGGCGATCGCCAGCGCGGTCGGCCCGTCGTTGGCGGTCAGGACCTCGTAGTATTCGGCGGAGAGCTTGGCCTGCAGCAGGCGCACGTTCGACTCGATGTCGTCGACGACCAGGATGCGGGCGGACACTTGCTAGGCCAGCAGGCGCTTGATGGTTTCGAGGAAGTGGCTCACCGAGATCGGCTTGGAGATATACGCCTCGCAACCCCCCTCGCGGATGCGTTCCTCGTCGCCCTTCATGGCGAAGGCGGTGACCGCGACGACGGGGATGTGGGCCAGATCGTCGTCTTCCTTCAGCCACTTGGTGACCTCGAGGCCCGAGATCTCCGGCAGCTGGATGTCCATCAGGATCAGGTCGGGACGGTGCTCGCGGGCAAGCGACAGCGCCGCCAGCCCCTCGCGGGTCTCGAGGGTTTCGTACCCCTGGGCTTCGAGCAGGTCATGAAAGAGCTTCATGTTCAGCTCGTTATCCTCGACGATGAGGACCTTCTTCG
>CBHTUE010000139.1:0-12791 GCA_966096115.1 uncultured Phenylobacterium sp.
CTCTTCATCTTCGCCAAGGCAAAGGTCCTCGCATAGCGGGAGCGGGGGCCGCCGCGGAGAAGTCGCGATGAGCGGCGCGGAAGGCGTTCTAGTCGTCAACATTGCGGTCGCGAGCCTGTTCGCCATGGGCTACGCCGTGATCGCCCTGGCCAATGCCTCGCAGCGGGCCGCCCTGGGATTCTCGGTCAGCTACCTGCTGGGCATGATCGCCCCGATCACCGACTTCCTGGCGCCGCTGCTGCACGGTCCGGTCTGGCTCGAGGCGTTGGGCTATCTGAGTTTCATGTCGGCCACGCTGTCGATCTCGGCCACCTTCAGCCTCTACCACCGCCGCCGGCCGCCCTGGGCGCTGATCCTGACGATCATGATCGGCGGCCTGACCATGCGGATCCTGACCTGGGACCTGTCGCGCGACAGCCTGGCCTTCGGCATGGCCTATCAGGTCCCATTCGCCCTGGCCTCGATCCTGGCGACGCGGACGGTGCTGTCGATCAGCGCGCGACCGATGCACCTGGCGCTGGCGGGCATCTTCGCGGTGATCGCCGCCCACTTCATGGTCAAGCCGTTCCTGGCCATGGCGTTCGGGCAAGGCCGGACGTTCAGCGACTACGTCAGAACTCCCTACGCGCTGTTCTCCCAGGCCAGCTCCGGCGTGCTCCTGCTCGCCGCCGGCCTGATCGTGCTGCTGATCGTCGCCCAGAAGGCGATCACCGAGCAGCAGCAGGCCTCGGAGACCGACCCACTGTCGGGCCTGGCCAACCGCCGCGGCTTCGACCGGCTGGCGCAGGACGTCGTGGTCCGGGCGGCGCGCGGCGGGCTGCCGGTCTCGGCGGTGATGTTCGACCTGGACCACTTCAAGAGCGTCAACGACGGCTTCGGGCACGCCATGGGCGACGCGGTGATCGCCGCCTTCGCGGGCCTGCTGCGGGGGGCGGCGCCGGCCGCCGCCGTGGTCGGCCGGCAGGGCGGCGAGGAGTTCGTGATGCTGATCGAGGGCGCCACCGCCGAGAGCGCCTGGCTGGCCGCCGAGGCGATCCGCGTGCGCACCGCGCAGGGCGTCGGCGTCGATCTGCCGGCCATGACGGTGAGCGGTGGCGTGGCGCAACTCCGCCCCGGCGAGACCGTGGGCGAACTGCTGCGCCGGACGGACCAGGCCACCTACCAGGCCAAGAACAGCGGCCGCGATCGCATCTGCCAGGCGGAAGCGGCGGTGAAGGACGGCGACAACGTGGTCGCGCTGGATCGGGTGCGCACGGCGTAGGCGCCCGCGGCGCGCCCGGCTAGGGTGGCGCTGCCACGCGCGGCCAACAGGCGCGGGCGTCAGGAGGATGCCATGACCTACGCGCCCGCCACCCGCGCCTTCTATGACGCCGACAGCCACATCATGGAGCTGCCGGACTTCCTGAAGAAGTACGCGGACCCGGGCCTGCGCGACGAGATCCCGGAGGTCAGCTACTCGGCCTCGATCGTCACCGACGAGGAGGTGGCGGTGATCGTCGGCCAGGGCAGCCGGCACAGCGACGAACACCGCGCCGCCCAGATCGCCATGGGCGACGAGCTGATCGCCAAGTCCAAGGAGATCCAGGCGCTGGGCGCGTTCGACAGCGCCGACCGGACCAAGGCGCTGGACCTGCTGGGCTTCACCAAGCAGCTGGTGTTCGCCACCCACAGCCTGCGGATGCCGTTCTCGCCCAGCTCGAAGCTGGAGCCGCGGCTGCGCTACGGCGCGACCCGCGCGCACAACCGGCACATGGCCGATTTCTGTAAGACCGACAGCCGGATGATCGGCGTGGCGGCCATCCCGCTGGATGAGCCCGAGATGGCGCTGGCCGAGCTGGACTGGGTGCTGGCCCAGGGCCTTGGCGCCGTCTGGGTGCCGCACCGCGCGCCGCTCGGGGACCGCTCGCCCGGGCACGTCGACTTCGAACCGTTCTGGGCGCGCCTGGCCGAGGCGCGAGTCCCGTTCCTGATGCACGTGGGTGGCGCGCCGCTGCAGGTGTCCAAGGCCTGGGGCTCCAACGGCCGCGCGCCGGTGAAGGACTGGCTGGGCGGCGGCGAGAACGTGCGCACCAAGGACGCGGCCCTGCAGCACCAGGCCCCCGAGGGCTTCGTCAGCATGCTGGTGCTGGACGGCGTGCTGGACCGGCATCCGAACCTGCGCGGCGGCGCCATCGAGCTGGGCGCCGGCTGGGTGCCGGAGATGCTGCGGAGGCTGGACTGGGTAGCCCGCACCTGGGGCCGCAACGACGCCAACCTGCAGGTCCAGAAGCGCAGCCCCACCCAGCAGATCGTCGAGCAGATGGCGTTCACGCCCTTCCCGCTGGAGGACCTGGGTTCGATGCTCGATCAGTCCAGCGAGGACCTCTACCTGTTCTCCAGCGACTACCCGCACATCGAGGGCGGCCGTGACCCGATCGGCAAGTTCGAGCGCCACCTGGACGGCCGCAGCGAGGCGGTGAAGTCCAAGTTCTATGAAGAGAACTTCCTGCGCGTGGTCCCGAACGCAGCTTGAGCGCCACGCAGCCCTCGGTCCTTGCGGACCGAGGGCCTTGCCGTGGGGATCTTGGGCTCGCCACGTGCGGCCGGATGGCCGCGGGCTCCGTGTGCCATCGACCGTGTGACCCAGGCATGAACCATGGCGCCGCTCAAGCGATCGGCGACTTCCCTCGCCGGGCGATCATCAGCATCTGGGCGCGTTCCTCGATTTCCAGGGCGGTGTCCAGGCTGACGGAGTCGAGCGTGGCGTCGAAGCTTCGCTTGGATAGGCGCAGCGCATCCGGCTGGGCGCGGAGCATGTCCTTGGCCAGCGCCTCGCCGTAGGCGTCGAGTTCGGCCTCCGGGGTGACGGCCGAGACCAGGCCGAGGCGCAGCGCGTCGGCGGCGAGCAGCGGGCGGCCGGTGTAGAGCATCTCGCGAGCTCGGGAGACGCCGATCGTGCGCTGCAGCCGCCAGCTGGCGCCCAGCTCGGCGCCCGAGAGGCCGACGTTGATGAAGGCGGTGTGGAAAGCTGCGCTCTCCGACGCCACGATGATGTCGGAGGCCAGCGCGATGACCAGGCCGCCGCCCGCCGCCGGCCCGCGCACCAGGCTGATCACCGGCTGCGGGCAGGCGCGCATGGCCTTCATCAGGTCGCGCAGCACCCAGTCGCCCTTGGGGCCGTCCCGGAGCGCGTCCGGCTGGCCGGCGGCCTTGAGGTCGGCGCCGGAGGAGAAGGCGCGGCCGGCGCCGCGCAGGACGATGACCCTGGTCGCCTCGTCGCGGCGGCGGCCTTCGAAGTGGGCCAGCAGGGCCTCCGCCATCGGCTGGTTCAGCGCGTTGAGCCGCTGCGGCCGGTTCATGGTCAGGCGTTCGATGCCGCCTTCAAGCTGCTCGGCCACCAGAATCGGTTCGTCGGTCATGTCGCGCCCTCCGCCATGGCAAGCGTCATAGCCGCCTTCCCCGGGGTCGGCTCAAGGGGCTAAGGCGAGGGCGGAGCCTGTCGACGCCCGGCCGACCGCGACCTAGTGGCGCCAGACGCCCGCGCGCTCGTCCCAGTAGCCGTAGCGCGCGTCATAGGGATAACCGCCGAAGCCGTAGCCGCAGGGATCGTCCTTCTTGGACAGCTGGTGGCCGATGAGCCCGCCGGCGATGGCGCCGACGGCGGCGCCCGCGGCGTCATCCTTGGCGATCGCGGCGCCGGCCGCGGCGCCGATCAGGGCTCCGGCCGCGGTCGCCGCGGCGCGGTTGCGCGAATAGTCCTGCTGGCAGGCGGTCGCCCAGGTTCCGCTGTTGGAGCCGTTCATGGTGGCGCAGCCGCCGAGCCCCAGGGTCAGGGCGATGGCGCCCGCGGTAATGATCTTGGCGTGCATGGCGCCCTCCGTGAGAGACCGATCCAGGGAAACGCGGACGACGTACGCTGGCGACGGTGACGCCCAGCGGCATTGACGCCGATCAACAGCGCCGAAGGTCCGTGCCTGTCTCTTGGGCGCCGGGGCCGCAAAGGGCACGGACCTGCATTGGGTCTCCATTCTGACGGGAATTCCTGCTAGTCAGCGCCCAAAGACGAGGGAGGACGTTTCACCCAGGATGGCTGCGCAAGTCGCCATACGCGGTCCGCGGAGCCTGCTTCGGCAGATCCGCGAGGCGCTCGCCGGAGGCGGGCCGGCCCAGGCGCGCCTGGACATGGTGGTGCGCATCATCGCGCTCTCCATGGTCGCCGACGTCTGCTCGATCTACCTGCGCCGGGCCTCCGGCGAGATGGAGCTGTTCGCCACCGAAGGCCTGGACGTCAGCGCCGTCCACGTCACGCGGATGAAGCCGGGCGAGGGCCTGGTGGGCGAGATCATCCGGCTGGGCTCGCCGCTGAACCTGGCCGACGCGCCCGAGCACGAGGCGTTCTCCTACCGGCCGGAAACGGGCGAGAGCCCCTACCACGGCCTGCTGGGCGTGCCGCTGCTGCGCGGCGGCCGGGCGATCGGCGTGCTGGTGGTGCAGAACAAGGCCACCCGGACCTATTCGGACGACGAGGTCGACGACCTGCAGATCGTGGCCATGGTCCTGGCCGAGATGGTGGCCTCGGGCGAGCTGATCACCGTCGAGGAACTGGAGGGCGTGGAAATCGCGCCCCGCCGGCCGGAGCGGCTGATCGGGTCGAAGTTCGCCGACGGCCTGGCCTATGGCGTCGCCGTGCTGCACGAGCCGCCGGTGGCCTCGTCCCAGCTCCTGAGCGACGACGTAGCCGCCGAGGAGCGTCGGCTGGCCGAGGCGCTGGCCGGGCTCAAGGCGCAGATCGACAAGATGCTGGAAGGCCAGAGCGGCCTGGTCGACGCCTCCTACGAGGTGCTCGAGAGCTACCGGATGTTCGCCCACTCCACGAGCTGGAACCGCAGCCTGGAAGACGCGGTGAAGAACGGGCTGACGGCCGAGGCGGCGGTGGAGCGGGTGCGCTCCGAGCACCGCGCCCGCCTGGGCCAGGCGCGCGACCCGTATCTGCGCGAGCGGCTGCATGACCTGGAAGACCTGAACGACCGGCTGCTGCGCCACCTCTCGGGCGACGGCAGCATGGCCCGCGACCTGCCCGACAACGCCGTCCTGATCGCCCGCAACCTCGGGCCGGCGGACCTCCTGGAATACGACCGCCACAAGCTGCGCGGCCTGCTGCTGGAGGAAGGCTCCTCGGCCAGCCACGCGGCGATCGTGGCTCGCGCGCTGGATATCCCCTGCGTCGGGCGGCTCTCCGGCCTGCGCGACCGTGTGTCGGAGGGCGATCCGGTGATCGTCGACGCCGAGACCGGCGAGGCCTATCTGCGCCCGCGCACCGACGTGGTCGCCGCCATCCAGGCGCGGATCGACGTGCGCCGCCAGCGCCGCGCCGAATTCGCCAAGCTCAAGGACACGCCGGCCTTCACCCGCGACGGGGTGAAGATCACGCTGCTGATGAACGCCGGCCTGGACGTGGACCTTGAAAGCCTGACCGAGACCGGCGCCGAGGGCATCGGCCTGTTCCGCACCGAATTCCAGTTCATGGTCTCCGAGGAGATGCCGAAGAAGGACGCGCAGACGGCGCTCTATGCCCGGGTGATGGACGCCGCCGGCGATTTGCCGGTGACCTTCCGCACCCTCGACCTCGGCGGCGACAAGGTGCTGCCGTACATGGAGGCCGAGCGGGAAGACAATCCAGCGCTGGGGTGGCGGGCGATCCGCATGGGCCTGGACCGGCCGGCGCTGCTGCGGCTGCAACTCCGGGCGCTGATCGCGGCGGCTCGCGGCCGGGCGCTGCGGGTGATGTTCCCGCTGGTGGCCAGCGTGGATGAGTTCCGCGCCGCCCGCGCCCTCGTCGACACCGAGGTCGCCTGGGCCCAGCGGCGCGGCCGGCCGGCGCCCTCGCGGCTCGACGTCGGCGCGATGATCGAGGCGCCGTCGCTGATCTGGCACCTCGACGCGCTGCTGCCGATGACCGACTTCGTCAGCGTCGGCACCAACGACCTGATGCAGTACCTGTTCGCGGCCGATCGGGGGAACCCGCGCGTGGCCGACCGCTACGACATGCTCTCCCCGCCGGCGCTGCGCGCCCTGGAGGCCATCCAGCGCGCCTGCGCCGAGACCGGCACACCGGTCAGTGTCTGCGGCGAGCTGGCGGGACGGCCGCTGGAGGCCTTCACGCTGGTGGCGCTC
The DNA here is from genome assembly GCA_966096115.1 of uncultured Phenylobacterium sp. Taxonomy (GTDB): domain Bacteria; phylum Pseudomonadota; class Alphaproteobacteria; order Caulobacterales; family Caulobacteraceae; genus Phenylobacterium. The sequence goes on from CBHTUE010000139.1 coordinate 6,154, forward strand.
GGCTACGATCGGCTCTCCATGTCACCGGCCGGAATCGGGCCGGTGAAGCAGATGGTGCTGGGCTGCGACCGCGAGATGGCGCGGCGCGGGGTCTCGGCCCTGCTGAAGTCCAGCGCCGGCTCGGTGCGTAGCGAAATCGAAACCCTGGCGCGCAAACTCTCCCTCGCGGTGTGACGGCGACGCAGCCTAGGGTAGGCCGATCGTCGTCGCCGAACGTTTGGGCCCAGGTGTTAGGAAAGCGTCCCTTCAAGAAGCCGTCCGGTCGCGCCGCCCTGCGGCAGCAGGCCCTGGACGCCGCGGCCGCCGCCGAAGCGGCGGATCAGGCCGCGGCCGAACCGCAAGGCCCGCTGGATCCCGTGTACGAGGGCGACAGCCTGGGCGAGGCGTTCCGGATCGCGCGGGAGGCCCGAAAGCTTTCGCTGCAGCAGGTCGCCGACCTCACCCGGGTGCGCCGCGTCTATCTCGAGGCGATCGAGGCGATGAACCTCGAAGCGCTGCCCAACCGCCCCTTCACCATCGGCTACATCCGCGCCTACGCCACGGCCCTGGGCCTCGAGCCGGACCTGGCGGTGGAGCGGTTCAAGACCGACCAGCCGGTGCTGGAGGAGGAACTGCGCGCCCCGGTCGGCGTGCTGGACGAGCGCGACCCGCGGGTCGCCGCCTTCCTGATCGGCGCCCTGGTCATCGTGGCCGCCATCGTGCTTTGGAACGTCGCCCAGCGGGCGATGACCGCCAACGCACCCCCGCCGCCCCTGGCCTCGGACGCGGTGGTGGACAAGGCGCTGCGCAGCGTGAAGCCGGGAACCGTGGATCTGGGCGCGCCGCTGCCCGCGCCGGTGGAATCCACCACGCCGCCGCCCTACGAGACCCCGGGCCTGGCCGAGGCCATGGGCCTGAAGACCGAGGGCGCCGACAAGCCCAAGCCGGCCAATCAGGCGCCCGCAGTGGACCTGGCTCACCTGCCGCAGACCTTCCAGGCCTTGGGCAAGATCTACGACACCGGCAATCAGGCGGGCTCGGTCGTGACCCTGCAGGCGCTGAAGCCCGCGGCGCTGATCCTGCGCGGCGCCGACGGCAGCGTCTATTTCGCCCGCCAGCTGTCGAAGGGCGAGGCGTTCCGGGTTCCGAACCTCGCCGGCATCACCCTGGACGTTTCCAACGGCAGCGACCTGCAGGTGTTCGTCTACGGCCAGTCGAAGGGCGTCTTGCCGGCGAACCAGGTGTTGGCCTCGAAGCTGATCACCGCGCCGCCGGCGGCCACGCCGGCCGCGTCGACCACCTCGGCGCCTGCCGCGAAGGCGCCAGCGGCGGCTCCTGTTCCGACCGCCCCCTCGCCCGCCAAGCCGGCGCCCCCGAAGCCTCCGGCGCCAAAGGCGGCGGAGCCGGTCCCGAAGCCGTGACGCATTACGTTCGCGCGGGCCATGCCGCATATGACGCGGGTGCACGTGATCGGCCAGCCCACTGCGGGCCACGTCCCGGCAGGCGAGGCGCCGAGCTGGCGCCTGACCGCGCCGCCAACGGGCGATGGCATGCTCGCCGGCGGGTGAGGCGACGTCGCGCCTTGGGTTCGTCGCGATCTCGGCCTATTTTCCGCGCGTCATGACCGCCGAAGCCCATACCGCCGTACGCCCCTGGCGCGCGATCCATCGCCGGCCCAGCCGCAAGATCCGCGTCGGCAAGGTGGAGGTCGGTGGCGACGCGCCGATCACCGTCCAGTCGATGACCAACACCCTGACGGCGGACGCCAAGGCGACCATCGAGCAGGTTCGCCAGCTGGAGGAGGCCGGCTGCGACATCGTCCGCGTGTCCTGCCCGGACGAGGACTCCACCGCCGCGTTCAAGGCCATCGCCAAGGCGGCCACCGTGCCGCTCGTGGCCGACATCCACTTCCACTACAAGCGCGGCATCGAGGCGGCGGAAGCCGGCGCGGCCTGCCTGCGGATCAACCCGGGCAATATCGGCAATGCGTCACGGGTGCGCGACGTCATCCAGGCCGCCCGCGACCACGGCTGTTCCATGCGCATCGGCGTCAACGCCGGGTCGCTGGAGCGCGACCTGCTGGAGCAATACGGCGAGCCCTGCCCCGATGCGATGGTCGAGAGCGCGCTGCGTCACGCCCGCATCCTGCAGGACCACGACTTCCACGAGTTCAAGATCAGCGTGAAGGCGTCCGACCCGTTCATGACGGTGGCCGCCTACCAGCAGCTGGCCGAGCGCATCGACTGCCCGCTGCACCTGGGCGTGACCGAGGCGGGGGCCACGCGCACTGGCACGGTGAAGAGCTCCATCGGCATCGGCTCGCTGCTGTGGGCCGGCATCGGCGACACCATCCGCGTCTCGCTGGCCGCCGACCCGGTGGAAGAGGTGAAGGTCGGGTTCGACATCCTGAAGAGCCTGGGCCTTCGCCACCGCGGCGTGAACATCATCGCCTGCCCGTCCTGCGCGCGGCAGGGGTTCAACGTGATCCAGACAGTGGAAGCGCTGGAGCAGCGCCTGGCGCACATCTCCACCCCGCTCAGCCTGTCGATCATCGGCTGCGTGGTGAACGGGCCCGGCGAGGCGCTGATGACCGACCTGGGCTTCACCGGCGGCGGCAAGGGCGCCGGCATGGTCTATGTGGCCGGCAAGCAGCACCACAAGCAGGACAACGAGGGCATGGTCGACCACATCGTCGCCCTGGTCGAAGCCAAGGCCGCCGAGATCCGGGCGGCCGAGGAAAAGGCGGCGCTGCAGGCCGCCGAATAGCGGATCAACGTTCCCCGAACCTCCCTCTGTCTAGCAGGGAGACAATCCATGAAGACGGCGATCGTAGGCGCTTTGGCGGCGCTCGGGCTTGCGACGCAGGCCCACGCGGGAGTGTTGCTGGACTTCGGCGGGACGGGGCCCCGGATGGCCAGCCCCGCCTTCTTCGATTTGAGCTTCGAGGCGCCGACGGCCGGCCCGGCCTCATTCGCCTTCACCGTTCGCGGCTTCGGCACGCTCGACGGCGCGGACGTGATCTCCAACGAGCGGCGGCTCGACGACCGCCTCACCCTCTCGGTCGACCTCGAGAACATCCTGGTGTCCTCGTACAATCTGGGCGGTGGCGGCGGGAACTCCGCCTTCCTGACCCCGGCCGACTACCATGCCACCGTCGAGTCGGCCTGCATCGGCTGCGGTGGGACCGCGCGGGTGACGTTCACCGCACCGGTGCGCGCCGGGCTGAACACGGTGCGTTTCGCGTACTCGAGCGAGAACCCCGAGGGCTTCGACAACGAGTCCTGGTCGATCGAGGACGTGCGCGTCACCGACGGCTCCACCGCCGTGCCGGAGCCGGCGGCCTGGGCGCTGATGCTGCTGGGCTTCGGCGGGACGGGCGTAGCGCTGCGCCGTCGAGGGTTGATGTTACAAAAGTGACGCCTGCGTCACTCTTGCACGCACGCCCCTTCCGCGCTTAGGTGGCCGCTCAATTCTCGGGAGGGACGGATGTCCGCGGACGGCAACTGGAAGATCACCATCAACACGCCCATGGGCGCACGCACGATGGACGTGGCGATCGCCACCAGCGGTGACACGTTCACCGGCAAGGTGGACTCGGAAATGGGCTCCCAGGAGGTCACCGGCGCGGTCAGCGGCGACACCCTTACCTGGAGCACCGACATCACCAACCCGATGCCGATGAAGCTTGAGTTCTCGGCCACGGTGGCCGGCGACGCCATGAGCGGCAACGTCAAGCTCGGCATGTTCGGCAACGCCGCCCTGACGGGCGTCCGCGCCTAACACGAACCCTTCTCCCCTTGCGGGAGAAGGTGTCATCCCAGGATGACGGATGAGGGGTCGCCCCGGCGTGGTGCGACCCCTCTTCGTTTCGGGACGCCTACTTCGGCGTGACCGCGTCGGCGGCGTTGTTGGCGGCGTTGCTGACGCCCTGGGCGGCGCTCGAGGCGCTGTCGGCGACGCTGGACGCAGCGCTGGTCACGGCGTCGGTGCGAATCGCGTCGTTGCGGCTCGACTGCAGCAGGAAGAAGGCCACGATGGCCACCAGCGCCAGCACCGCGATGCCGACGATCACGCCGCCCATGCCGGAGCCGCCCTTGTCCACATAGGTGGTGCCGCCGACGTCGCGTTCGATCACGCGTTCGCGGGTCAGGCCGTCGCTGCGCTCGGTCACGCGTTCGGTCGCCATTTCAAGAATCTCCGTGTGTCACCGGGATCGAAATGCGCGACGGGCTATCCGGTTCACCGCCTAGTGCGCGACGTGCTCCGCGGCCTCGCCCACCTCGGCCGGCGCCGGCCGCCGCGAGAACGGGATGATCAGCAGCACGGCGAGGAAAGCCCAGGCCATGACGCGGAAGACGTCGGCGAAGGCCTGGGTGGCGGCCTCCCGCGCGACCACGCGGCCCAGCTGCACCTGCGCCAGGGCCAGGGCGTGGGCGGGATCGGGCGTGATGCGGCCAGCCAGGGCGCTCAGGCCCTCCAACATCGCCTGGGCCTTGGCCGGCGCCGCGCCCAGCCCTTCGCTGAGCCGAGCGTTGTGGAGGCGGGTGAAGTCGATCAGCAGGGTGTTGCAGACCGCGATGCCGATGGCGCCGCCCAGGTTGCGCATCAGGTTGAACAGGCCGGACGCGCTGTGCAGCTGCTGCTGCGGCACGCCGCTCAGCGCCATGGCCACCGCCGGGATGATGCACAGCAGCACGCCGAAACCGCGCAGGATCTGCGGCGTGAACAGCTGCCAGTAGCCCCACTCCGGCGTGATCGCCGAGTACATCCACAGGAAGGTCGCCAGCAGGCCGAAGCCCATGGCGATGACGATCCGCGCGTCGAACCAGCCCGAGAGCCGCACCGCGACCGGCGCGCCCACCATGTTGCTGAGGCCGGAGACCAGCACCACGACGCCGATCTGCAGCGCGGTGAAGTTGCGCACCTGGCTTAGGAACACGGGCGTCAGGTAGACGGAGCTGTAGACCGCGACGCCGATCGCCAGGTTGAGCACGCAGGCGAGCGCGAAGCCCGGCCGTCGGAACGGCGTGAGCTGCACGACCGGCATGGACGAACAGATCGTCCGCTCGGCGAACAGGCCGGCCCCGAGGAAGGACAGCCAGGCGGCGATCGCCACGCGGGGCTCGCTGAACCAACCGTGGCGCGGCCCCTCCTCCAGCACGTACTGGAAGCCGCCCAGCATCACCGCGATCGCGGCGACATGCACCCAGTCGATGCGCCGCAGCAGCCGTGGCTCGGCGCGATCGACCGCCCCCAGCTGCGGCAGCACGCACACGATCAGCAGGCCCGGCGCCACGTTGACGAAGAACAGCCAGCGCCAGCTGGCGACGTCGGTTATCCAGCCGCCGACACTGGGCCCCAGCGTCGGCGAGAGGGTCGACAACATGCCCAGCACCGCGGTCATGGTGGCCAGCCGCTTGCCCTCGAACAGGGCGTAGCCGGTGGCGAACACCGTGGGGATCATCGCGCCGCCGGTGAAGCCCTGCAGGACGCGGAAGGCGATCATCGAGTTGATGTCCCAGGCGATGCCGCACAGCAGGCTGGCCAGGGTGAACATCGCCGCGGAGGCGACGAACAACCAGCGGGTCGACAGCGCCCTGGCCAGGTAGGCGGCCAGCGGGATCATCACGATCTCGGCCATCAGATAGGCCGTCTGCACCCAGGCGATCTCATCCGGGCCCGCGTTGAGCCCGGCCTGGATGTGGGCCAGCGAGCCGGCGACGATCTGGGTGTCCAGCAGCGCGATGACCTGGCCCATCGCCAGGATGCCGAAGATCGCCAGCTTCTTGCCCTCGCTGAGCGCCTTCGCCGGCGAGGCGGCTGCGTCCGCCACAGGGACATCCGGCGAGAGGGCGGCCACGCTCATCGGTCCGAACGCGCGAGGGCGCCGGGAGCGACCTCGACGGCGACCTTCACCGAGAGGCCGGGCCGCAGCCTCGCGAGGGCGGCCTGGCCGGGGTCGAAGACCAGGCGCACCGGCACGCGCTGCACGATCTTGGTGAAGTTGCCGGCCCCGGGCTCGAACGGCAGCAGGGCGAACTCCGAGCCCGATCCCGGCGCCAGGCTCTGGACGCGGGCCGTCAACTTCACGCCCGGCAGGGCGTCGACCTTCACCGTCGCCGGCTGGCCCGCCAGCATCCGGTCGGTCTGGGTCTCCTTGAAGTTGGCGACGACGTAGAGGACGTCGCCCGGCACCACCGTCAGCAGCCGCGTGCCGGGCTGGACGTAGTCGCCCGGGTTGATCTGGCGGTCGCCCACGACGCCGGCGATCGGCGCGCGGACGATCGCGTGATCGGCGTCCTGGCGGGCGAGATCGAGGGCGGCCTGCGCCTTGGCCCGCTGGGCGCGGGCGGCCTCGACCTGGGCGACCGCCTCGCCGCGGCGCCGCGCGGTGACGGCGGCCTGGTCGCGGCTGACGGCCAGGGTGGCGTGGCTCTTCTCGGCAGCGGCGTCGGCGTCGATCGCCTCGGCGCGGATGCGCTCGGCGTCGCGCCGGGTCACGAACCCCTGCTGCGCCAGGGCGTCGAAGCGCTCGCGGTCGGCGCGGGCGCGGTTGGCCTCGGCCTCGGTGGAACGGATGTCGGAGCCGGCCTGGCGGACGTAGGTGGCGGCCAGGTCCAGTTCGGCGTCCAGGCGGCGCAGGGCGGCCTCGGCGCCCG
>CBHTUE010000140.1:0-12782 GCA_966096115.1 uncultured Phenylobacterium sp.
GCACCGACTTGAAGCCCGCCTTGCGCGCCGCCTGGGCCGTGGCCGCGCCCACGGCGAACACCTTCAGCGCCCGTTCTCCCGACGCGTCGGCGAAGGCGCGCACGCCGTTGGCCGAGGTGAACGCCAGCGCCGCGACGCCGCGCAGGTCCACGGTCACGTCGGGGAGCACCTGCACCGCCAGCAGCGGCGCCACCACCGGGTCGTGGCCCAGCGCGCGCACCCGCTCGGCGGTCGCCTCCGCGCCCGGCTGGGCGCGCGTGATCCAGATGCTCTGCCTGCGGCCCGCCATCCGGCGTCCTGCCCCCTCGGAAAAATCCCGGAAAAGACGATGCGGCCGGACGCGCCCGGCTTCAAGCGCTCAGAGCACGATCGCGTCGCCGGCCTCGTCCTTCACCGCCTGGCCCAGCGACAGGCCCAGGTCGCGGGCCGAGGCCAGGGCGTCGGAGAGCTGCGACAGCTCGGTCGCCCCGGCGCGCCGGAACCGCAGCTCGCCGTCCGGCGACAGGGCCTCGACGATCAGCTGCAGCTGCCCGCCCTCGAGCCAAGCATGCGCCCCGATCGGGGTCTTGCACGAGCCTTCCAGGGCGGTCAGCGCCCCACGCTCGGCCGCCACGGTCAGCGTCGTGGTCTCGCAGCGCAGGGCCGCGACCCAGGGCAGGTCGCGGTCGACCTCGCGGGTCTCGATGGCCAGCGCGCCCTGGCCCGGGGCCGGCGGGATCGCCTGCGGATCCAGCAGACTCTTGGGCAGGTCGCCCATGCCCAGACGGCGCAGGCCCGCATAGGCCAGCAGGATAGCGTCGGCGTCGCCCGCCGCCAGCTTGGCCAGCCGGGTGTCGACGTTGCCGCGCAGCATCTGCACGTCCAGGTCGGGGCGGCGGTGCAGCGACTGGGCCTGGCGGCGCAGGCTGGCGGTGCCCAAGCGCGCGCCCTCAGCCAGGTCTTCCAGGGTCGCGACGCTGTGGCTCAGGAAGGCGTCGCGCGGGTCCTCCCGTTCGGGCACCGCGGCGATGCACAGGCCGTCCGGCAGCAGCGCCGGCATGTCCTTCATCGAGTGGATGGCGCAGTCGATGCGCCCCTCCAGCATCGCCTCCTCGATCTCCTTGGTGAAGAGGCCCTTGCCGCCGATCTCCAGCAGGCGGCGATCCTGCACCCGGTCGCCGGTGGTGGTGATGACGATCAGCGGCGCGACGCGCTCCACCTCGGCGGGGTTGGTCGGGTCGGCGCCCAGCAGGCCCGCGATGCGGCGCTGCATGTGGCCGGCCTGGGCGAGGCTGAGCTTCGAGCCCCGGGCGCCTATCCGGACTTGCTGCGGTTGCGTGGGCACGGTCGGCGGTCTACCTGCGGGAACGAAAACGTCTGAGGGCTGCTACAGGAGCGGCCCGCCCCCGGCAACCGGATGACCTCAGTCCAAACCGTCCCCCATACTGTCCTCGGCCTCGAGACCAGCTGCGATGAGACGGCCGCCGCGGTCGTGCGCCGCCGTGCCGACGGCCGCGCGGAGGTGCTGAGCTCCATCGTCGGCAGCCAGGTCGCCGCGCACGCGCCCTATGGCGGCGTGGTGCCGGAGATTGCCGCCCGCGCCCACGTCGAGAGCATCGAGGCCATCGCGGAGGCCGCGCTCAGCGAGGCCGGACTGGGCTACGCCGACCTCAGCGGCGTCGCCGCCACCGCCGGGCCGGGCCTGGTCGGCGGGGTGATGGTGGGCCTGAGCTTCGGCAAGGCGGTGGCGCTGGCCCGCAACCTGCCGCTGGTGGCCGTGAACCATCTGGAGGGCCATGCCGTCTCCGCCCGCCTGGGCGCCGACATCGCCTATCCGTTCCTGTTGCTGCTGGTGTCCGGCGGCCACTGCCAGCTCCTGAGCGTGGACGGCGTCGGCGCCTGCCGCCGCCTGGGCTCCACCATCGACGACGCGGCCGGCGAGGCGTTCGACAAGATCGCCAAGGCCATGGGCCTGCCCTACCCCGGCGGCCCGGCGCTGGAAGCGCTGGCGCAAGGCGGCGACGCGACGGCGTTCACGCTCCCCAGGATGCTGCTGGGCCGCAAGGACTGCGACTTCTCGTTCTCCGGCCTGAAGACCGCCGCGGCCCGGCTGGCCGAGGGGGTCGAGACCGACGCCCAGCGCCGCAACCTGGCCGCCGCCGTGCAGGCCGCGATTGCCAGCCAGCTGGCCGAGCGCTCCGACCGCGCCATGGCCGCCTATGCTCAGGCCCATGGGGGCGTCGGGCTGCGGTTCGTGGTCGCTGGCGGGGTCGCCGCCAACCGCCACGTGCGCGCCACCCTGGAGGCGAGCGCCGCCGCCCGCGGCTTCAGCTTCGCCGCGCCGCCGCTGGCCTACTGCACTGACAACGCCGCGATGATCGCCCTGGCCGGCGCCGAGCGCCTGGCGCTGGGGATCTCCGACGGCCTCGACGCCGTCGCCCGGCCCCGCTGGCCGCTGGACGAGGCCGCCGCCCACGCCGCGCCCACGCACAAGGCCGGACGCAAGGGGGCCAAGGCATGAACCGCGTCGGGGTCATCGGCGGCGGGGCGTGGGGCACGGCCCTGGCCCAGGTCTGCGCCCGGGCCGGCCGCCAGGTCACGCTCTGGGCGCGCGAGCCCGAGGTGGTCGAGGCCGTCAACACGCGCCACGAGAACAGCGTCTTCCTCCCCGGCCTGCCGCTGGACCCGATGATCCGCGCCACGGGCGACCTCGCCGAGCTCGCCGCCAGCGACCTGGTCCTGTCCGTGGCTCCCGCCCAACACACGCGCTCGACGCTGGCCGCCTTCGCCCCGCACGTCCGCGACGGCCTGCCGATCCTGCTCTGCTCCAAGGGCGTCGAGCAGGGCTCGCTGAAGCTGATGACCGAGGTGCTGGCCGAGACCGCACCGCAGGCCGCCCCCGCCGTGCTCTCCGGCCCCAGCTTCGCCGGCGAGGTGGCCCGCGGCCTGCCCACCGCCGTCACTCTGGCCTGCCCGGCCGACGGTTGCGCCGAGGATCTGGCCGAGGCGATCGCGACGCCGACCTTCCGCCCCTACTTCGCCAGCGACATGATCGGCGCCGAGGCCGGCGGGGCGGTGAAGAACGTGCTGGCCATCGCCTGCGGCATCGTCGAGGGCCGCGGCCTGGGTCGTTCCGCCCACGCCGCCCTGATCACCCGCGGCTTCGCCGAACTGACCCGGCTGGCGGTGGCCCTGGGCGGCCAGGCCGAGACCGTGGCCGGGCTCTGCGGCCTGGGCGACCTGGTGCTGACGTGCTCCAGCCCGCAGTCGCGTAACATGAGCGTCGGCCTGGCGCTGGGCAAAGGCATGACCCTGGAGGAGGCCCTGGCCGGCAAGCTGTCGGTGGCCGAGGGCGTAGCCTCAGCGCCCGCCGTCCGCGACCTTGCGCGCAAGCTCGGCGTCGAGACCCCGATCTGCGAGGCGGTGGCCGCCATCCTGGCCGGACAGGTCGGCGTCGACGACGCCATCCGCGGCCTGCTGTCCCGCCCGCTGCGAGAGGAAAACTAGATGCCGCTGTTCGTCCTGGCCTGCCATGACAAGGAGCACGGGCTCGAGACCCGGATGGGCGCGCGCCCCGACCACCTGGCCTGGGTGCAGGCGAACCTGGCACCGATCAAGGTCGCCGGCCCGATGCTGGACGACGACGGCAAGATGGCGGGCTCGCTGTTCATCATCGAAGCGCCCGACAAGGCCGCCGCCCAGGCGTTCAACGCCCAGGACCCCTACACCAAGGCCGGCCTCTGGGGCCGCGTCGACATTCGCGAATTCCGAGCCTCGTTTGGCAACCTATGAGCCCGACAACCCGGCGCGCCCGCCGCCGGGGACGCGCCTCTGCGCGCTGGGCGAGATCGCCGATCCGGGCGGCAAGTCGTTCCGGTTCCGCGACGGCTCGCGGATGTTCGCCGGCTTCGTGATCCGCCGGGGCGACGCCGCCCGCGGCTATGTCGACAGCTGCCCCCACGCCGGCTGGCCGCTGGCGCCGATGGACGACCGCTACCTGACCCGAGACGCGCGCCACATCCTGTGCGCCGGCCATGGCGCGCTGTTCGGCCTGGACGGCCTGTGCGTGGCGGGCCCGTGCGAGGGCGACCGGCTGTACGACTGGGCGGTCGAGGTGCGGGCCGGCGAGGTCTTCACCGCCTGAAACGCAGAACGCCGCCCCGAGGGGCGGCGTTCGCGTCAGATCTGGTCCTGAAATCAGGCGATCGCGGCGCGCCGACGGCGCAGGGTCGCGCCCGCCGCGCCGAAGCCCAGGATCATCAGGCCCCAGGCCGCCGGTTCCGGCACGCCGGCCACGCCGACGTTATCGATCGCCGCGCCGTAGCAGCAGTTGTCGCCGCCGTTGCCGCTGGCGAAACTGATTTTCGTCGAGGTGCTGTTGGCGACGAAGCTGAAGCTCTGGCCGGCCCACAGCATGTTGGCCTTCGAGTTTGCCCCGGTCAGCGAGTAGTTCGCGCTGCCGATCGTGCCGCCGTTGGCGCCCAGCACCGCGATCCGCGTGTCGCCTCGGAAGTTGTCCGGGTTGCCCGACATGTCGAAGGTCAGGGTGTAGGACCGGCCGGCCACCGTGGCGATCGTCTGCGAGATCGTGGCGGGGTGGTTGCCGTTCAGGTCGACGCTGTAGCCGTCGCCGTCCGACGATTGCCAGTAGCCCTGGATCCAGTCGATGTCGCCGGCGTCGATCGACCAGCCGGTGAGCGCGCCCGAGCCGACGCCCAGCGTGGCGAAGCCGCCGCCCGGTTCGCCGACCGTGCCGCCGTTGTTGAACCCGCCGTTCGAGATCAGGTTCGTGGACGCACTGGCCGAGCCGGCCAGGACCGTGGCGGCGAGCAGGGCCCCCGCCAGCGCAATCGTCTTCATATTTCGCGCTCCCCGATTATCGTTCTCCCACGTTAACCTTTTGGTTTCCGCGGGCGACTCGGTTCGCCTCTCAGGGGAGAGGGTTCTAGTGAGGCGCGCGTTCGGCGCCGAACTCCGCCACGTCGGCGATCAGCGACTTCGCCGCCAGCGCCACCAGTTCCCCGCCCTTCTCGGGCGTCGCCAGGCCGGGGTCCGAGCCCATGCGGCCGTCGGCGTAGCGGGCGCGGAAATCGGCCGCTTCCCGGATCGGCCCGGTAGGCGCGATCTGGGGCGCGTAGTTGGCGTTCTTGATGCTGTCGGGATAGCCCCACTGGGTGACGGCGATCTCGCTGGGCGTCGCGTGGCTGCCGTGGCCCACGGGGAATTGCCGCATGGCCAGCGCATTGACCCCCGACAGGTCCCACCAGTTCTTCAGCTTGCAGGCGAATCCGCGTTTGCCGCCGGAATAGCTGACCTCGGCGTAGAGCTCGGAGAAGGCCGCCTCGATGGTGGCGACGTTGCCGCCGTGGCCGTTCAGGAAATAGATCTTCTCGAACCCGTGGTGCGCCAAGCTGCGCACCCAGTCGCCGATCGCCAGCATGAAGGTGGAGGGGCGCAGCGCGATCGTGCCGGGGAAGTCCAGATGGTGCTGGGCCATGCCGATGTTGAAGGTGGGCGCGACCAGGATGTCGCCGGTCTTCTGCGCCTCGTGGGCGATGATCTCCGGGCACAGCCAGTCGGTGCCCAGGAGGCCGGTCGGCCCATGCTGTTCGTTCGAGCCGATCGGGACCACCACCGTCTTCGAGCGGCCGAGGAAGGTTTCGATCTCAGCCCAGGTGGACAGGTGCAGCAGCATTATTCAGGTCCTTGACGGCAACCTTCGCCCCCCGGCGCGCTCCCGCCATATGCGCTTCGGCCGGTCACGGTAAATCGAAACCGGCGGAACGCGGTATGCGGAACCGCAGTCTAGCGAGCGTCGGCCAATTCGATCTTCAGGCCCATGGCCTTCATGCCGACCAGCCGCCACTGCTTCTTGTCCTTGGCGAAGGTCAGCAGGCAATCGGCGGGCGCCTCGGCGTCGCGCAGGCAGGCGTGGCGGGCGTCCACCGGGCGCATCAGCCTGGCGACCTGCTGCGGGGTTGGGGGCGTCCGCAGCGCCTCGCCGCTGCCGGCGTGGACCAGGCGGAAGGCCTGCGGGCTGATCATACGGTCCAGGGCGAACTCCGAGGGGCCGCCGTCCACGTCCAGGGTCGCGTCCTTGGCCATGCGCGTCACCTGCCGGCGGACGTCCTCGCGCACCGCCGCGCGGTCGATCTCGGCCTCGAAGGCCACCCGGTCGCCCTTGTAGGCCGCGGCCAGCAGCCGGCTCGCGGTTTCGGCCGCGCCCTGGGGCGCGGGGCCCCCACATCCCACGAGCCCGAGGGCGGCGATCCCGACGATGATGATCCGGCGCAGCATCCCGCGAAAATCTCCGCCTTGTTGAGTCGCCGCAAGGGCGCACGATGCCGCGTGTTGCGCCGGGGCCACGTCTGCGGCTACTGCGTCACTGAGAGCGCTGCGAGGGTTTCAGCATGTCCGACGGCGAAGTTTTCCCGGTTCCCGCCGAATGGGCCAAGAAGGCCCACATGACCGCCGCGGCCTATGACGCCGCCATCCGCCGCGAGGACGCCGATCCCGCCGGCTACTGGGGCGACATGGGCCGGCGCCTGGACTGGATCCAGCCGTTCACCGAGGTGAAGGACGTCTCCTTCCACAAGGAGGACTTCCACATCCGCTGGTTCGCCGACGGCGTCCTCAACGTGTCGGCCAACTGCCTGGACCGCCACCTGAAGTCCAACGGCGACACCGTGGCGCTGATCTGGGAGAGCGACGACGGCGAGACCTATGACGCGCTGACCTACAAGCAGCTGCACGCCGAGGTCTGCCGCTGGGCCAATGTGCTCAAGTCCAAGGGCGTCCGGAAGGGCGACCGGGTCACCATCTACCTGCCGATGATCCCGGCCGCCGCGGCCTCGATGCTGGCGTGCAGCCGGATCGGCGCGATCCACTCCGTGGTGTTCGGCGGCTTCTCGCCGGACAGCCTGTCGGGCCGCATCCTGGACTGCGACTCCAGGATCGTGATTACCGCCGACGAGGGCCTGCGCGGCGGCAAGATCGTGCCGCTGAAGCGCAATGTCGACGAGGCGCTGAAGGACTGTCCGGACGTCACCGACGTCATCGTGGTCCGGCGGACGGGCAACGACGTCAACATGGTCGAGGGTCGTGACGCCTACTTCTCCGACCTGAAGAAGACGGTCTCGGACCAGTGCGATCCCGAGCCGATGAACGCCGAGGACCCGCTGTTCATCCTCTACACCTCCGGCTCGACCGGGAAGCCGAAGGGCGTGCTGCACACCACCGGCGGCTACCTGGCCTGGGCCAGCTGGACCCACGAGGTGGTCTTCGACTACCGCCCCGGCGAGGTGTTCTGGTGCACGGCCGACGTCGGCTGGGTCACCGGCCACAGCTATGTGGTCTACGGCCCGCTCTGCAACGGCGCGACCAGCCTGATGTTCGAGGGCGTGCCCAACTATCCGGACAGCTCGCGCTTCTGGCAGGTCTGCCACAAGCACCAGGTGGAGATCTTCTACACCGCGCCCACGGCGCTCCGGGCCCTGATGCGCGAGGGCGACGAGCCGGTGAAGCGCTGGCCGCGCAACTCCATTCGCCTGCTGGGCACGGTGGGCGAGCCGATCAATCCCGAGGCCTGGCTCTGGTACCACCGCGTGGTGGGCGACGAGCGCTGCCCGATCGTCGACACCTGGTGGCAGACCGAGACCGGCGCCTGCCTGATGAGCCCGCTGCCCGGCGCGCACGCGCTGAAGCCCGGCTCCTGCGCCAAGCCGCTGCCCGGCGTGAAGCCGCAGCTGGTCGACGCCGAGGGGCTGGTGCTGGACGGGGCCATCAACGGCAACCTCTGCATCACCGACAGCTGGCCGGGGCAGATGCGCACCGTCTACGGCGACCACCAGCGCTTCTTCGACACCTACTTCTCGACCTATCCCGGCAAGTACTTCACCGGCGACGGGGCGCGGCGCGACGCCGACGGCTACTACTGGATCACCGGCCGCGTGGACGACGTGATCAACGTCTCCGGCCACCGGCTGGGCACCGCCGAGATCGAGAGCGCGCTGGTGGGCCACAAGGACGTGGCCGAGGCCGCCGTCGTCGGCTACCCGCACGACATCAAGGGCCAGGGCATCTACTGCTACGTGACCCTGAAGGTGGGCGTGGAGCCGACCGAGGCCCTGCAGGCCGACCTCCGCGGCTGGGTCCGGCGCGAGATCGGGCCGTTCGCGGCGCCCGACGTGATCCAGTTCGCGCCCGGCCTGCCCAAGACCCGCTCGGGCAAGATCATGCGCCGCATCCTGCGCAAGATCGCCGAGGACGACCTGGCCAACCTGGGCGACACCTCCACCCTGGCCGAGCCGGCCGTGGTCGAGGACCTGGTCAAGAACCGGGCCGCCCGCCGCGGCGACGACGAGATCAACACCGGCGGCCACCGCCTTCATGCGGCGGAGCTTGAAGCCATTCTGCTGAAGCACACCGCCCTCGCCGAGGCCGTCGCTATTGGCGTGCCGCACGGGGTCAAGGGCGAGGCGCTCTGGGTGTTCGCCACTCCCGACGCCGGCATCCTGGCCTCCGACGTCCTCGGCGCCGACATCAAGGCCTATATGCGCCGCGAAATCGGGGACCACGCCGTTCCCGTGGCCGTACTGCTGGGCCCGCTGCCGAAGACCGCGGCGGGCGAGGTGGTCCGCCCGGTGCTGCGCCGCATCGCCGAGACCGGCGAGGTGGGCGACACGACCGGCCTGGCCGACCCCGCCGCCGCCGAGGCCCTGGCGAAGCAGCGGGCCGACGCGCTCGCCTGATCGCATGAGGGCCTGATGGACCTGCCGGCGGCGCTCCGGGCCGCGATCGACCGCGAGCTGGAGGGCCGTCCCCGCAAGGACCTGGCGGCGCGCACCGCGGCGACCACCGCCACCTACCGCGCGGGCGGCACGTCGGCCGCCGCCATTCGGGGCGCCGACGACGCGCTGGCCTATGCGCTGGCCCGCCTGCCCGCGACCTACGCCGCCACGGC
The DNA here is from genome assembly GCA_966096115.1 of uncultured Phenylobacterium sp. Lineage (GTDB taxonomy): Bacteria > Pseudomonadota > Alphaproteobacteria > Caulobacterales > Caulobacteraceae > Phenylobacterium. Next base: position 8,942 of record CBHTUE010000140.1, read on the forward strand.
CACGGCCTTCGCCGAGGCGCAGCGACTGGCGCCCGACTTCGCCCCCACCTCGCTGCTGGACGCCGGCGCGGGGCCGGGCGGCGGCAGCTGGGCCGCCTGCGACGCCTGGCCGTCCCTGCGCAGCGTCACCTGGCTGGACGCCAGCGCACCGTTCCTGGTGCTGGCCGAGCGCTTGGCGGCGGACGGCCCGGCCGCCCTGCGCGACGCCGACGCCCGGCGCGGCGACCTGACCGGCGGCGCGTTCCCCTCCGCCGACCTCGTCCTCGCCAGTTACGCCGTCGCCGAGATCACGCCGGCCGCGCAGGCCTCGGTTATTGACGCCCTCTGGCAGGCGACGGGCGGCGTACTGGCGCTTGTCGAGCCCGGCACGCCCGCCGGCTACGCCCGCATCCTCGCCGCCCGCGACGCCTTGATCGCCGCCGGCGCAACGATCCTCGCGCCCTGCCCGCACCATGCCGCCTGCCCGCTGACCGCGCCCGACTGGTGCCACTTCAGCGTCCGTCTCGCGCGCTCCCGCGACCACCGCCTGGCCAAGGGCGCCGACGTCCCCTTCGAGGACGAGAAGTTCGCCTACCTGATCGCCGCCAGGCCACATGTCGCCGCCCGGCCCCGCACGCCGCGCGTCCTGGCCCGGCCCAAGGCCGGCAAGCCGGGGATCGAGCTGAAGCTGTGCACGCCCGAAGGCCGGCTGGAGCCGCGGTTCGTCGGCAAGCGCGACAAGACGGCCCACGCCGTGGCGCGGCGGCTGGACTGGGGCGACGCGCTGTAGCTGCACGGGGCGCAGCAGGCCCTGCCCCTTCCGCGCCCTCAATCGTCATCCCCCGGCTTGTCCGGGGGACCCATGCTTCCGCTTGCTCATGAGCGTGTGAGGATTTTCGGCGTCGACGCCCGAGGCACTTCCGAGGGATCCGGTGTGAATGGGTCCCCCGGACAAGCCGGGGGATGACGAGGGACGGATGGCTAACGCCCCGCCGTCAGGCCCGCGATCATCACGTCGATCAGGCGGCGCGCGCTGGCCGGCCAGCTGGGCTCCTCGTATCCGACAGTCAGGCCCATGATGATGCGGCGCAGGTCCTCCACGGTCACGTCGGCGCGCACCTCGCCGCTGCCGACCGCGGCCGTCATCAGCCGCGTCATCGCGCCGGCGATCGCCGGGCCGGCGGCGGCGTAGGCCTTCTGCCCCTCACCCGGCGAGGCGCTGAGCACCGGGGCGACCACCCGCTTGGTGGCCATGTAGTCGACGAGCAGGTTCAGCCATCCGCGCAGCGCCTCGGCCGGGCTGCGCGTGGCCAGCAGCTCGTCGACCGAGCCCGCGAGCTGCTCCACCTCATGGCGGTAGACGGCGGCCAGCAACGCCTCGCGGGTCGGGAAGTGGCGGTAGAGCGTGCCGATGCCGACGCCCGCCTGCCGGGCGATGGTCTCCAGGGCCACCTCGGCGCCGGCCTCCGCGAACGCCGCCTTGGCCGCGGCGAGCAGCTGCTCGCGGTTACGCACGCTATCCGCGCGCGGCTTGCGACCTTTTTCGACGGCTTCGCTCATCGGCCCCTTGCAAAACGGAGGCTACCTCCGCATTTAATCGGAGGACACCTCCGCTTACCTATATAGGCGCACGGCGGAGGCGCGCAAATTTCCAAGGAGACCTTCCCCATGACCACCCAGACCCTGACCCAAGCCTTCGGCGCCACCTCCACCACCGAAGACGTCCTGGCCGGCGTCGACCTCACCGGCAAGCGCGCACTCGTCACCGGCGTCTCGGCCGGCCTGGGCGTGGAGACCGCCCGCGCGCTGGTCGCCCACGGCGCCCACGTCGTCGGCGCCGCCCGCGACCTGGCCAAGGCCGAGGGCGCGACCGCGGCCGTGCGCGAGGCCGCCAAGGCCGGCAAGGGCAGCTTCGAGCTGATCGAGCTTGACCTGGCGAACCTGGCCAGCGTCCGCGCCGCCGCCGACGCCCTGGTCGCCGCCGGCCAGCCCTTCGACCTGGTCATCGCCAACGCCGGCGTCATGGCCACGCCGTTCGGCAAGACCGCCGACGGCTTCGAGACCCAGTTCGGCACCAACCACCTGGGCCATTTCGTGTTCGTGAACCGGATCGCCTCGCTGATGCGGCCGGGCGCGCGGCTGGTGAACCTGTCGTCCTCCGGCCACCGGTTCTCCGACGTCGACCTGGACGACCCGAACTTCGACCACACGCCCTATGTCGAGTTCGCCGCCTATGGGCGTTCGAAGACCGCCAACATCCTGTTCGCCGTGGAGTTCGATCGGCGGCACAAGGCCCGCGGCGTCCGCGCCACGGCCGTGCACCCGGGCGGCATCCAGACCGAGCTCGGCCGCTACATGAAGCCGGAGGTCATTCAGGCGCTGGTGGACTCCATCAACGCGAGCCAGCCGGCCGGCGAAACGTTCTCGTGGAAGACAATTCCGCAGGGCGCGGCGACCTCGGTCTGGGCCGGCGTCGTGGCGCCGGTCGAGGACGTCGCGGCCCACTTCTGCGAGGACTGCCACGTGGCTGAAATCAAGGAGGGCGCCGACGTCCGCGCAGGCGTCCGCGCCTACGCCCTCGACGCCGAGCGCGCCAAGGCCCTGTGGGCCAAGAGCGAGGCGATGGTCGGCGAGACGTTCTGATCCGACCGACGGTTGGGGCCTGCGAAGCCGGGCTCGCGATCCACCCCGCAAAGTCTGAGCGCGCCGCAGGCGCTCTATTGAACCGCAGAGATCGCAGGGGTTTCGCAGAGATCGCAGAGGGCGAAGCCGCGCCTCTGCGTCCTCTGCGCGATCTCTGCGACCTCTGCGGTTAAGAACGGCGCTCCCGCACCTCGACGACGCCGCCCTAAACTGGTTCTCGCGAGGACGCGCCAGCACCGCAAGATTCGGCCACTGCAAACACTGAAGACACGGAAGGATGGCCGCGCGGCCGCCTTGGCTCGCTGGCTTCAGTGTTTTCAGTGTTTTCAGTGGTTCAAGCGACTGCGCCTGCGGCGCACATAGCCTTGGTCCGGCGCCGTACGCCCTTGCCCGACGCCACGTCGCCCTGCCCTAGTCCGCACCGGAGCAGGAGGCGTGCGATGCGGTTTGCGGGCAAGGTAGCGGTGATCACGGGCGGCGCGTCGGGCATCGGGCTCGCCACCGCGCGGCGGCTGCACGGCGAGGGCGCGGCGGTGGTGATCGCCGACCTCAGCGACGAGGCCGGCGCGGCCGCGGCGGCGGAGCTCGGCGACCGCGCCGTCTACCAGCACGCCGACGTCGCCGACTACGACCAGGTCGAGGCGCTGATGGGCCGCGCCGTCCAGGCGTTCGGCGGCCTGGACATCGTCTTCAACAACGCCGGCATCGGCAGCTTCGCGGCCGCGCCGGACCTGGCGCTCGAGGAGTGGCGCCGCGTCATCGACATCGACCTGTCCGGCGTCTTCTACGGCTGCAAGGCGGCGATTCCGCACCTGCGCGCCCGCGGCGGCGGCGCGATCGTCAACACCGCCTCGATCAGCGGCATGGGCGGCGATTTCAGCTTCGCGGCCTACAACGCCGCCAAGGGCGGGGTGATCAACCTCACCCGCGCCGTCGCCATCGACCACGCCCGCGAGGGGATCCGCGTCAACGCAGTGTGCCCCGGGCCGGTGGACACGCCGATCATCGCCGGGCTCGACCAGTTCCAGGGCGTGCGGCAGGTGTGGAACGAGGCGGTGCCGATGGGCCGCTTCGCCCAGCCGGAGGAGATCGCCGCGGTGGTGGCCTTCCTGGCCTCGGACGACGCCTCGTATCTGACCGGCGCGATCGTGCCAGTGGACGGCGGCGTCACCGCCCACACCGGCCAGCCGAACCTGCCCCGCCTGCTCGCGGGCCTGGC
>CBHTUE010000141.1:0-12587 GCA_966096115.1 uncultured Phenylobacterium sp.
AGGTCGGTGTAGCTGCCGCTGAGCGTGAGCTCCGGCAGCAGCTTCAGGTCCCCGAACACCTCCATGCCCTTCTGGATGGAGTCGGTCGTGCGGTTGCAGGTGGTGCTGGTCCCGGCCGGCGGGGCCGGGCAGTCCGGCGGCAGGCCCGGACCGCCGAAGTAGCCGAAGATCTCGTCCCGCAGCTTGGCGTGGAACCAGGTCGCGCCCAGGCTGACGCGGCCGTCCCACAAGCTGAGGTCGACGCCGCCTTCATAGCCGCGCGACTTCTCCGGCTTCAGGTTCGGGTTGCCGCGGAAGGGGAACGGCCCGGTGGCATTGAAGCCGAACAGCTCGGTCTGGCTGGGGTTCTTGATCCCGGTGCCCGCCGCGGCCCGCACCCGGACCATGTCGTTGAACCGGTAGAAGCCCTGCGCCTTCCAGGTCGTGGCGTTGGCGAAGAAGTCGTTGTCGTCGTGCCGCACGGCGCCGCCCAGGCCGGCGTGGTCGCCGATCTGCAGGTCGTACTGGCCGACGAAGCCCCAGTCCTCGATCGAGCGCCGCGTGGTATCGGCCCCGGCGCCGGGCGGCGAGGTGTTCTGGTAGGTCTCCTTCTCGTAGTCGACCGCGCCGGTGACGAGGTGGGTAAGGCTCCCGGTCTGCAGCCGGTAGCTGGTCACGTAGGAGGCCTTCTTGCGCAGGCCGTCGTCGCCGCTGCTCCGGCGGTTGGCGCCGTAGCCGTTCCGCTCGGCGTCCAGCCCCTGGAACGTCGCCGAATGGGTCCATGCGCCGTCGGCCAGCCTCAGGTCGGCGCCGACCAGGTAGTAGAGGTTGGTGGCGTCGGAGTAGCTGCCGGGGCTATCGACGAGGCCCTTGCCGAAGGACGAGCTGTTCGTCTCGGCGTGGGTGTTGGTGTAGCGGACGACGCCGCGGACGCTGAAGTTCTCCGCGACCTGGTAGCTGGCCTTGCCGGAGAAGTTCTCCAGTTCGGAGCCGACCTTCCGGCGGCCGCCCGGCAGGGTCTGGGTAACGTAGCCGCCGGTGCGCTGGACGCCGGCCGTCAGCACATAGTCCAGCGGCCCGATCACGTCGGCCCAGCGGGCCGCGCCGCCGAAGCTGTTCTGCGATCCGGCCTCGACGCGGATCCGCCCGCCGGGCGCCTCGGCCGCCGTAGGCGTGATGATGTTGATCACCCCGGCGATGGCGTCGGAGCCGTACAGCGCGCTCTGCGGACCGCGCAGGATCTCGATCTTGCCCACGTCGTCGGCGCCCAGGGTGCCGAAGTCGAACTCGCCCTGGAACGGGTCGGCCGCCTCGATGCCGTCGATCAGCGTCAGCACATGGTTGGACTCCGTCCCGCGCACGCGCACCTGGGTGAAGCCGCCCACGCCGCCGGCGCGGCTGATGGCGAAGCCCGGCACGTCGCGCAGCACGTCGGAGACGATCCGCACCTGGCGGTGGTCCATGTCCTGCGGGGTGATGACGGTGACCGACGACCCGATCTTGTCGGCGTCGACGCCCTCGGCCCCGCGCGTGGCGGTGACGATGACCTCGGAGACGGTGGATCCGTCCGCCTCGGCCGCCAGGGCCGGCGGGGTGAACAGCAGCGCCGCGACCGCGGCGCTCAGCAGGTATCTTCCGGGCATGATGGCACCTCGACTTCCGCGTCCCTGAACGACGTGGCCGAGGGCCTCCCGCGACACGGGTCGACGCACCGGGTGGCGTGGACGCATCCGCCGCCGGTCCGGTCGAAACGGCCCTCCGCCGTCTCTGTCGTCGCTCAGACGGAAGTCCGCGCCCGGGGATCCACTGTCCCGAAGGCTCGAGCGACACGCACCGACCGGTTTCCTGGCTCGCGGGTCACGGCGTCACGTGCAGACCTTCCCGGAGTTTCCCCCAGTGGCTGGCGATGTCTGACGACCCCGCCGCAGCACGTGCGCTCACCGCTCACAGTTGCAGGGACAGCCGCGGATCGAGGGGCGTAGCCCCCTACCGCGTTCCCGTTTAAGCCCGAAGGCATCGGCGCGCTCTCGCGGCCGGGCCCGCCGGAACGGGTCTGACCACGAGGCGCTTCCTAGGCTTGCTTCCGCGCCGCTGTCCAGGGAAGCTTCAGTGCGGCTTCCATCCGCTCGCCGCACAATGGCCTGAAACCAAGCGGAGCCTTACCGGGTTAAGACTCTGCGCGTGTCGGCAGAAAAATCAGGAGACTCCAGAATGCTCAACCGACTGACCACGGCGATGGTGATCGCCTCGAGCCTTGCCCTCGCCGTCGCGCCGATTGTGGCCGAGGCCAAGCCCCAGCGCGTGCTGGTCTGCAAGAGCGTCAAGAAGGCCGCCACCAAGGGCACGGTGATCGGCGCCGTCGGCGGGGGCGTGCTGGGCAATGTCATCGCCGGTCATGGCAACAAGACCGGGGGCACGATCATCGGCGCCGGGGTCGGCGCGGTCGCGGGCCACGAGATCGCCAAGTCCAGGGCCAAGAAGAACCAGAAGTGCCACTACGAGTACCGCTAAGCGCGGCTACTTCCGGCACAGCCAGCGCGCCCGGTGGAAGTTGGGCGCGTTGTTCACCCAGCCGGTCACCCGCTTGCTGACCAGGTTGCGGTTCACGACGAAATAGATCGGCATCATCCCCTCGTCGTCGAGCATCAGCTGCTCGGCGCGGGCGAGGATATCCGCGCGCTTCGTTTCATCCGGCTCCTGGTCGGCGGCGGCCAGTAGCGCGTCGTAGGCCGGGTTCTTGTAGTCGCCGTAGTTCTGCGCGCCGGTGTCGGACTTCAGCAGGCCCAGGAAGGTGACCGGGTCGTTGAAGTCGCCGTACCAGCTCATCGAGCCCACCTGGAAGGCGCGGTTGCGGTAGGCGGCGAACGCCACGCCCGCCTCGTTCTGCTCGATCTTCGCGTCGACGCCGATTTCGCGCCAATCGGCCTGCACGGCTTCCATCAACAGCAGGGTGTCGGTGTTGTTGGCCGACAGTATGGTCAGCTTCAGCGGCCGCTGCGGCGTATAGCCGGCCGCTGCCAACAGCGCCCGCGCGTCGGCCTGGCGCGCCGCGAACGGCTTGCCCGCCCAGCGCAGCCGCGGGCCGTTCTTCACATAGTGCGCGGTCGTCGACGGGATGAACGCATAGGCAGGCTGCTGGCCTGCCCGCATCAGCTTGGCGGTGATGAAGTCGCGGTCGATCGCCTCCGACAGCGCACGGCGCACCCGGATGTCGCGGAAGGCGGGATAGTCGTGGGTGTTGAAGCTCATGTAGGCGGTGGCCAGCGACACGTCGGTGCGTGGCACGCCCGGCATGGTCTTGCGCAGGCGGTCGATGCGATTCGACTGGAAGCGGGTGTTCACGTCCAGCTCGCCGCGCGCCACCCGCCGCTCGGCCGAGACCGCGTCAGGCGTCGGATAGTAGCTGATGCGGTCGACGCAGACGTGGGCCGCGTCCCAGAACCGCGGGTTCTTCACCACGGTGATTCGGTCGCCCAGCTTCCAGCTGACCAGCTTGTAGGCGCCGTTGGAGGCGTAGTGGCCGGGCTGCACCCACGCGTCGCCCCACTTTTCGACCGCGTGCTTCGGCGCGGGGAAGAAGCTCTGGTGCTTGGTCAACTCGGGCAGGTAGGGCGCGGGGTGCTCCAGGGTGATCTGCACCGTCATCGGGTCCAGCGCCCGAACGCCCAGCGACGAAAGGGACGCCTTGCCGGCGTTCACCGCCTGGCCGCCTTTGATGACGTAGAGCAGGTAGGCGTAGATCGAGGCGGTCTTTGGATCCAGCGTGCGCTGCAGGCCGAACACGAAGTCGTCGGCGGTCACCGGGACCCCGTCCGACCAGGTCGCCGGCCGCAGGTGGAAGGTCCAGACCAGGCCGTCCGGGCTCACCTCCCACGACTTCGCCGCGCCGGGGATCGGCGTGGCGTCCGGGGAGTCGGCGGTCAGGCCCATCATCAAGTCGCTGATGATCGTCGCCTCGTCGACCAGGTTGGCCTTCTGCGGGTCGAGCGTCTGCGGCTCGGTGTTGTTGCCGTACTCCAGGCAGACCTTGCCGGCGGGACAGGCGGGCCGCTGCGGGGCGCTGTTGCAGGCGCTGAGCGCCAGGACGGCGAGGGCGGCGAGGACGGCTTGGCGCAAGATGGACCCGGGCAGCGACGCTAAAGCGCCATCAGTCCACGCCGAATGCGCCGCTGTCGAGCCGCGGCCTCAGGTCAGCCGGAATTCCGCGCCGACCGCCTTGAACTCCACCGGCTTGATCAGCTGGCGGTGGCCGACGATCACCTTGAACAGCGGCCCGTCCAGAGTTCGGGTCCAGAAGTCGAGGAAGCCCTTCAGGGTCGGGAACTCGGGAAAGAGGTCGTAGTCCTGCCACAGGTAGCTCTGCAGCAGGGCGGGGTGGTCCGGCATCCGGTAGAGGATCTCGGCGGTGGTCAGGCCGTAGCCGTCCATCTGTTTCTTGAACGCAGGTGAGGCTTGCATGACGCCCTCGCTGGAACAGTCCAGGGAGTGACGCACGATTCGATGAATTGTTCCTGAAAATCAGTGAGTTGTCACTCGTTCGAGAGGGCTGCTGCCAACTGTTCGCCGATTAGGCGAACAGCTCCGGCCTGCGCACGCGCAGCGCCAGAATGAGCGTCAGGGACTTCAGATCTTCGATCTTCCGCTGCTCCACCCAGCTCCAAAGCAGGGGCAGCGGAACCTCCTCCACGGTGATGTGCTCATGCTCGCCCTCGACACCGCCGCCGGCCGCCACCCGATCGGCCTGGTCGTAGGCCGCCAGGAACAGGTCCACCCGCTCGCTCGATACACCCGGGCAGGAGAATGGCGAGCCGACGGATTCCAGCCGGCTCAGCCGCACGCCGCACTCCTCCATCGCCTCGCGGATCGCGGTTTCCTCTGCGTCCTCGTTCTCGACCATGCCGGCCGGCGCCTCGAGCAGTTCCGGCGGTCCTCCCGACCAGATCACCGGCGCGCGGGGCAGGTTGACCAGCAGCGCGGTCTTGCGCACCGGATCGTAGGGCAGCACGCACGCCGCGCGGCCGTGGTGCTCGATCTCGCGGGTGAAGGTCCTGCCGTCCGGCCCGGAGAAGGTCGCCGACAGCAAGGTCAGGTAGCCCTGGTAGACCGTTTCCACCCTGCGCAATTCGACCGACATTCCGCCATCCTCCCAACGCGCTTCCGCCCGGAACCAAGTCCACCGTCTCGCAGTTGCGAGATCACAGTTCCGGGGTCGTAGCCGCCATGCCCGACATTCGCGCCCAGGTCGAGGCGCCGAGGCCGTTTGGCCACGGCCCGGCCGGTCATATCGCCGCCGCAGCCGAACGCCTGCCGGACTTCAACGACCCCGCCTTCGGCCGCCTGTTCGACCGGTTCGGGGATGCGCGCGTCGTGCTGCTGGGCGAGTCCAGCCACGGGACGTCCGAGTTCTACCAGGCCCGCGCCGCCATTACCCGCTGGCTGGTGGAGAACCGCGGCTTCAACATCGTGGCGTTGGATGCCGACTGGCCCGACGTGCGCCAGTTGGACGACCACGTCCGCCACCGCCGGGTCCGCAGGCCGGACGCCGCCTTCGCGCGCTTCCCCACCTGGCTGTGGCGCAACCGCGAGTTCGAGGTCTTCACAGGCTGGCTGGCCGAGCACAACCGCACCCGTGCGCCCGGCGGCCAGGCCGGCCTCTACGGCCTGGACCTGTACAACCTCGCCGGCTCCATGCGCGCGGTGGTCGACTACCTGGATCGCGTCGAGCCCGACGCGGCGAAGGTCGCCCGCGAGCGCTACGGCTGCCTGACCCCGTGGGCGCAGGAGCCGGCCGCCTATGGCCGGATGGCGGTTTCGGGACGCTATGCGAGCTGCGAAGGCGCGGTCACCGCCATGCTGTGTGACGGGCTTGGCCGCCAGCTGCGCGAGGCGCCGCCCGACGACGAGGCCCTGTTCGACGCCGGCCACAACGCCCGCCTCGTGCGTGACGCCGAGGCCTACTACCGTGCCATGTACTACGGCGGCGGCGAGGCCTGGAACCGCCGCGACACGCACATGTTCGAGACGCTGCAGGCCATCCTCAAGGCGAAGGGCTCGCACGCCAAGGCCGTGGTCTGGGCGCACAATGCCCACGTCGGCGACGCGCGGGCCACCGAGATGGGCCTGATGCGCGACGAACTGAGCCTGGGCCAGCTGTGCCGCGAGGCGCACGGCCAGGGCGCGCGGCTGATCGGCTTCGGCACACACACCGGCACCGTCGCCTGCGCGTCGGACTGGGACGGGCCGATGGAGGTCAAACAGATCCGTCCGTCGCTGGCCGAGAGCCAGGAGCGCTGCGCCCACAACGCCGGCCTGGACCGCTATCTCCTGGACCTGCGGCCCAACATCAACAGCACCCTGCGTCGTGGCCTGGCCGACCCGCGGCTGGAGCGGTTCATCGGGACGATCTACCGTCCGGAAACCGAACGCTGGAGCCACTACGCCGAGTGCCGCCTGCCCGAGCAGTTCGACGCCTGGGTCTGGTTCGACGAGACGACGGCGGTGACGCCGATGACGGTCGGCGCGTCGGGCCTGTAGGGCGAATCAACCTTTAGGACGCCTTGATCAACCATGACTTGCTGTGCTCGATGATCCGTGCCCGTGTTGCGCGGTCGAGGAGGCGGTATGGGCCAGTTGCTCAGGACACGGCAGGCGCCGAAGCATGAGGCGGACACCGGGGCCGGCCGGCACGCCGCCGTTCTGGCCGATCTGAGTCCCCGGGGTCGAAGGCTGCAGGCGCTGACGCACGTGGCCCAGCGCCACGTGACCGCGGTGGCCCAGCGCAAGCTCAGCATGCCCGAGCGGCTCAAGCTGGCGGAGGACTCGGAGGTCTACAAGCGCATCGCCGGCGTCGAGCTCTACAACGAGATGCTCGAGGCGTTCACCACGGCGGATGAGGTCAGACAGGTGTTCGATGGTCTCAAGGGGACCTATGCGAACGCCTGGGCCGTGGCGACCAACACCACGGGCCTCCAGCTCGCCCGCAGCGTCACCAATCCCGCCGCGAAGGAACTGCCCAAGTTCAAGGTTGCGATTCGGGCCCTCCTGCCGGCGGTCGTCGTCGCGCCGACGACGGGGCCCGTCTGGAAAGCGACCACCGCGCCTTCCAAACCCGCGCCCACCCTGGTTCTCGGCGCCTCCGCCAGCGTCGGGGAGTCCGGAAATGCGATGCCGTGGCCGACGGTGCGCGACACCTACCTCACGAGCGCCAAGAAGCCGACCGGTGTGACCGGCGTGGCCAAAGGCAGCATGGAGGCGACGAGCGCCGAGACGAAGGAAATCGCCGTCACGGCGCAAACCCCGGCCGGACGCCTGGAGGTGGTGCTGCACTATCACCCGGACGAGAAGGGCAACTACCTGCACTTCAAGGCGAGCCGCGATGCGGACGAGAACTATCAGGTCACCTGGCAGCACTGGCTGGTGCAGTCTGCCGGCATCGGCAAAAAGAGCTTCGCCTGACGACGCGGCTTGGCGCCGTCCCCAATCTGGTTATCGTCGTTCACCTGACCACCCAGCAGAGGCGGCGGAGCGGAGGCGACGATGAAGTTCACCTGGTTCAACCTGATGCCGTGGCCCTACCTCCCGGACGATTTCCGGGAGAAGCACAGATCGGTCTGGGTGGACATTGACCAGAAGCTCTTCGATCCGGACAAGAGCCATGAGGTCTACAACACCTACATGGACCTGCTGGAGTACGCCGACACCCTCGGCTTCGACGGCGTGGGGGTGAACGAGCACCACCAGAACGGCTACGGCATCATGCCCAGCCCCAATATCATCGCCGCCGGGCTGGCGCGCCGCACCAAGGACGCCGCGGTCGTGGTCCTGGGCAACTCCATCGCCCTCTACAACCCGCCGGTCCGGGTGGCCGAGGAGTTCGCGATGCTGGACTGCATCTCGGGCGGGCGGCTGGTGGCGGGGTTCCCGGTCGGGACCTCGATGGACACCAACTACTGCTACGGCCAGATCCCCAGCCTGACGCGCGAGAAGTACCAGGAAGCCCACGACCTGATCATCAAGGCCTGGACCACGCGCGAGCCGTTCGCGTGGAACGGGCGCTACAACAAGCTGCGCCACGTCAACATCTGGCCGCGGCCGATCCAGCAGCCGAAGCCGCCGATCCACATCCCCGGCGGCGGCTCGGTGGAGACCTACGACTTCTGCATCGACAACACCTACAGCTACTCCTACCTCAGCTTCTCCGGCTACATCCGCGCCCAGGCGCTGATGAACGGCTACTGGAAGCGCGTCGAGGAGCGCGGGGCCGACAAGAGCCCCTACCGCGCCGGCTTCGCGCAGACGATCTGCGTGGCCGAGACCGACGAGGAGGCCGAGCGCCTCTACTGGCCGCACGTCAGCTACTTCTACAATCGCTGCCTGCACGTCTATCCGGGCTTCGCCGACGCACCCGGCTACCGCACCATCAAGACCATCCAGACGGGCGCGCTGTCGCAGTACGCGCCCCCAGTCGGCGGCTACACCCAACTGACCTGGAAGGACCTGGTCGAGGGCGGTCACGTCATCGCCGGTTCGCCGGAGACGGTGCGCCAGCGGATGGAGGAGCTGATCAAGGGCCTGAACGTCGGCAACATCTTCTGCCTGATGCACGTGGGCGACATGCCGGCCGACAAGTGCATGTATTCCACCAAGCTGTTCGCCGAGAAGGTGATGCCCAAGCTGAAGGCGATGTTCCCGGACTGGGCGCCGGAGTGGGCCGACGACAACCGCTTCTGGACCCAGCCGCTGAAGGACCGCGTCACGCCCGGATCGCTGCCCAAGCAGGCGCCGACCCGCGAGCAACTGATGGCCACCTACGCCGTGGAGGCCTGAGATGGAGCTTCGCACCGTCCAGACCCAATACGCCCCCGTCCGCTACCTGGTGGGCGGCGCGGGTCCTGACCTCGTCTTCCTGCACGGGGCAGGCGGGGTCACCGCCGACGACCCCCTGCTGGCGGCGCTCAGCCGCTCGCACCGGGTCTACGCGCCGCTGATCCCCGGCTACGGCGACTCGGAGGAGGCCTCTGAGATCCGCGACATGCTGGATTTCACCCTGCACACCTGGGACGTGCTGTCCGCCCTGGGCCTGAAGGACCCGATCCTGGTCGGCCACTCCATGGGCGGCATGATCGCCGCCGAGATGGCGGCTGTGCAGCCGAACGATGTCTCGCGGCTGGCGCTGATCGCTCCGGCCGGCCTGTGGGACGACGAGCATCCGATCGCCGACCTCTTCGCCACCATGCCCTATGAGATGCCGGCGCTCTTGTTCCACGACGCCGAGGCCGGGGCGGCCATGCTGACCGCCGGACGCAACGTCACCGACCCCAACTTCCTGCAGACCTACCTGGTCACCAATGCCCGGCAGCTGGGCATGGCGGGCCGCATCCTGTTCCCGATCCCCGAGCGAGGTCTGGCCGGCCGCATGCACCGCATCCGGGCGCGCACGGTGATCATCTGGGGCGACTCCGACAAGCTGATCCCGCCGGTCTACGCTCACGGTTTCAAGAAAGGGATCCTGGGCGCGGAACTGGTCTCGATCCCCGAGGCCGGACACATGGTGACGCTGGAAAAGACCGCCGACGTGGCCGAGGCGATCGGCCGGCTGGGCTAGCCGGCGCCCGCGACAGCGGGTGAAACCAATCGGCCGCTACGTCGTTTCTCCCCGCCAGACGAGGGACCAAAACCCCACGCCTTGAGGAGAGAGACCGATGAAGACCCTTGCCATCGCCCTTGCGGCCGCCACCGTGATGACCGCTGGCGCGGCCGCCGCCCAGCCCTACGGCTACGACCGTGGCGACTATGGCCGCGGCGACTACGCCCGGGGCGACTACAATCGCGGCGCCCGCTGGATGTCGATCAACGAGCGCCAGGCGCGCCTCGACCAGCGCATCGACCAGGGCCTCCGCAGCGGCCAGCTGACCCGCGGCGAGGCCTGGCGCCTCCGCCGCGAGTTCCAGCGCATCGCTTACCTGGAGAACCGCTACCGGGCCAACGGCCTGTCCGGCTGGGAGCGCGCCGACCTGGATCGCCGCTTCGACGCCCTGTCGGCCCAGATCCGCTACGAGCGGCACGATAACGACCGCTACGGCTACAATGAGTATCCGCGCTACTAATCGCGGGTCTCGGACCTGAATGACCGGCGGCGGGAAGGGCGACCTTCCCGCCGCCTTCGTTTGTCCCCATGTGAGCGGCGGTGAGCGCCCCCACTTCCAGCCTCGACCTGTTACACCTGCCGCCCGTGGCGCCGCCGGGCTTCGCCTACCGCGCGGAACTGATCACGACCGCGGAAGAACGCGACCTCGCTGCCCGGCTGGCCGAGCTGCCGTTCGAGCCGTTCCTGTTCCGGGGCTACGAGGGTCGCCGCCGGGTGGTGTCCTTCGGTCTGCGCTATGACTTCAGCAGCGCCGGGCTGGTCCAGGCCGCGCCGATCCCGGACTGGCTGTATCCCGTACGCGACCGCGCGGCCGCCTTCGCCGGCCTGCCGCCAGAGGCCTTCGCGCACCTGCTGATCAACGAGTACCGGCCGGGCGCGCCGATCGGCTGGCATCGCGATCGCTCGGCCTTCGACAAGGTGGTCGGCGTGTCGCTCCTGTCGCCTGCGACGATGCGGTTCCGCCGCCGCATCGGCGACCGCTTCGAGCGGATCAGCACGCCGCTGGCCCCGCGCTCGGCCTACCTGCTGGACGGCCCCGCGCGGCGCGAGTGGGAGCACAGTCTGCCGGAGGCGGCCGCGCACCGGTATTCACTGACCTTTCGGAACCTCGCGGGCGCCTGAGTCCTTCTGGCGGGACGCCGTGAGGATGCCGGGCAGCGAGTAGTTGCCTTCGTGACAGGCATATTCGTAGAGCAGCCCGCTCGAGGCGCGGAACAGGCACTCGGCGCGCCACGCCTGGGTGAACATCACCGGATCCTGCACCGCGAAGTCGTACGAAAGCTCGCTCGGTCCGATGCGGGTGAAACGCTCGGTCACCTGCGCCTGGTCGCTGAGGTAGAGCTCGTCGCTGATCTTGGTGACGCCGGGTCGCAGGCCCGTGGTCTCCACCACCAGCGTCGGCCCGTCCCAGCTGCCCACCGACGCGCCCAGCCAGCTGCCCCCGGGGGGCGGCCGCACGCGACCTCGCGCGCCCAGCGGCACGATGCGCGTCTCATGGTTCTTCTCGCCGACGATCGCCACCCAGTCCGGGGTCTGCACGATCTGCAGGATGTTGCCGTCGTGAGTGTTGAGGATCGGGGCGCCCGCGCCGGCCGTGGTCAGGCACCGCTCGTCCGTCGGCCGCTCCTCGATGTCGCCCGGCGACTCCTCCCGGGCCTCTTCCCTCCGGACGAGCGCCTTGCCGGCCGCGGACCAGGGCACCCGCCCGTTTGCCGGGTCCACGATCCAGGACGACCGGATCTCGCCGCGAATGCGCGCCAGCCCGGGCCCGTTGTCGGGAAACTCCGACGTCGCCTGGCCCAATTCGTCGTGTGAATCGACGACCTCGCCGTTCAGCGCGCGTCGCGGCGCTTCATAGGCTTCGGCCTCCGCCGGCGTCAGGACCAGGGTCTTGAACGCCTTGGGCCGCTGCAGATAGGTGTACCAGGCGTTGGTCCAGACGCCGGAGAGGTCGCGGGTCGCCGTCCGGGGCGCCGCCCGCGCCATGGGCGCGCCCAGCAGGGCGACGCCCGCGCTCAGTATTCCGCGTCGATCGATCATGCGCCCAGCTTAGCCACGCCGCGGGGCGGCGTCGCCAGCCGGTATCGCGGAAAGCCGGTGTCAGGCGCTAACGCGTCTTGCCCGCCCCGGTTTCGCGCCGCGCCTGTTCAAGGTCCTGGCCCTCGGGGCCGTCCAGCGCCTCTTCCGCCTCGCGCGCCTTTCCCGTCACGGGGCCCTTCTCGGCGAACTCGTGCTGCATCTCCTGGTATTTCTTGCCCGAGATGTAGTCGCCTTCGCCCTGGATCTTGTTGTCGGCCATGACTGTCTCCTTCGTTCGCGACGACAACCCGCGAAGCGGAGATGCGGCTCCATAGAGCGGCTCGATGGTCGGCATAGAGGCAATCATGTTGATCCTCTGGAGCGAGAGTCCATAGTCGCGCCGCGCCGCGCAGCGCCCAAGGCCAAGGGTTGTGGGTCTGGCGCTCAACAGGAGACGAAGATGTCGCTCGCGACCAGCAAGACGCTCGAAAACCTCAAGGCCGCCTTCGCGGGCGAAAGCCAGGCGAACCGCCGCTACCTCTACTTCGCCCAGAAGGCCGACGTGGAAGGCTACAACGACGTGGCCGCGGTGTTCCGCTCCACGGCGGAAGGCGAGACCGGCCACGCCCACGGCCACCTCGAGTTCATGGAAGGCGTCGGCGACCCCGCCACCGGCCTGCCGATCGGCGCCACCTCCGATAACCTGAAGGCCGCCATCGCCGGCGAGACGCACGAGTACACCGACATGTACCCGGGCATGGCGCGCACGGCGCGCGAGGAAGGCCACGACGAGATCGCCGACTGGTTCGAGACCCTGGCCAAGGCCGAGAAGTCCCACGCCGGCCGCTTCCAGCGCGCCCTCGACACGCTCGACTAACAACGGCGTCCGTCATCCCGGACGGCCGCAGGCCGATCCGGGACCCAGGAGGACCGGGCGCGGAGC
>CBHTUE010000142.1:0-12527 GCA_966096115.1 uncultured Phenylobacterium sp.
AGCGCCGCGAAGCTGTCGGTCAGGGCCGCCACCGCCGAGATCGAGATGGCGATCGACAGGAACGCGTCCGAGGCGTCGAATTGGTCGTCGTGCACGTTCAGCGCGTCGTACTGCGCCGCGAACCCTTCGGCCTCCTTGCGTAGGGCGGGGATCTCCTTGCCGTACTTGGCCTCCTCGCGGGCCAGCCGCGCCTCTTCCGTCGCGGTGGCCTCAGCCACCTTCGGCCCGCCGATCCCGCCCAGGAACCGGTCCTCGGCCATCGCCGTCTCGTCGATGTGCAGTTTGGTCTTGGTGGCCTGGTATTCGCCCCAGTGGTCGACGGCGTTCGACTGCGCCTGGGCCATGGACTGGCCGATGTTGCCGTCCTTCACCTGGCCCAGTCCCATGATGATCGACAGCACCACCACCGTCAGCGCGACCATTCGGTTCAGACGCTTGTCCTTGGCCTCGGCATCGAGTTCGACGTCCACCTTGGTGCTCCGTGGCCACGCTTGTTCCCGCCGCCGATGGTGGCGCGAAAGATGGCGCGCTCAGGGCGCCCGGCCTCTAGACTGCCGTTACGGCCACGCCCGAGGAATGCCGCATGACCGAAAACACCCCCGCCAATCCGCCTGTCCGCGACGTCGTCCCCGCCCACCGCTTCGACGAGGCGAAGCTGGCCGCCTGGATGGAGGCCAACGTCGACGGCTACCGCGGCCCGCTCAAGGTGCAGCAGTTCCAGGGCGGCGCGTCGAACCCGACCTTCCTGCTGACCGACGCCACCGGCCACCGCTACGTCCTGCGCAAGAAGCCGCCGGGCCAGCTTCTGTCCTCCGCCCACCAGGTCGACCGGGAATACCGGGCCATGAAGGCGCTGCACGGCCACATCCCCGTGCCGGTGATGCGCGCCCTGTGCGTCGACCCCGAGGTGATCGGCGTCACCTTCTACGTCATGGACTACCTGGAAGGCCGCATCTTCCGCGACGCCACCCTGCCCGGCCTGACGCCGGCCGAGCGTACGGCCGTCTACGACGAGCTGAACGCCACGCTGGCCAAGCTGCACCAGGTCGACTTCGAGGCTGTCGGCCTCGGCGACTACGGCCGCCCGGGCAACTATTTCGAGCGCCAGGTCGCCCGCTGGACGCGCCAGTACCAGGACGCCGCTTCCGAGAGCATCCCGGAAATGGATGCCCTGATCACCGAACTGCCGGCCCGCATACCGGCCGACCAGTCGGTGTCCATCGCCCACGGGGACTACCGGCTCGAGAACGTCATGTTCCATCCGACCGAGCCGAAGCTGATCGCGGTGCTCGACTGGGAGCTCTCCACGATCGGCCACCCGATCGCCGACATCGCGTACAACGGCTTCCTCTGGCGCAGCCATTCGCCCGGCTGGGGCAGCCTGGACAACGTCGACTTCAAGGCGACGGGCATCCCCACCGAGGAGGAATACGTCGCCGCCTACTGCCGCCGCACAGGCCGCGCGGCGATCGACGACTGGGCTTTCTACATGGCGTTCGGCATCTTCCGCCTCGCCTCCATCAGCCAGGGCGTCTACCGCCGGGTCCTGGCCGGCAACGCCGCCACGGAGGGCCGCGAGGCCATCAACGGCACGCCGGCCCTGGCCCGCCAGTCGCTGGCGATCCTGCGCGGCGAACCCGAGCCCGCCTGGGGCTGACCCCTCTCTAGGAGAAGCGCATGCATCTCGGTCTCGACGGCAAGGTGATCTTCGTGGCCGGCGCCAGCCGCGGCATCGGCCTGGGCATCGTGGAGGCTTGCCTGGCCGAGGGCGCCAAGGTCGCCATGACCGCCCGCGGCGCCGAGGCGCTGGAGGCCGAGCGCGCCCGCCTCTCCGAGGCCTATGGCGCCGACCGGCTCTGGTCCCTGGCCGGCGACATGCGCGACACCCAGGTCATCGAGGACGCCGTCACGCGCTGCGAGGCGGAGTTCGGCCCGATCTATGGCGCCGTCGCCAACGTCGGCCTTTACCCCTGCCCGCCCGGCTTCGAGGTCGACGACGAAACCTGGGACGCCGGCTTCACCCAGAACCTGGACTCGGCCTGGCGCCTCTCGCGCGCCGCACTGCGCCGCATGACCCCGCGCGGCGACGGCTCGATCCTGCTGATCAGCTCCATCGCCGGCCTGGGCGCCCTGGGCACCGCGCTGACCTACGGCACCGCCAAGGCCGCCATGAACCACCTGACCAAGGAACTGGCCCGTATCGCCGGCCCCAAGAACGTGCGGGTCAACTGCATCGCCCCCGGCAACATCATCTTCCCGGGCGGGACCTGGGAGGCCAATTCCACCGGCCTCCGCGCCGACAACTGGGCCCGCTGGATCCGCCGCGAAGTGCCGCTCAACCGCTACGGCCGCCCCGAGGAGATCGGCGCCGCCGCCGCCTTCCTCCTCAGCCCGAAGGCCAGCTTCATGACCGGCGCGGTCGTTCCGGTCGACGGCGGCCAGACGCGGTAGGCCTTAGCCGCACTAGGTGTGACGCGTCTCGTACTCGGACTTGGAGGGTAACTCGTCGAAGGACGGCTCGTGATCCGCCGCCTCGTATTCGTCGCGCGGCACATCCAGTTCCGAGCCGTCAGGATAGCGCACGCGGGCGCTCTCCTGGTTTCCCCAGCCGTCCGTCTCTCGATAGAGCCCAATCGCCACGCCACCACTATAGGCGCGGGCCGGCGCAAGCGCGACCGCAAGCAACACATTCGACAAGACCGCACATCCCCGCACGAGCTCGCCGAAAGCAGAAGGAACTACAGCGTCGGGTCGTCGCTGATCCGCACCAGCGTCTTGCCGAAGGTCTCGCCCTTCAGCATGGCCGAGAACGCCGCCGGGATGGTCTCGAACCCCTCGCGGATGTCCTCGCGGTAGCGGATGTCGCCGTTGGCCACCCACGGCCCCACCTCGGCCAGGAAGGCGTCGTGATGGTCGGCCACGTAGTCGCCGACGAACAGGTTCTGCACGCTGACGCCCCGCTCGCGGAAGACCGGCTCGGCCAGTTTCATCAGCTCGGCGCGGCCGTCCACGCCGGCGTCGTCGCCGTAGTGGGCGATCAGGCCGCAGATCGTGATCCGGGCGCCTGGGTTGAACAGCGGCAGCACGGCCTCGAACACCTTGCCGCCGACGTTCTCGAAATAGACGTCCACGCCGCTGGGGCACGCCGCTTTCAGGTCGGCCGCGAAGGTCGGCGACAGGTGCGAGACGCAGGCATCAAAGCCCAGTTCCTCCACCACATAGCGGCACTTCGCCTCCGCCCCAGCGATGCCGACCACGCGGCAGCCCTTCAGCCGCGCCAACTGCCCGGCGATCTGGCCCACGCCGCCCGACGCCGCCGACACCACCGCGGTCTCGCCCGCCTTCGGCTGGCACTGCAGCACCATTCCCGCATAGGCCGTCAGCCCCAGCATCCCCAGCACGCCCACGGCCTGCGAGATCCGCCCCTTCGCCGGGTCCAGCTTGCGCGGGATCATGTATCCCGGCCGCGGCACACCCTCGCCCATCAGGCCGTATTCCGCCCAGCCGTTGGTATTGAAGACGAAGTCGCCGGGGGCGAGCCCGTCGATCCGGCTCTCCACCACCTGGCTCACGGTGCGCGCGTGGCAAGGCTCGCCCGGCTTGTCGCTGCCGCGCCGCTTGTAGCCCCACTGGTAGGGGTCCAGCGAAATGTAGATCGTCCGCGTCAGCGCCTGTCCGGGCCCCGGCGCCGGCATCGGCCCCTCGCGCATCTCGAACGTGCCGTCGTCGGGCCACCCACCAACGGGCTTGTCCGACAGGGTCCAGAAACGGTTCATGGTTCAGTTCCCGCTCATCCGCTCGCCGATCGATACCGTGACGTAACCCACCGCTATCAGCGGCGCCAGCAGGGCATGGACCATCCGTCGGCGCACGAAGGTCAGCAGGCACCCGATCGCGACACCGGCCTCGATGGGGACCAAGGCGATCGCGAAGGCGCGATGCCAGTCGTAGAGCACGTTCGAGCCTGCGAACATCAGCGCGCTCAGGGTGATCGGGCCCCAGATCAGCCAACCGTTCCGGTCATAGTGTCGGCGCAGGTCCACCCCCTCCTCCGGCACGGCCTCCGGCAGCGCCGCCCGGGCGGCCAGGAACAGCAGCACGATCTCGGTCAGGTTCCAGATCATCTTGCCCAGGGTCAGGTCCGCCTCGGGTCCGAACGAGCGCCACGAGATCCACCAGCTGCGCACGATCATGTAGACCGAAAACGCGGCCGCCACCCCCGCTAGCCAGTCCCATTTCACCGCCCGCCGTGCCGCTAGCAAGCGGTAGAAGCTGCCGATCCACTCTGTGATCGCCAGACCAGAGACGATCGCCATCAGCCCCAGAATGTACTCATTGGCTGTCATTCGCCGCCCCCCAACGCCGATCCTTGCTGCGAGCCTACCACCACCGTTCGAGTCCGGGTAAGACGCCCGCCATGAGCGCCGCGCCTGCAAAGACTCTCGCCGAAAAAGCCGCCGAGTACGGGCTGAAGCCCGAGGAATACGACCTGATCGTGCGGAGGCTGAACCGTGAGCCCAACGACGTCGAACTGGGCGTGTTTTCGGTGATGTGGTCCGAGCACTGCTCCTACAAGTCGTCGAAGAAGCACCTGGGCAAGTTCCCGACCACCGGCCCCAAGGTGATCTGCGGCCCAGGTGAGAACGCCGGCGTCATCGACATCGGCGACGGTCAGGCCTGCATCTTCAAGATGGAGAGCCACAACCACCCGTCCTACATCGAGCCCTACCAGGGCGCGGCCACCGGCGTCGGCGGCATCATGCGCGACGTCTTCACCATGGGCGCGCGGCCGATCGCGCTCCTGAATGCGCTTCGTTTCGGCGACCCGTCGCACCCGAAGACCAAGCGCCTCGTCTCCGGCGTCGTCGCCGGCATCGGCGGCTACGGCAATTGCGTCGGCGTGCCCACGGTAGCCGGCGAGACCAACTTCCACCGCGGCTACGACGGCAACATCCTGGTCAACGCCATGTGCGTGGGCCTGGCCGACGCCGACAAGATCTTCTACTCGGCCGCCCCGTCCGCCGGACTGCCGGTGGTCTACTTCGGCTCCAAGACCGGCCGCGACGGCATCCACGGCGCCACCATGGCCAGCCAGGAGTTCGACGACGCCTCCGACGAGAAGCGCCCGACGGTCCAGGTCGGCGACCCCTTCGCCGAGAAGCTGCTGATCGAGGCCACGCTGGAGCTGATGGCCTCAGGCGCCGTGGCCGCGATCCAGGACATGGGCGCCGCCGGCCTCACCTCCTCCTCGGTCGAGATGGCCGGCAAAGGCGGCGTCGGCATCCAGCTCGACCTCGACGCGGTGCCGCAGCGCGAGTCCGAGATGACCGCCTACGAGATGATGCTGAGCGAGAGCCAGGAGCGGATGCTGGCGATCCTGAAGCCCGGCCGCGAGGCCGACGGCGAACGCATCTTCGCCAAGTGGGGCCTGGACGCCGCCACCATCGGCCACACCACCGACACCGGCCACCTGGTGCTGACCCACAAGGGCGAGACCGTCTGCGACGTGCCGCTGGCCCCGCTGTTCGACGACGCCCCGCTCTACGACCGCGAGTGGGTCGCGCCGGCCCCGCAGCCGCGACTGACGGCCGCTGACGTCCCGCACCCGGGCGACCTGAAGGCCGCGATCCTGAAGTTGATGGCCGCCCCCGACATGGCGTCGAAGCGCTGGCTCTGGGAGCAGTACGACCGCCACGTCATGGCCGACACGCTGGAGGACTCGGCCACCGGCGCCGACGCCGGAATTGTGCGCGTGCACGGCACGAAAAAGGCGTTGGCGATGTGCTCCGACGTCACGCCGCGCTACGTCCAGAACGACCCCTACGAGGGCGGCAAGCAGGCCGTCGCCGAGGCCTGGCGCAACCTCACCGCCGTGGGCGCCGAGCCGATCGCGATCACCGATAACCTGAACTTCGGCAACCCCGAGCGGCCGCAGATCATGGGCCAGATCGTGCGCGCCATCGAAGGCATGGCGGAAGCCTGCCGCGCGCTCGACTTCCCCGTCGTGAGCGGCAACGTCAGCCTCTACAATGAGACCAACGGCGCCGCGATCCCGCCGACCCCCGCGGTCGGCGGCGTCGGCCTGATCGCCGACTACGCCCACCGCGCCGATTTCTCGAACCTCAAGGCCGGCGACGTCCTGGTCCTGGTGGGCGAGACCAGGGGCGAACTCGGCGCCTCGATGTACCTGCGCGAACTGGTCGGGCGCGAGGACGGCGCACCCCCGCCGGTCGACCTGGCCCTGGAACGCAAGACCGGCGACGTGATCCGCGGTCTCATCGCGTCGGGCGCGCTCGGCACCGTCCACGACCTCTCCGACGGCGGCCTCGCGGCGGCGCTCTGCGAGATGTGCCTGGCCTCCAACGTCGGCTGCGATCTGCGTCTCGCGGGCGAGGCCTGGGTCCAGCTGTTCGCCGAGGACCAGGCCCGCTACCTGGTGGCCCTGAACGATCCGACGCCGGTGCTGCAGGCGGCCCGCGCCGCCGGCGTCCAGGCCGTGATCCTGGGCGAGGCCGGCGGCGAGGCCATCCGTATCGAGCGCGCCCTCGACCTGCCGCTCAGCGACCTGCGGGCCGCCCATGAAGGCTGGATGCCCGCCTTCATGGGCGACTGAGGCGGTTACGCCCCCAGGAACATCTGCCGGATGCCAGCGCGGAAGGCGTCGATCCCGACCTCCAGGCGCTGGGCGTAGGTGGCCTTGGCGTCGGCGCCGCCGACGAAGGTGACGTGGTCGGTCTCGTCGTTGGCCGCCTCCCAGACCACTTCGGCGATCTGCTCGGCGGTCGAGCCGCCCGCGCGGCGGTCGGGGTTGCTGAAGGCGGCGAACACCTTGCCCATCGCCTCGCCGTAGGCGGCGTGCTGGGTCAGCACCAGCGAACGGCCCGCGAAATCGGTCGAGATGCCGCCGGGCGCCACGGTCTTCACCCGGATGCCGAACGGCGCCAGTTCGAACGCCAGGCTCTCGCTCCAACCCTCCAGGCCCCACTTGGTCGCGTGATAGACCGAGTTGAACGGGAAGGTGACCAGCCCGCCGATCGAGGTGGTCGTCAGGATCGCCCCCGACCTGCGCTCGCGCATCGACGGCAGGAACGCCTGGGTCACCCGCATCACGCCGAGCAGGTTGGTGTTGAGTTGGTCCGTCAGTTGCGCGTCGGTCGCGCCCTCGAAGGCGCCCGCCAGCCCATAGCCGGCGTTGTTGAACAGCACGTCGACCGGACCCAGCGCCAGCGCGGCTTTGGCGGTCTCGGCGATCTGGGCAGGGTTGGTCACGTCCAGCGGCATGACCGTGATCCCGGCCACCTTCCCCAGCTCGGTCTCCTTGGCCGGGTCGCGCATGGTGGCGATCACCTTCCAGCCCTTGCCGGCGAACAGCAGCGCCGTGGCGCGGCCCAGGCCCGTGGAGGCGCCGGTGATGAAGATGGTCTTGGTCATGGGGTTCTCCAGAATGAATTTCGACTCAGTTTTGGCGCATGAAAAAACGGATCAGGCCTTGAGCGCGTCCCAGCACAGGGTCGCGACGTCCTCGGCGAATGCGGTGTACTGCTTGGCGGTCATGCCTTTGGCGAGCGGCGCCATCGCCTTCATCGTCCCGCCGATGAAGGCGAACATCCACTCGGTGTCGACGTTCTTGAGCAACTGCTCGGCCTTGCCCCGCTCCATCAGCGCCGCCACCGGCCGAGCGCCCAGCGCCGCGGTCTCGCGGGTCTCGGCGGTCATGTAGGGCGAGTTGGCCATCTGCCCCATGAAGACGATTTCCGCATGATGTTGAATGACATAGTCCAGATAGGCCTTGGTCATCCGCACGAAGGTCGCCTTCAGCGGCAGGCCGTCGTCGCGCAGTACGAAGGCGTTGAACGTGGTCTTGGTGTGCAGGTACAGCGCCTCCAGCAGCGCGTCCTTGCCCTTGAAGTAGATGTAGACCGTCCCCGTGGCGACGCCGGCCCGCCGCGCCACCGCCTCGATGGACAGACCGGCCAGGCCCACCGCCTGGATCTCCTCCAGGGTGGCCCGCAGGATGTCCTGCGCCTTGGCTTCGTCCTTCTGCCGCATGGGGTTATAATGAATTTATCTTCACTTCTTCACAAGCCGCGATCTGGGACTTTCCACGGCGATGATCTTCGAAGAGGTTGCGGCATGACGCATCGCGACCCCGACCTGATCGCCGCCGACCTGGGGCCGCTCGCCGCGAAGCCGCATGTCGCGGCCGCGCTCGCCACGCTGGGCGAGCCGGGGTCGCGCGACCGCATCCCGACGCCGTGCGTCGTCATCGACCTGGATGCCTTCGACCGCAACGTCGCCAAGATGGCCGGCCGCGCAGCGAGCGCCGGGCTGGCGCTGCGCCCGCACGCCAAGTCGCACAAGTGCGCGGCCCTGATCCGGCGGCAGCTTGAGGCCGGGGCCGTCGGGGTCTGCTGCGCCAAGCTGGCGGAGGCGGAGGCGCTGGCTGCCCAGGGTATCGGCCAGATCCTGGTCACCTCGCCCATCGCCGGCGCCGCCAGCGCAGCGCGGGCCGCGCGGCTGGCCGCCGACCTGGCGGACTTCCGTATCGTCGTCGACCACCCCGACGCCGCCGCCGAGCTGGGGGCAGCGGCGCAAGGTCCGATCCAGGTCGTGATCGACATCGATGTCGGCCTGGGCCGCACCGGCTGCCACGACCCCGAGCAGGCCGCCGCCACCGCCCGCACCATCGCCGCCCAGCCCAAGCTGACGCTGCTGGGCGTACAGGGCTACGGCGGGAACTGGCAGCACATGGAGGGCGCCAACACCCGCGCCGACGCCGTCGCCGCCGGCATGGAAAAGCTGAACGCCGCCATCGCCGCGATCCGCGCCGCCGGCGGCCGAGTGGACGTAGTGACCGGCGGCGGCACCGGCACCTTCACCGCCGACGCCGCCCAGGGCGTGCTGAACGAGATCCAGCCCGGCTCCTACGCCTTCATGGACAAGGAGTACCGCGACGCGCTGAAGAGCGACCCTGACGGCGCCTACGAGCAGTCCGCCACCATCGTCTCCACGGTGATCAGCGCCAACCACCCGAAGTGGGTGACGATCGACGCCGGCCTGAAGGCCTTCTCCACCGAAGGCCCGATGCCCGCGCCGCTGACTCCGAAATTCGCGCAGAGCACCTACCGCTTCTTCGGCGACGAGCACGGCCTCCTGACCCGCCCGACCGAGCCGACGGCTCGCGGCGAGCGCCTGGCCCTGGCCCCCGGCCACATCGACCCCACCCTCGACCGCTACGACCTGTTCCACCTGGTGCAGGGCGACGTGCTGGTCGACATCGTCCGCGTGGAGGCGCGGGGCGGCTCGCAATGACGGCTCCCGCCTGAGAATCGCGCTCGCGCGTCCAGGTTGTCGCGCTATCATCCTCGCGGTGACGCTTGGCGTTCGGGGGGAAGCATGCGGCGGGTCGGCGTGGCGATCGTGGTGGCGGTGCTCATGGGCGCCGCGCCAGTCTGGGCCCAGTCGGAGATGGAGATCTACCAACAGCAGGGCGACCGGCTGCTGACCAACAGCCGCGAGGGCATCGAGCAGAACGTCATGCTCGCGACCCAGGCGCTGCGGCAGAAGGACTTCAAGACCGCTCGCAAGTATGCCCAGGCCGTCACCCGCGCCGATCCGAAGCGCGGCCAAGCCTTCCTGCTGCTGGGCGCGGCCCAGGTCGGCCTGGCGGACTTCAAGGGCGCCCGCGGGACCTACACCACCGCCGTCCGCCTGGCGCCGGGCGACCCGGAGGCCCACGCCGGCCTGGGCGTCGCCCTCGCCCGCACCAAGGACGCCAAGGCCCAGGCGCAGGTCGACTGGCTGACCGCCAAGGCTCAGGAATGCGGCAAGTGCTGGCAGGCCGGTCAACTCGCCAAGTTCAAGAGCGACATCGAATCCGCCATCGCCGTGGCCGCCAAGGGCGCCTGAGTCCCGCGTCGTTGCCGCGCGCCGCGCCCTCCGCGGGCTAGAGGTCTGCGCAATTCCGTGCATCCCTTCTAGGCAGGCGCCGCCGGATTGCGCGGCGTCGGGGGGGATTTCCGCCGACGTCCGTTCGCCCGCCTCGCCTAGTGGCCAAGCTCCTGTTGGTTTGGCGCCCGAAACGTCAGCGCAGCGAGGTCATTGCATGGAGTCCGGACAGCAGTCCCCCACACGGCGGCAGCTCTTTCACGCCATAGGGCTGATCGGTGGGACCGCGGCCATCTACAGCCTGATGACCACGTTCGGGCACGCGGCAGAAACCCAGTTCGAGGGCCCGCCCAACCTCAGCGGCGCGCGCAAGGGCGCTACCGTGATCGTGCTGGGCGCCGGCCTGGCCGGCATGCTGGCGGCCTATGAACTGGAGAAGGCGGGCTACAAAGTCCGGATCCTGGAGTACCAGAACCGCCACGGCGGCCGGAACTGGACCCTCTACGGCGGCGACACCTACACCGAGTTGGGCGGGGCGACGCAGAAGGTCGGCTTCTCCAAGGGCAACTACCTGAACCCCGGGCCGTGGCGGATCCCCTACCACCACCGCACCCTGCTGCACTACTGCAAGGCCTTCGGCGTGGAGCTGGAGCCGTTCATCCAGTTCAACCACAACGCCTATGTCCACAACGTCGACGCCTTCGGCGGCCGGCCGCAGCGGTTCAAGTCCCTGGCCGCCGACTTCGAGGGCAACGTCGCCGAACTGCTCTCCAAGGCCATCGACCAGAAGTCGCTCGATACGAAGCTGACCCCCGAGGACATGGACCGGCTGAAGGAGGCCCTGCGCAACTGGGGCATGCTGGACGCCGACATGCGCTACACCAAGAACCTGCGCTCCTCGAGCCACCGCGGCTACGACCGCCCGCCTGGCGGCGGCGTCCCGGCGGCGCCGACGCCCTCGGAGCTGTTCCCGTTCGACGAGGTGCTGAAGACGGGCGTCTGGAACCAGATGGCCCTCTACATGAACGACGAGATGCAGACGACCATGTTCCAGCCCAAGGGCGGCATGGGCAAGATCGGCGAGGGCTTCGGCAAGAAGGTCAGCCACCTGATCACCTACAACGCCAAGGTCACCAAGCTGATGCAGGACAAGTCCGGCGTCAGCATCACCTACCTCGACATGGCCAAGGGCAACGCGCCCACCACCGCCACCGCCGACTTCTGCGTTTGCACCATCCCGCTGACCGTGCTCAGCCAGATCGAGACCAACCTGCCGGAGAAGAAGCAGAAGGCGATCCGCGCGGTCCCCTACTCCAACTCGGTCAAGATCGGCCTGGAGATGCGCCGCAGGTTCTGGGAGGAGGACGCCCATATCTACGGCGGCCACTCCTTCACCAGCCAGGAGATCAGCCTGGTCTCCTATCCGAACTTCAACTTCTTCCAGGACGGTCCTGCGGTGCTGCTGGGCGCCTATTCCAACGGCCCCGCCGCCTACCGGCTGGCCGGCATGACGCCCGAGGAGCGGATCGAGGCGGCCCTGGCCCAGGGCTCGGTGTTCCACCCGGAGAGCTACCGCAAGGAGTTCATCACCGGCGCCAGCGTGGCCTGGAGCCGGGTGCCCTGGGTGATGGGCTGCTGCGCCCGCTGGAACGAGGACACCCGCAAGGAACACTACCAGGAGCTCTGCGCACTGGAAGACCGCGTCGTGCTGGCCGGCGAGCACGCCTCCTACATCGGCTGCTGGATGGAGGGCTCGCTGCTCTCCTCGCTGGACGCCATCACCCGCCTGCACAAGCGCGCCCTGGAGGCCTGAGCATGACGCCCAAAGTTCTCCTCCCCGCGCTGGCCCTGCTGGCCGCGATGGCCACGCCGGCGTTCGCCGACGAGCCCGGTCCCGGTGGCTCCAAGCCGCCGATCCCCAAGGACGGCCGCGAAATCTACGTCTTCTACTGCCAGGCCTGCCACATGGAGGGCGGCAAGGGCGCGGAGGGCGCGGGCAAGTTCCCCGCCCTGGCCAACAACCCGCGCCTGGGCACGACCGCCTACGCCATCTCCATCGTCGAGAAGGGCCGCGGCGGCATGCCCTGGTTCTCCGACCAGCTGTCGCCGACCCAGGTCGCCCAGGTCGTCAGCTACCTGCGCACCAACTTCGGCAACAGCTACAAGGATCCGGTGACCGCGGCGGACGTTCAGCCCTTCGCAAAGCCGCCGAAGTCAGAGCGCTAGTTCAGGGTCGTTCTGTCCTAGCGCACGGTCGCCCATTCGTGGGAGCGGTGGCCTCTGCCTCAGCCCGGAGGTCACGCTTCGAGGCGCGCCTCGCTTGGTTGGAACGGTAACGACATGGCCCAGCCCCCGCTCGCCAACATGGAGAGCCGCCGCCCGCAGATGTTCCCCACCCTGGCGGCGGCGGACCTCGAGCGGCTGAAGCCCTTTGGCGCTGTGCGGAGCTTCGCCTTAGGCGAAGCCGTCGAGCGCGTGGGCGAGGAGGGCCACGGCCTGGCCGTGATCCTGTCGGGCACGGTCGAGGTGTTCGGTCACAACGAGAGCTCGGGTCGTGAGTTGATCGTCGCGCACGAGCCCGGCGGCTTCGTGGGCGAACTGGCGCAGATCTCCGGCCGGCCCGCCCTGGTCGACGCGAT
>CBHTUE010000143.1:0-12482 GCA_966096115.1 uncultured Phenylobacterium sp.
ACCCATATCAGTGTCGCCCAAATCCTGTGGGGCACATTCGTCACCGCGGTCGGCGCTACTATGGGCGGCTTCGTGCTGCGACGCTTCAAGGCTTAGCGCGCGCCCTTACCTCCCCCGCGAAGCGGCAGGAGGTAAGGGGTCTAGGCGGCCTCATCGCCGCCATGCCATGGTGCCTTATCAGCGGTCAGTCATAGGCCCGCAGGAGGAACGGCATGAGCGAGGTGATGGCGCGGGCGGCTTGGCTGACGGACGCCGAGGCCGCCGCCGCGACGGGCATGACCACGGCGATGTGGGCCAACCTGCAGCCCGGCAAGGCCGCCGTGGTCTGTCCGGACGGAACAGTCACCACCTTCGCCCAGGTCAACGCCCGGGCGAACCAGA
Source organism: uncultured Phenylobacterium sp. (assembly GCA_966096115.1). Classification (GTDB taxonomy): domain Bacteria; phylum Pseudomonadota; class Alphaproteobacteria; order Caulobacterales; family Caulobacteraceae; genus Phenylobacterium. The sequence goes on from CBHTUE010000143.1 coordinate 382, forward strand.
TCGTGCGGCTGCTGCGGAACGCCGGGCTCAAGGCCGGGGACGCGGTGGCCCTGGTGATGTCGAACCGCCACGAGTTCATCGAGGTGCAGGCCGCCACCCGCCGCGGCGGCTTCCGCCTGACGCCGGTGAACTGGCACCTGAACGTCGACGAGGTCGCCTACATCCTGAACGACTGCGAGGCCAAGGCGGTGTTCGGCGAGGCCCGCGTCGCCACCTGCGGCCCGGCCGCCGCCCAGGCGCCGGACCTGCGCCTGAAGATCGCCGTCGGCGGGCCGATCGACGGCTTCCAGGACTACGCCACCGCCCTCGACGGCCTCGACGCCTCGGACATCGACGACCCGGTGCTGGGCAACCAGATGCTCTACACCTCCGGCACCACGGGCCGGCCGAAGGGCGTCTATCGCGCCCAACCGGTCGTGCCGATGCCGGCGATCTATGCACTGCGCGGCTACGACGCCCAGTCGGTCCAGCTTTGCGCCGGCCCGGCCTATCACGCCGCTCCGCTGGCGTTCGACGTCGGCTTCTCGTCGGGCGCGGGGGCCACGCTGGTGTTCCTCGACAAGTGGGATTCCGAGGCCACGCTGCGCGCCATCCACGACCACAAGGTCACCCACCTGCACCTGGTGCCGATCATGTTCCAGCGCCTGCTCGCGCTGCCGGACGAGGTGAAGGCCAGGTACGACGTCAGCTCGGTGAAGTTCATGATCCACGGCGCGGCGCCCTGCCCGCCCGAGATCAAGCACGCCATGATCGAATGGTTCGGCCCGGTGCTCAGCGAGTACTACGCCGGCTCCGAGGGCGGCGCGGGCTTCATGATCGACAGCCACGAGTGGCTGCGGAAGCCCGGCTCGGTGGGCAAGAAACCGGAACTGCTGGGCTCCAAGATCCTGGACGAGCAGGGCGCCGAGTGCCCGCCGAACGTCTCCGGCACGATCTACCACCAGCTGCCGCCGGGCGGCGCGTTCCAGTACTACAAGGACGAGAAGAAGACCCAGGCGTCGCGCGTCGGCGACTACTTCACCATGGGCGACATGGGTTACTTCGACGACGACGGGTACCTGTTCCTGACCGGCCGCAGCGCTGAGACGATCATCTCCGGCGGGGTCAACATCTACCCGCAGGAAGTCGACAACGAGCTGATCAAGCACGACGCCGTCGCCGACAGCGCCACCGTCGGCGTGCCGCACGACGAGTGGGGCGAACAGGTGAAGGCGGTGATCCTGCTGAAGCCGGGCTATCAGCCCTCGTCCACCCTGGCCGACGAGATCCTCAGCTTCGCGCGCGACAGCCTGCCGGCCTTCAAGGTCCCGCGCAGCCTGGACTTCGTGACCGAACTGCCGCGCTCCGAGGCCGGCAAGATCCAGCGCAACAAGGTCCGCGCCCCCTATTGGGAAGGCCGCGCCCGGCAGATCTAGGTGCCGGCGCTGCGCGCCGAAGGCATCGACCTGAACCACAAAAGGCGCGAAAGATACGAAAGGCGTCCGGCTCCCTTTCGTGTCCTTTCGTGTTTTTCGTGGTTCGTCTCTTTGGGCGCTGACGCGCCGATCAAGCGTGCCTAAGGTCCCCCCAGTTCAGCTTCGGGGCCTCCTGTGAAACGACTTCTGCTCGGCGCGATCGCCGCTCTGTCCCTCGGCGCCGGCGCGTATGCCCAGGCGCCGCAGACCACCTTCGTCCAGGCGGGGCGCGTCCTCGTGGACCCGGCCTCCGGCAGGGTCGAGACCGCCAAGACCCTGGTCATCCAGGGCGGCAAGGTCGTGCGCATAGCCGACGGCTATGTGTCCGAGCCCGGCGCCAAGGTCGTGGACCTGAAGAGCAGCTTCGTGCTGCCCGGCCTGATCGACAGCCACGTGCACCTGACCAGCCAGACCAGCCCCACCAGCCGACTGGACGAGGTCACCCAGTCCTCGGCCGAGCAGGCCATGGTCGGCGCCCGCCACGCGCGGCGCACCCTGATGGCCGGCTTCACCACCGTCGCCGACCTCGGCGCCGACAACGACGCCATCTTCGCGCTCCGCAAGGCGACCGCGGCGGGCGACGTGCCCGGGCCCCGCATCATCGCCGCCGGCTCGGCGATCTCGGTGCACGGCGGCCATGGCGACGCCAACGGATTCCGCTGGGACATCCTGGAGCTGCTGCGGCCTAACGCCGTGTGCTCCGGCGCGGACGATTGCCGCCGCGCGGTGCGCCAGCAGGTGCAGCAGGGCGCCGACGTCATCAAGATCACCGCCACCGGCGGCGTGCTCTCCAACACCGCCGCGGGCCTGAACCAGCAGTTCTCCGACGAGGAGCTGGCCGCCATCGTGGACGCGGCCCACCGCATGGGCCGCCGCGTCACCGCCCACGCCCACGGCGTCGACGGCATCAACGCCTTCCTCAAGGCCGGCGGCGATTCCATCGAGCACGGCACCTACCTGGACAAGGACTCCATCGCGCTCTTTAAGAAGTCCGGCGCCTACCTGGTCCCCACCCTGATGGCCGGCGACTTCGTGGCCCGGGTCGCATCCGGCCCGAACAACTTCCTCACCCCCGCCCAGTCGGCCAAGGCGCTGGAGGCCGGGCCCAAGATGATCGACATGGCGCGGCGCGCGCACGAGGGCGGGGTGAAGATCGCCTTCGGCACCGACACCGGCGTCTCGGCCCACGGCGACAACGCCGGAGAGTTCGCCCTGCTGGTCAAGGCCGGCCTGACCCCGCTGGAGGCGATCCAGGCCGCGACCGTCAACGCCGCCGACCACCTGCAGGTCTCCGCCGTCGCCGGCAGCCTGACGCCCGGCCACGCCGCCGACCTGATCGCCGTGGCCGGCGATCCGCTGAAGGACGTGACGCTGCTGACCCACGTCGGCTTCGTGATGAAGGAAGGCGTCATCTACAAAGGTCCCTGAACCGACCCGCTAAACGGTTGCATTCGGCCCGGCATCGGCGAGTCTACGCCCCGATGCTCGACCGCCGCCACTTCCTGCTCGCCGCCGCCGGATCGGCTCTGCCGGCCTCGATCGCCCGCGCCGCGGCGATCGACGCGCGGGTCCGCACCGGCACGATCCGCGATGTCGAGCACATCGTGATCTTCATGCAGGAGAACCGCGGTTTCGATCACTACTTCGGGGCCATGAACGGGGTGCGCGGCTTCGCCGACCGCTTCCCGATCCCGCTGGAAGGCGAGCGCACCGTCTGGACCCAGGCCAGCGGCCTGGGCGCCGGCCAGCCCACCTTCATCGCCCCGTTCCCGCTCGACACCGACAAAACCTTCGACCTGATGCGGGTGGAGGGCACGCCGCACCACTGGGCCGACGCCCAGGCCGCCTGGGACGAGGGCCGCATGGCCCGCTGGCCCACCGCCGAGGGCGCCCCCTCGATGGCCTACTACCGGGCCGAGGACATCCCGTTCCAGTACGCGCTCGCCGACGCCTTCACCATCTGCGACGCCTACCATTGCTCGCTGCAAGCGATGACCAATCCCAACCGCCTGTTCCTGTTCACCGGCGGCAACGACCCGCTGGGCCGGGGCGGCGGACCGGGCCTGTTCAACACCCACGACCGCTTCGTGGAGCAGGGCGGCGCCAAGGAACCCTACACCTGGACCACCTATCCCGAGCGGCTGACAGCGGCCGGCGTCTCCTGGCGCGTCTACCAGGACATGGCCGACAACTTCGGCGACAACTCCCTGGTGGGGTTCGCCTCGTTCCGCGCGGCCCGCGCCAAGGCGCCGGGCTCGGACCCGCGCCTCGTCCGTGACGGCCTCTCTACCTACAAGCTCGACGCCCTGAAGGCCGATGTGCTGGCCGGGACCCTGCCGCAGGTCTCCTACATCGTGGCACCGGCCAAGGCCTCGGAGCACCCCGAGCCCTCCAGCCCGGCCCAGGGCGCCGACTTCACCGCTCAGGTGCTGGACGCGCTCACCGCCAATCCCGAGGTCTGGGCGAAGACCGTGCTCCTGCTGATGTACGACGAGAACGACGGCTTCTTCGACCACATGCCGCCGCCTGCCCCACCGTCGCGCGACCCGAAGGGCGGCGTCTTCGGCGGCTCCACCGTCGACCTGACCGGCGAGTACCACACGCTCAAGGTGCCGATCCCGCAACCGGGCGACGTGCCCAGCCTGATGGGCCGCCCCTACGGCCTGGGCGCGCGGGTGCCGATGATCGTCATCTCGCCCTGGAGCCGCGGCGGCTGGGTGAACTCCCAGGTGTTCGACCACACCTCGATCATCCGCTTCCTCGAGCAGCGGTTCGGGGTGATGGAGCCGAACATCACCGCTTGGCGCCGCTCGGTGTGCGGCGACCTCACCTCGGCCTTCGACTTCGCCCAGCCCAACCGCGAGCGCCCGCCGGCGATGCCCGCGACGGCCCCGGCCGCGGCCCGGGCGGCGGCCCTCACCCGTAGGACCAAGCCGCCGACACCGACGACGCCGAAGGCGCCCGAACAGGCCGCCGGGACGCGGCCCTCGCGCGCGTTGCCCTATCGGCTGGACACCACCATCGCGCTGGACGCCAAGGCGGCGCGCCTGACGATGGCCAACACCGGGACGGTCGGGGCCGTGTTCCACGTCTACGACCTGCTGGACGCCGTCCACCCGCCGCGCCGCTACACCGTGGGGCCGGGTGAGCGGATGCTGGACGGCTGGCCACTGCAGGACGCGCACTACGACCTGTGGATCCTGGGCCCCGGCGGCTTCCATCGGCACTTCCGCGGGACGGCCGAGCCGGCGCTGGCGCTGACCACGGCCTTCGACCGCAAGGCCGCCACGCTCAGCCTGACGCTGCGCAATACGGGCTCCGCGCCGATCAACGCGAACGCCATGGGCAACGCCTATGCGCTGAAGACCTGGAAGGTGGCCGTGCCGCCCGGCCAGTCGGTCACCAACAGCTGGCCGCTGTCCGCGCACGGCGGCTGGTACGACCTGTCGCTGACCCTGGCCGGCCACCCCGGCTGGCTGCGCCGTTTCGCCGGGCGACTGGAGACCGGCCGCCACAGCATCTCCGACCCCGAGATGCACGGCCCGGCCCGGATGACGCGGGAAACTTAGCGGCGTCCGGGCGCGTCAGCGCCGCTCTTAACCGCAGAGATCGCAGAGGGGTTCGAAGAGGTGGCGGAGGCTCTGAGGTCTCTGCGTCCTCTGCGCGATCTCCGCGACCTCTGCGGTTCAACAGGACCTCGCCGCTGTCGCGGGGCGCAGCAATACCCTGACACGCATCGTGTTTTGGCCGCACGGGCCGACACGTGTCAGAAGCCGCCGCCATGATCCCGTTCATCGACCTGGCCGCCCAGCGCGCCCGCCTGGGCCAGCCCCTGGAGGACGCGATCCTCAAGGTGGTCCGCTCCGGCGCCTACATCATGGGCCCCGAGATCGCCCAGTTCGAGGCCGAGCTCGCCGCGTTCGGAGAGGCGCCCTTCGCGCTCTCCTGCGGCTCGGGCACCGAGGCCCTGGTGCTGCCGCTGATGGCCTGGGGCATAGGGCCTGGCGACGCGGTGTTCTGCCCGGCCTTCACCTTCGCCGCGACCGCCGAGGCCATGCCGCTGGTGGGCGCGAGCCCGGTGTTCGTCGACGTCCTGCCGGACACTTACAACCTCGACCCGGCCAAGCTCGATGCCGCCATCGCGGCGGTGAAGGCGCAAGGCAAGCTGACCCCGCGCGCGGTCATCGCCGTCGACCTGTTCGGGCAGCCCGCCGACTACCCGGCCATCGCCGCGGTCTGCGCGAAGCACGGCCTGAAGCTGATCGCCGACAGCGCCCAGGGTTTCGGCTGCACGCTGAGCGGCCGCCACCCGCTGCACTGGGCCGACGTAACCACCACCTCGTTCTTCCCGGCCAAGCCGCTGGGCTGCTACGGCGACGGCGGCGCGGTGCTCTGCAAGGACGCGCGCCTGCACGACCTGCTGGTCAGCCTGCGCGTGCACGGCCAGGCGGTGAAGTCCGACCTCGAGGGCCGCACCTTCGACCACGACCCCAAGTACCTGAACATGCGGGTCGGCATGAACAGCCGCATGGACACCATCCAGGCCGCCGTCCTGCTCCAGAAGCTGACCATCTTCGCCGACGAGATCGCCGCCCGGAACCGCGTGGCCGCCCGCTACGCCCAGGGCCTGGGCGACGTGGTCCGTACGCCGCCGGTGATCGCGGACGGCGTCTCGGTCTGGGCGCAGTACACTATCGAGACCGACGACCGCGACGGCCTGGCCGCCCACCTGCGCGCCGAGGAGATCCCCTCGGCGGTCTACTACCCGGTCCCGCTGCACCAGCAGGCCCCCTACGCCCGCTACCCAGCCCCCGGCGGCCTGCCGGTCACCGAGGCCGCGTCCGGCAAGGTTATCAGCCTGCCCATGCACGCCTACCTGCAGCCCGACGTGCAGGACCGGATCATCACGGCGATCCGTAACTTCGTGAAGAAGAACGGCTAGACCGGCTCGCCGGCCAGGAAGTCGGGCCGATGGCCCGACTGGCGCCAGTAGTCGGCCAGGCCGCAGGCCTCACACATCGGCAGGAAGCGGGCGTCGGCGCGCAGCAGCGCGGTGGCGGGCGTGAACAGCACCTGGGTGTGGCGGTGGCGTGTGTCGGTCGACACCGCCTGCGCGCCGGTCGCGCGCAGCGGCATGATGCTGGGCCCGCGCCGCAGCAGGTAGCCGTCGGCCACCTCGAACGCCTCGTCCAGCCGCCCGAGCAGCGAGAGGATCATGATGGCGCTGATCGAGGCGCCGGGTCCCGCCCGCGCGGCGGCCATGCTGGCGTCTACGGCGGCCTGGATCGCCGCCGGGCCGCGCGACTGAGCCGCGAGCATCGCCGCCCGCAGCAGGCCCACGTTCGCGGCGCTCAGGTCCGCGGGCCGGCCGTCGACGTCGTCGATCTGCGCCAGGGCCGCGCCGGCGCGGCCGGAGCAGCCCAGCAGCCACATCCGCGCCGACCATACGGACGGATGCCGCGGCCAAAGGGCGAAGGCGCGGTCCGCCGCGCGGTCCGCGTCCCCCAGCCGCCCGCGGCTCCAGAGCGTGAAGACATGGCGGTACTGGTAGACAGGCGACAACGGTTGGCTCGCGACCAGCTGGTCGACCAACGCGCCGCTTTCCCCAAACCGGCCGACCGACGCCAGGAGCGCCGCGAGCTCGCTGGTAGCCTCTTCGTGACCCGGAGACGCCGCCAGCACCTCGCGCAGCCGGCGCTCGACGACCAGCCAGTCGCCGTAGACCGACCGCAGCATGATCAGGGCCGTGCGCGCGTCGGCCTGCGCCGGGTCCAGCGCCATCGCCCGCGCCGCTGCCAGCTCGCAGGCCTTCACTGCGGCCGCGGTCTGGGCCGGCGTCGCGAACTCCGCCCGCGCCCGCCAGGCCAGCGCCAGCCTGCCCCATAGCGCCGGGTCGCGCGACCGCAGCGTTACCGCCTGCTGCAGCAGGCCCGTGGCCTGGACCGCCCCGGCAGGCAGGCCGTCCGCCATCGCCAGCCGCGCCTGTTCCGCCAGGTCGGCGGCCTGATGCGCGCCGGGGTCCGGCCGCAGGGCCCAGACGCCCGCGCCGACCGCGGCGGCCGTCACGCCCAGGGCGGCGGCGCCAACCATCCATCGCCGCGACATCCTCGGCGTCCCGGCGGCCGGCGTCGGTCCGGGCGCAGGAGCGGCAGGCGCCGCGCCGTCGGTGGCGATCGTGGCGCCGGTCAGCCGGTAGCCTGTGCGCGGGATCGTCTCGACGCCGAACTCGTCGGCCGCCACCGTCCGCGCCAGCCGCCGGACCTCGCCGATCGCGCGGTTCAGGGCGTCGTCGCCGACGATCTGGCTGTTCCAGCAAAGCCGGCTGAGTTCGTCGCGGGTGACCACGCCACCCGCCGCGTGGGCCAGCACCAGCAGCACCTGCATCACCCTGGGCTCGATCGTATTGGCCCCGCCAGGCCCGATGACCTCACGCGAGGCCGGGTCGATGCGGGTCGATCCGAGCCGGAACGCGCCCCATCGCGCCAGCTCGGCGGCCGTCGTCGCGACTAGGGTGTTGCCGTCCAACCCACTGACTCCAAACGAAATCGGGAAATCATCGGCTTATCAACGGTTGTCCATCATTCCACCGGCGATGGCGCCGACCGACGGTTCTCCCGCCGCTTCCCCGGCAGCACGAGACCTTCGGAGATCAGTATGCGCCTGTCACGCTCTTACCGCCTAATCCGCCCGGCCCTGGCCGTCCTGGCCCTGGCGGCGGCGTCGCCTGCCGCGGCAGGGACCTTCGCCTTCACCGGCACGACCATGAACGACACCCCGCCGCCGATCGTCGGCAGCCCGCTCTGCGCGCCCGGCGACCTGCGCGTCGCCTTCTCGCCGGCCAACTCCACCGCCGCCGGCACGTCGAACTTCGGCGCCTTCGGCCCGTCGCTGGCCCACTGCCTGACGCCGCCGCCGACCGTCTACAGCGGCGGGGTGTTCGATTTCGCGTTCGCCGCGGGCGACAGCCTGCTCGGGACCTACTCGGGGTTCTTCACGCCCACGGCCACGCCCGGCTTCCTGAACAACACGGTGAACTTCGTGGTCACGGGCGGCACGGGCCGCTTCCTCGGCGCCAGCGGCGCGTTCCAGGCGATCGGGACCCTCGACCGCACCGTTCCGCGGCCGCTCAGCCAGAACACCTTCAGCGGTACGCTAAATCTGCCGGCCGTCCCCGAGCCCGCGACCTGGGCGATGATGATCCTGGGCTTCGGCCTGACCGGGGCCGCCGTCCGCCGACGCCGGACCGCGGGGCTTTCCCCAGCCTGACGGTCCATCGCCGCGGCGGGCGCTCGAGCTTGGCGCCCGCCGTCTGGCCGCCTAGCTCCAAATCGCCGCCAGCGCCGCCGCCTCGGCCGCGCCCTGGGCCAGGCCGGCGCGGGCGGCGTCGGGGCGCTTGCGGAATTCCATCAGGTTGCCGCCCATGGCTGCGCGGCTGGCCTCGTCGGGCAGCAGCACCACCACCTTCGTCCCGCCCGCCTCCAGCGCCTGCACCTCCTGCTCCAGCCGCGCGAAACACCCGGGCCAGGGCGCCACCCGGCGTCCAGTCGTCCAGGCGGATGGCGACGACCACCACCACGTCGTGCCCAGCCGCCAGGTCGGCGTTGGTGGAGGAGCGCACGCCGCCGTCCATCCAGCGGCGGCCCTGGATGGTAATCGGCGGGTAGACGCCCGGGATCGCGCAGCTGGCCGCCACCGCGCGGGTGACGCCGACGCCGGCATGTCGGGTCCAGAGGCGGAAGGCTCCGGACTCCGCATCCACCGCGGTGCAGGCGAAGCCACGTTCCGGCCAGGCGTCCGGCGGCAGGGTCGAGAACCAGCGGCCGAAGCTCTCGATGAACTCGTCCTCGCTCATCGTCTCGGCGGCGCACGCCAGCCCGCCGATCTCGGCCAGCACCTCAGTCGCCTCGCGCTCGGCCTCCTGCGCCTTGACCATCAGGCGCATCACGTTGGTCAGGTCCGGCGGGCGGGCCGAGCGGCTGGCCGGGCGCACCACGTCGGCGAAGATCGGCTCGGCCAGCTTCGCCGCGTCGGCCCCCATCGCCAGACGCGCCCCGACGAACGATCCGGCCGAAGTGCCCAGGGTGAAGTCCGCCTGCCCGAGGTCGACGCCGGCCTGCGCCAGCCCGGCCAGCAGGCCGCACTCCCAGGCGATCCCCACAGGGCCGCCGCCGCCCAGCACCAGCGCGCGCGTCGCCATGGCTGATTCGTCCCCTTTTTCGGGAGCTTGAGTCAGCGTTCCCTGAGCGGCAAGCCTCGCCGCCTGCGAGGCGAATCCGAGGTCAGGCGTTCCAGGCCATCGCCAGCCTCGCCGCCTGGTCCGCGCCCTGGGCCAGCCCGGCTTGTGCGGCGTCGGCGCGCTTGCGGAAGTCCATCAGGTTGACGCCCATGGCCGCTCGGCTGCCGTCGTCGGGGACGATCAGAGTGACCGTCGCGCCGCCCGCCTCCAGGGACCGCACCTCCTCGTCCAGGCGCGCGGCGATGCGATCGCCCACCTCGCTCCCGGCGGACAGGCGCAGGGCCACCACGAAAACCTTCTCGTGGCCTGTCGCCTGATCGGCGTTGGTGCTGGAGCGCATGCCGCCGTCGATGTACCGCCGGCCTTTGATGGTCACCGGGGGATAGACCCCCGGCACGCTGCAGCTGGAGGCGACCGCGCGGCCGATGCCGACCCCGTCCGCGCCAGTCCACATCTGGAAGGCCCCGGTCAGGGCGTCGACGGCAGTGGCGGCATAGGCCCTTGGCGGCCAGGCGTCCTGCGGCAGGCCGGCCATGGTGCGGCCGAAGCTGGCGATGAAGTCGTCCTCGCTCATGGTCGGGGCGGCCAGCGCGAAGGCGCCGATCTCGCGGCGCACCTCGGCGGGGTCGCGCGTCCCGCCCTGGGCCTCGCCCATCAGCCGCATCAGCGGCGCGAGGTCGGCCGGCGGCCCGCCCGCCGCGCCCGCGGCGCGCTCGCTGGAGGGCGCCTGCGGCGGGCGCTCGGCCAGGATCGGATCGGCCATCGTCGCGGTCTCGGCCCCGAACGCCAGGCGCATGCCGACGAACGACCCCGCCGAGGTGCCCATGATGAAATCGGCGCCGCCCAGGTCCAAACCCGCCTTCGCCAAGCCGGCCAGCAGGCCGCTCTCCCAGGCGATCCCCACCGGGCCGCCGCCGCCCAGCACCAGCGCGCGTGACGCCATGGCCGTCCCTCCCGTCTTGCTTTTCGCCACCATCCGCCGTGCCTTAGGCGCCCGCAACCCCGGAGCCTTCCCGCATGCCCGCCAAGCCCCGCGACCGCGCCAAATTGCCGGAGGGCGCCAAGCGCTCGACGGTGCAGGCCGCGGGCGCCTGCGTCTGCGGCGGGGTGCGATTCGAGATCGACGTGCCCGCCGTCTGGGCCTGGCACGACCACGGCCCGGCCAGCCGCCACGCCCAGGGCTGCGCCTACGCCACCTATGTCGGCAGCTGGAAGAGCCGCTTCCGCATGCTGGCCGGCGACGACCTGGTCAGCCGCTACGAGGACCCCGAGACGCACACCACCCGCAGCTTCTGCGCCCGCTGTGGCACGCCGTTGTTCTACGAGCGCGCCCGCTCGCCGAAGATGATCAACATCCCGCGCCCGCTGTTCGAAAGCCGCACCGGCCGCGAGCCCCGCTACCACCTCAACCACACCCAGCAGGCCGACTGGGCCTACCTGGGCGAGGCCCTCATGCCGCTGAAAGGCTACCCGGGCGTGCTGATCGAACGCCCGAGGAAGAAGACGCGGGCGGAAGCGCCCGACGCGATGTTCAGCTGAGCGACCCCACGATCGAGGCCCGCTGGCTGAGCTCGATCCAATTGCCGTCCGGGTCCCGGACCATGGAGATGCGCGCGGTCGTCCCAAGCGTCACCGGCGCCATCGCCTCGCGGCCGCCCTTGGCCAGCACCGCGGCGTGTTCCTCATCGACCTTGAAGACCTGGAAGGTGATGTAGCGCCAGCCCTTCCCCCGCATCTGCGCGTCCGTCGGCGCCGACGGGTCGGCCTCCAGGATGATGAGGCTCTCGCCCGCCCGGAACACGCCCGGCCGCTCCTCGGGAAACCCCAGAGCCTCGGCATAGAACCGCCGATGCGCCTCCAGGTCGCGCACGCCGATCCGCACCGCGATCTGGGTCACGCCGTCGTAGCCCGGCGGGACCAAGGTCACCCGGTTGCCCTCAGGGTCGGCCAGATGCACCGGCACGATCATCCCGTCGCGCGCCACGATCAGCTCGCGGTAGCCGCTGGGCGGCGTGTCCGGCAGCGGATCGGCGTGGTGGTTGATCTTCAGCACGCTGCCGTTCGCGTCGTGGCGGTGCTGGTCCTGGCCCTTGCGGATCGGCAACAGGTGGTCGAACGGGATACCCGCCTCGCCCTGCCAGAACGCCAGCATCGGCGCGAGGTCGTTGGTGTTCAGGCCGATGTCCAGGCGGGGTTTGGCGAGCTGCATGGGGCCTCACTTGCACCGCCAGCTTGCCCGTGGTTTGAGTTTCGTCAAACAAGCGTTTGAGGGAGCACGTCATGAAGGCCGCCATCTATTACGAGAACGGTCCGCCCAGCGTCCTGAAATACGAGGACGTGCCCGACCCGCAGTGCCACCCCAAGGGCATCCTGATCCGCGTCGAGGCCGTGGCCATCGAGGGCGGCGACAC
>CBHTUE010000144.1:0-12455 GCA_966096115.1 uncultured Phenylobacterium sp.
GGGGCGACTTCGGCGGCAAGGCGATGACCTACTACGGCCGCTGGACCTACAAATACGAGGAGGCCGCGCGCCAGGGCGCCATCGGCTTCATCGTGATCCACGAGACGGCGCCGGCCTCCTACGGCTGGGCGACGGTCAAGAACTCCAACACCAACGAGATCTTCGACGTCATCCGCAAGGACCCGCTGAAGACCCACGCGCCGCTGGAAGCGTGGGTCCAGCGCGACGCCGCGGCGGCGATGATCAAGGCCGGCGGCTACGACCTCGACGCGCTGAAGAAGCAGGCCCAGACCCGCGACTTCAAGCCGGTGGTGTTGCGTGATGTGACCTTCTCCGCCGACGAGGCCGTCGACGCCCAGAAGGTGGTCTCTCACAACGTGGTGGGCGCGCTCCCGGGCACGAAGTTCCCGAACGAGCGGGTCTTCTACACCGCCCACTGGGACCACCTGGGCGTGGGCCTGCCCGACGCCAAAGGCGACAAGATCTACAACGGCGCGCTGGACAACGCCTCGGGCACGGCGATGCTCCTGGAACTGGCGCGAGACGCGGTGAAGGCCGGCCGGGCGCAGCGCACGCTGGTCTTCATGTCGGTGACCGCCGAGGAGAAGGGGCTGCTGGGCTCGGAATACTACGCCTCGACGCCGCTCTATCCGCTGGCCACCACCGTGGGCGTGCTGAACATGGACGGCGTCGGGCCCAACGGCCTGGCGCGCGACTTCACCACCTCGGGCAACGCCCCGCTGACCCTGCAGGACGAACTGATCAAGGTCGGCAAGGCGCACGGCCGCTACTACAGCCCCGACCCGCGACCCGAGGCCGGCAGCTTCTTCCGCTCCGACCACTTCCCGTTCGCCAAGGTCGGCGTACCGGCCATCAGCTTCGGCGGCGGCCGCGACCTGTTCGTGGGTGGCAGGGAGGCCGGCGACGCCAAGTCCAAGGCCTACACCGCCGACAAATATCACCAGCCCGCGGACGAGTTCGATCCCAACTGGGACCCCAAGGGCTTCGTCGCCGACGGCACGCTGCTGTTCGAACTGGGCCAGCACCTGGCCAACAGCCGCGTCTGGCCGGAATGGAAGCCGGGCGCCGAGTTCAAGGCCACGCGCGACAAGACCAAAGCCACGCGCAAGTAGGCCTCGCGAGCGACGATCACCCCTTCCGGTGGAAGGCGTGGAAGTTGTCGCCGAAGCTGTTGGTCCAGCGGTCGGGCGGGATGCGGACGTGGTCTGAGCGGTACATCCACTCGTTCAGCTTCTCGACGCAGATGCGCTCGACGGCCGGCCGCGCCCTGATCTGCTGGAACCAGCGCTCGAGATGCTCGAACGACTCCCGCGGCCGGTCGAACTGGGCGTTCCAGGTGAGGTTGATCCACGGCCAGCAGGCCATGTCGGCGATCGTGTACTCGTCGCCGATGACGTACTCGCGGTCGCGCAACTGCCGGTCCAGCACGTACATCAGGCGCTCCGCCTCCAGCCGGAAGCGCTGCCGTGCGTAAGGATCGATCGGCTCGGGCGCATAGCGGGTGAAGTGGTGCGCCTGGCCGTGGAAGGGGCCGAGGCTGGCGATCTGCCAGGCCAGCCACTGAAGGGTCGCGTAGCGCTTGTGCGGCGCGCTGGGCAGAAAGCGGCCGGTCTTGTCGGCCAGGTACTGGAGGCAGGCGGCCGACTCCCACACCGTCACCGGCGTGTCGCCGCCGCCGATCGGGTCGTGGTCGACCAGCACCGGCACCCGCCCGTTCGGGTTCAGCGCGCGGAATTCCTCGGTCAGCAACTCGCCCTTGCCGATGTCGTAGGTGACGAGCCGGTACGGCAGGCCGGTCTCCTCCAGCATGATCGCCACCTTGCGGGCGTTGGGGCCGGTGGTGAAATGCAGGTCGATCACGTGAGGCTGTCCCGGCTGGCGTTGCGCCGATGGCATAACTCGTTCTCCCGGCGGCAGCACAAGCGCACCGGAACATCTTGAGAACCCGGCGTTTCGTGGATACCTAGGGCGGAGCGAGAACGGAGAGCCCCATGTCCCAATCCGGCAAGATCCGCTGCGGCATCGGCGGGTGGACATTCGAGCCGTGGCGGGGCGTGTTCTATCCGCCCGGGCTCTCCCAGAAGAAGGAGCTGGAGTATGCCTCGCGCCAGCTCACGGCGATCGAGATCAACGGCACCTACTACTCGTCGTTCAAGCCCGACAGCTGGGCCAAGTGGCGTGAATCCACGCCGCCGGGGTTCAAGTTCGCGGTGAAGGCCTCGCGGTTCTGCGTGAACCGCAAGAAGCTGACCGACGGGGCGCAGTCGATCGGCTTCTTCCTGAACCAGGGCCTGACCGAACTGGGCGACCGGCTGGGCCCGATCCTGTGGCAGTTCATGGCCACCAAGAAGTTCGACTACGACGACTTCTCCGGCTTCTTCGACCTGCTGCCAGACAACCTGGGCGGCCTGCCGCTGCGCCACGTGATCGAGGTGCGCAACGCCACCTTCGCCGACCCGAAGTTCGTGGCGCTGTGCCGCGAGCGCGGCATGACCATCTGCGCCTCGGACAACGAGAACTACCCGCTGATCCCCGACATCGCCGGCGACCTGGTGTACCTGCGGCTCATCTCGGCCTCGGACGAGATCGAGACCGGCTATGTGGCCAAGGACCTGGATACCTGGGCCGGCCGCTTCCAGGAGTACGCCCAGGGCCGCGTCCCCGGCGACTTCACGCCGATCGACCGCACCGGCCCGGCGGAGACGCCACGCGACGTCTACGCCTTCGTCATCCACGAGGGGAAGGTGCGCGCCCCGGCCGCGGCGATGCAGTTCATCAAGCGGGTGGACCCGAACTTCGTACCGGGTGGCTGAAGGCCCCGCTGCGCGATCACGGCCGCCCCCTTGACCCGCGCCGCCCGGCGGCGGCATGCCATGGCGCCATGGCGACCCTGACCTACAACCCCGGCATCTTCCGCGTCGCCGACGTGGACGCGGCCAAGGCGATCATCCTGACCCCCGAGGCCGGCCAGTCCACCGAGGAGCGGTGGACCCGCGAGACGCCCTACCTCACCGACCTGCTGGGCCCGCTGATCCAGGCCGCGCCCGGCAAGCTGTTCGTCGACCTGGGCTGCGGCATCGGGCGGATGAGCAAGGCGCTGATCGAGCGCTACGGCTGCCAGGTGCTGGGGGTCGACATCAGCCAGGAGATGCGCGGCTTCGCGCCGGCCTATGTGGCGCAACCGGGCTTCTCGGTGGTTTCCAGCGAGATGTTCGCCGCCCTGGTGGCCCGTGGGCTGCGGGTCGATGGGGCGATCTCGGTGTGGGTGCTGCAGCACTGCCTGTCGGCCGCCGAGGAGATCGCCCGCCTCCGCGAGGCGATCCGCCCGGGCGGGCGGCTGGCGGTGGTCAACACCAACGGCCGGGTCGTGCCGACCCTGGAGAAGACCTGGGCCTCGGACGGCCAGGACGTCCGCAAGCTGCTGGGCGAAGCGTTCGAGACCCTGGAGGAAGGGCAACTCGACGCCGCTCACGTCGGCGAGCCGATCCGCAACGGCACCTTCTGGGGCGCCTACGCGCGGCCCTAGACGTCGCGACCCGTCCCGCGGAGCCTTGACCGACCCGACGTCAGGGCGGCCTGCTGGCTCAAAGCCATAAGCCCCGGGAGGCCGCCATGACCGACTTCACCCTCGACGACCTGATGTTCAAGCCCGGCCTGATGAAGGGCCAACGCATCCTGATCACCGGCGGCGGCACCGGACTGGGCAAGGTGATGGCCGAGGGTTGCGCGCTGCTGGGCGCCGACGTGGTCATCTGGGGTCGGCGCGGCGCCGTCATCGACGCCACGGCGAAGGAGCTCTCCGAGCACGCCGCCAAGTTCGGCGGCGGCGTGGTGACCGGCCAGGCCTGCGACATCCGTGTGCCCGAGGCGATCCACGACGCCATGGACGAGGTCTGGGCCGGCGGCACGCCCACCGGCCTGGTCAACAACGCCGCCGGCAACTTCATCAGCCGCACAGAAGACCTGTCGCCGCGCGGCTTCGACGCCATCGCCAACATCGTGTTCCGCGGCTCATTCAACGTGACCCTGGACGCCGGCAAGCGCTGGTTGGCGGAAGGCGCCCACGCCTCGGTGGTCTCGATCCTGACCACCTGGGTCTGGCACGGCGGGCCGTTCACCGTGCCGTCGGCGATGTCGAAGGCCGGCCTGAACGTGATGACCATGTCGCTGGCCGTCGAGTGGGGCGACCGCGGCATCCGCTTCAACGCCATCGCCCCCGGTCCCTTCCCCACCGAAGGCGCCTGGGCCCGCCTCAGCCCCGGCCAGGCCACCGACGCCGCCGGCAAGGCCGACCCGACCATTCCGCTGAACCGCGTGGGCGAGATGCGGGAGCTGGCCAACCTGGCCGTCTACCTGCTCGACCCGGGCTCGGCCTACGTCAACGGCCAGACCATCGCCATCGACGGCGGCGGCTATCTCTCCGGCCGCGGCCGCGCCGACCTGGCCTCTTGGACCGACGAGCAGTGGCAGGCCGCCCGCGACGCCATCAAGGGCGCCAACGAGAAGGACCGGGCGCAACGGACGGTGTGACGGCCGGAGCATAACCGCTTGCCGCGCGCGTCAACCTTCTAGAGAATGACGCGCGTCACTTTTCAGTTCGGGTATCGCATACACGTGGCAGACGTCGCCTACCTCCCCGTCGGCAAGCGGGAGCAGACCAAGGTCCAGAACCGGCTGGCCATCCTGGACGCCGCGCGCGAGGTGTTCGGCGAGCTGGGCTATGAGGCCGCCACCGTGCGCGACATCATCCGCCGCACGGGCCTCGCGGCCGGCACCTTCTACAACTACTACCGCTCCAAGGAGGAGGTGTTCGCCGCCCTCGCCGACGACGGCGCGCGGCGCTTCGCCCCGATCCTCAAGAGCCTGCGCCACAAGGGCGACTTCGACGGCTTCGTGCGCCAGGCCATCGTCGCCTACTTCGAGTTCATGGCCGACGAGCACATCAGCTGGGCGGCGCGCCGCCCGGAAGGCGAGATCCAGCCGCACATCCAGGGCGAGACCCCGGAGATGGCCGCCGTCTTCGCCGAGGTGAAGGACGCCATCGAGGACGCCATCGCCGAGGGCCGTGGACCCGCCGCCGACAGCGAGTACATGGCCGCGTCCTGCATCGGCATCGCGCGCGAGGTCGGCGAGCGGATGCTGACCCGCCGTCCGATCGACACCGGCGTCGCCGCCGATTTCGCCGTGGCGATGATCCTGAACGGCATCAAGGGCCTGCCCGGCGCGATGCGCTGACGCGTCCCGATCTCACGCTTGAGCGACGCAACGGGAACCTGTCCTGATCGGCGCTCCCCGCTGAGAGAGGCCTGAACGATGCGCGCGCTGGTGGTCGAACAGCTGCTCCCCGACTACGCCGGCTGCGTTGTGAAGGAGATTCCGACGCCGGAGCCCGGCCCCGGCGAGGTGCGGATCAAGGTGCGCGCCGCAGCCGTGAACTTTCCCGACCTGATGCAGACCCGCGGCGAGCACCAGCACAAGCCGCCGATCCCGTTCGTGGGCGGCATGGAGCTGGCCGGCGAGGTGGACGCCCTGGGCGAGGGCGTGACCGGCTTCGCGGTGGGCGACGCGGTGGTCAGCGGCGGCCGTGGCGGTTTCGCCGAATACGCGATCCTCCCGGCCGCCACGCTGCGGAAGAAGCCGGCCAACCTCAGCTTCAGCCAGGCCGCCGGCTATCCGGTCTGCTACCTCACCGCCTATGTCGCCTTCAGCCGCATCGGCATGGTGCAGCCGGGCGAGTGGGTGCTGGTGCATGGTGCGGCCGGCGGGGTCGGCTTGGCCGCCGTGGACTACGCCAAGCTGCTGGGCGCCAAGGTGATCGCCGCCTCGGCCTCCGACGAGAAGCTGGCGATCATCGCCCGCGAGTACGACGTCGACGCCACGGTCAACGTCACCGGCGGCTTCCGCGAGCGGGTGAAGGAGATCACCGGCGGCAAGGGCGCGGACGTGATCTACGACCCGGTCGGCGGCGACGTGTTCGACGAGTCGATCCGCTGCATCGCCTTCGGCGGACGCATCCTCTCGATCGGGTTCACCTCGGGGCGGCTGCCGGTGCTGCCGGTCAACATCGCGCTGATCAAGGGCTTCTCGGTCCACGGCGTCCGCGCCGGCGAATACGGCCGCCAGAACCCCGCCAAGGGCGCTGAGAACAACGCGGCGATCTGGAAGCTGGCGGAAGAGGGCAAGGTGAAGCCCCGCGTCGACGCCGAGTACCCGCTGGACGGCTGGCGCGAGGCGTTCGAGACGCTGGCCCAGCGCAAGGTGGTGGGCAAGACGGTGATAAGGCCGGACCTGTAACGCCCTCGCCCAAAATTTCACCGTCATCCCGGACGGCCGCCAGGCCGATCCAGGACCCAGGAGGACCGGGCTCGGCTGACAGTCCTCCTGGGTCCCGGCTCTCCGCTTCGCTGCGGCCGGGATGACGGTTGTTGTTTTTGCGCGGCTTGGCCAAACTCCGCGCATGACCATCGGCAACGACGACGACCTCGAGAAACTCCGCGCCGCCGGCCGGCTGGTGGCGCGCACCCTGCAGGCCATGGGCGCGGCGCTGGAGCCCGGGATCACCACGCGGGAGCTGGACGACCTGGGCCGCGCGATGCTGGAGCGCGAGGGCGCCCGCTCCGCGCCGGAACTGACCTACGGCTTCCCGGGCGCGACCTGCATCTCCATCGGCCCGGACGTGGCGCACGGCATCCCGGACGACCGCCGCATCGAGGCGGGTGACCTGATCAACATCGACGTCTCGGCCGAACTGGACGGCTTCTTCGGCGACACCGGCGCGTCCTTCGCGGTGCCGCCGGTCAGCGCGCGAGTGGAGCGCCTGTGCAGCGACGGCCGGCGCGCCCTGTGGAGCGGCATCCGCGCCGTGCGCACCGGCGCCGACCTCAACGCGCCGGGCCGCCAGATCGAGGCCTTCGCGCGCAAGAACGGCTACAGCCTAGTCCGGAATCTCGCCAGCCACGGCGTCGGCGGGGCCCTGCACGAGGACCCCAAGGAGATCGCCACCTGGGCCGACCGGTCCGACCGCCGACGCATCACCGAGGGCCTGGTCTTCACCCTGGAGCCGTTCCTGAGCCTGGGCGCCGACTGGGTCGAGGAAAGCCGCGACGACGGCTGGACGCTGGCGCCCCTGGGCGGCCAGCCCACGGTGCAGTACGAGCACACCCTGGTGGCCACGCGGAACGGGGCGCTGGTGATGACCTTGGCCTAGGGCGTGGTTGACACGCCCCGCCCGTTCCACTATCCACCGCCGCTCGATTTTCGCCCCCGGAGCTTTCCCCGTGAAGCGCACTTTCCAACCGTCTCGCCTGGTGCGTGCGCGCCGTCACGGCTTCCGCCTTCGTATGTCCACGAAGAACGGCCAGAAGGTTCTCGCCCGCCGCCGGGCCAAGGGCCGCAAGCGCCTGAGCGCCTAAGACCGGCTTCGGTTATGGTGTCCGCATGCCGGACGCCGCTCCTGCCATCCAGAAACTGACCAAGCGCAGCGAGTTCCTCGCCTGCGCCCAGGCCCCCTCGTGCGCGAAGGGGGCCGTCGTCGTCCAGGCCCGTCCGCGGGGCGACGAAACGCCCCTCATCCGCATCGGCTTCACCGCAACAAAGCGCATCGGCGGCGCCGTCGAACGCAACCGCGCCAAGAGGCGCATGAGGGAAGCCGCCCGGGCCGTGCTGCCCGAACATGCCGCCCCCGGGGTCGACTATGTGCTCATCGCCCGTGGCGGCGTGCTGACGCGCCCCTGGCCCCGTTTGCTTGACGATGTGAAAACCGCGCTGATAAGGCTCGCCGCCGACCGCGCGGCCACCCACATACCCTAGCGCGCCCCTTACCCCGCCCTCGCTGGAACCCGCGTCCATCTCATGAGAGACGAAAACAACCGCAACACGATCATCTTCTTCGTGTGCGCGGCCATCATGCTCCTGGCCTACCAGTTCTTCGTGGCCGACCCGCAGGCCAAGCGCGTGCAGGCCGAGGAGGCCGCCCGCAAGGCCGCCGCCGCGGCCGCCGCCCCCGGCGGGGCGGGCGCCATGACCCGGCCCGGCATGCCTGCGGTTCCCCAGACCATCACCCGCCAGGCGGCGCTGACCGCCTCGCCGCGGGTGCCGATCGACACGCCGGCGCTTAAGGGCTCGCTGAACCTGCGCGGCGCGCGGATCGACGACCTCTACCTGAAGGGCTACCGCGAGACGCTGAAGAAGAGCTCGCCGCCGGTCGAGCTGCTGCGCCCCGAAGGCGCCCAGTACGCCTGGTTCGCCGACCTGGGCTGGACCGGCGCCAACGTCCCCGGCCTGCCGAACGGCGCCACCGTCTGGACCCTGGCCCAGGGCTCGATGCTCTCGCCCGGCCAGCCGGTGACGCTCAGCTACACGAACGGCCAGGGCCTGACGTTCACCCGCACCATCGCGGTGGACGAGAACTTCATGTTCACCGTCACCGACAGCGTCGCCAACTACGGCGCCACGCCGATCACGCTGGCCCCCTACGGCTCGATCCAGCGCCAGGGCGTGCCGGCCACCGTGGGCAAGAACGGCGTGGTGCACGAAGGCGGCGTCGGCTTCTTCGGCGGCGACCGGCGCCTCGTGAAGTACAAGAAGTGGGAAAAGGACGGCGGCGTCGCGGCGCGGCATTCCACCGGCGGCTGGATCGGCATCACCGACCACTATTGGCTGGCCGCGGTGATCCCCGGCCCGGCCGAGCAGATCGACGCCCGCTATGCGATGGGCAAGACGCCGACGGTCAACATCTTCGACGCCAACTACGTGGGCCAGCCGCGCCTGATCGGCCCGAACCAGCAGGTCACCGCCACCACCCGCGTCTTCGCCGGCGCCAAGAAGGTGCCGCTGCTAAAGGCCTACCAGGAGAAGCTGGGCATCCCGCACCTGGACGAGGCCGTCGACTGGGGCATGTTCTGGTTCCTGACGCGCCCGGTGTTCATCGTGCTCAGCTTCCTGTTCGAGCACGTCGGCAACTTCGGCGTCGCGATCCTGCTGCTCACCGTCATCGTGCGGACGCTGATGTTCCCGCTGGCGAACAAGCAGTACGAGTCGATGACCAAGATGAAGAAGGTGCAGCCTGCGATGGAGGAGCTGCGCGCCAAGTTCAAGGACGACCCCGCGCGGCAGCAACAGGAGCTGATGGAGCTCTACAAGCGCGAGAAGGTGAACCCGCTGGCCGGGTGCCTGCCGATCCTGGTGACGATCCCGGTGTTCTTCTCGCTGTTCAAGGTGCTGCAGGTCGACCTGGACATGCGCCACGCGCCGTTCTTCGGCTTCGTGAAGGACCTGTCGGCCCCCGACCCGACGACGATCTTCAACCTGTTCGGCCTGATCCCGTGGGATCCGGCGACGGCGCCGTTCATCGGCAACCTGCTGGCCTACGGCAACCCGCCCGGGTTCCTGCACATCGGCATCATGGCGATCCTCTACGGGGCCACCACCTGGCTCACCACCGCCATGAGCCCGCCGGCGCCCGACCCGACCCAGCAGCGGATGCTGCAGCTGATGCCGCTGCTGTTCACCTTCATCATGGCCCAGTTCCCGATCGGGCTGCTGATCTACTACACGTGGTCGAACATGCTCACGACGCTGCAGCAGTACGTGATGATGCGGCGCTTCGGGGTGGACAATCCCATCGATCGGATCATCGGCCGGTTCAGCGGCAAGGCCGTGGTCACCTGATGACTGGCGATGAGGCGCCTTCGGCCGGGGGGGCCTTCGACGAGGAGGCGCTGGAAGCCGCCCGGGTGTTCTTCGCCCATCCGGTGACCTTCATGATGGGCGCGGCTGCCATCGGCGGCCTGCCGCCCGCCGACCTGCCGGAGGTCGCGTTCGCGGGCCGCTCCAACGTGGGCAAGTCGTCGCTGATCAACGCGGTCACCGGCCGCACGCACCTGGCGCGGGCGTCGACGGCGCCCGGCCGCACGCGGGAGATCAACTTCTTCGTCGCCGACGAGACCCTGCGGCTGGTCGACCTGCCCGGCTATGGGTTCGCGAAAGTCAGCCGCGAGACGAAGAACAAGTTCCAGAACCTGGGCCGATCCTATCTGCGCGGCCGTCCGAACCTGAAGCGCGCCTACCTGCTGATCGACTGCCGGCACGGCCTGAAGGACGTGGACAACGAGGCCATGGAGGCCTTCGACCTGGCCGCCGTCAGCTACCAGATCATCCTGACCAAGGCCGACAAGCTGCGCAGCCAGCGCGACATCGACCAGGTGATCGCGGAGACCCAACGCAAGATCGCCAAGCGCCCGGCGGCGTTCCCGCGGGTGCTGGCCACCAGCGCCGAGAAGGGCGCCGGCATTCCGGAACTGCGCGCCGAGATCCTGGCCGCCTGCCTGCCCGCGCCGGTCTAGCGCGCGCCGCATGGCCACGCTGCTCTGGTTCCGCCGCGACCTGAGGCTGGCCGACAATCCCGCGCTCGCCGCCGCCGTCGCACGGGGCGGGCCGATCGTGCCGGTCTACATCCTGGACGACGCCGACGCCGGCGACTGGGCGCCCGGCGGCGCCTCGCGCTGGTGGCTGCACGGATCGCTGGAGGCGCTGGACGGCGACCTGCGGCGCCTGGGCTGCGGGGGCCTCGTCCTGCGCCGCGGCCCGGCAGAACAGGCGATCCATGCCCTGGCCGCCGAAACCGACGCCGAAGCGGTGTTCTGGAACCGCTGCTACGAGCCCTGGGCGGTGCAGCGGGACGTCCGCCTCAAGGCCGACCTGCGACGCCAGGGGCTCGAAGCCCGCTCGTTCAACGCGACCCTCCTGCGCGAACCCACCGACCTGGCCAACCAGCAGGGCGAGCCCTATCGGGTGTTCACGCCGTTCTGGAAGGCGCTGCGCGCCGGGGCCTCGCCCCCCGATCCGATCCCGGCGCCCGGCAGGCTGGCCGCCCTGGATAAGCCCCCCGCCGGCGACGCGCTGGCGAGTTGGGCGCTGCGACCCACCTCACCCGACTGGGCCGGGGGCCTGCGCGACCGCTGGACCCCCGGCGAGGCCGGCGCCCAGGCGCGGCTCGCCGAGTTCCTGGACGACGGTCTGCTGGCCTATCGGGAACGCCGCGACCTCCCGGGCGAAGCCGGCACTTCGCGGCTCTCGCCACACCTGCACTTCGGCGAGATCGGGCCCTGGCAGGTCTGGCGCGCGGCCACGACCGCGGCGCTGGCCAAAGGCGGCGATCCGTTCCCGGCCGGCGTCGAGACCTTCCTGTCCGAGGTAGCGTGGCGCGAGTTCTCGGCCCACCTGCTGTTCCACATGCCGACCCTGCCGACCGCGCCGCTGCGGCCCGAGTTCGAGCGCTTCCCTTGGCGCGCCGACGCCCGCGGGCTGCGGGCCTGGCAGCGGGGCCGCACCGGCTACCCGATCGTCGACGCCGGGATGCGCGAGCTGTGGGCCACCGGCTGGATGCACAACCGGGTGCGGATGATCGTGGCGTCCTTCCTGATCAAGGACCTGCTCATCCACTGGCGGGAGGGCGAGGCGTGGTTCTGGGACACGCTGGTGGACGCCGACCTCGCCAGCAACGCCGCCAGCTGGCAGTGGGTGGCCGGCAGCGGGGCCGACGCGGCGCCCTACTTCCGGGTGTTCAATCCGGTGACCCAGGGCGAGAAGTTCGACCCGCGGGGCCGCTACGTGCGCCGCTGGGTCCCGGAACTGGCGCGGCTGCCCGACAGCCTGATCCACGCGCCGTGGACGGCCTCGACGGCCGAACTGTCCGCCGCCAACGTCGTCCTGGGCCGCGACTATCCCCGCCCCATCGTTGACCATGCCGCGGCGCGGCTGCGGGCGCTGGAGGCGCTCGACGCCATGAAGCGCCTCTAGCCGTCCGCAGCGTCACTCGGCTAACTCACCGGCGAACCGCCAGAGAGCCTCGCCATGATCGACATGTCCGCCCGCACCGCCTTCGACGAGGAGCTGAACCTCTTCCGCGACCAGGTGCGCAAGTTCTACGACAAGGAACTGCATCCGAACCTGGACCGCTGGGAAACCGACGGCATCGTCGACCGCGCGTTCTGGCGGGCCTGCGGTGAGGCCGGGATCCTGTGCCCGACCGTGGCGCCGGAGTACGGCGGCCTGGGGCTGGACTTCCGCTACAACGCGGTGATCTCCGAGGAGCTGTTCTATGCCGGCTCATCGGCCGGCATCACGCTCCAGTCCGACATCGTGGCCGACTACATCGAGAACTACGGCTCGGAAGAACAGAAGCTCCAGTGGCTGCCGAAGATGGTCTCCGGGGAGGCCATCACCGCCATCGCCATGACCGAGCCGGGCACCGGCTCCGACCTGCAGGCCGTGCGCACCACCGCCATCCGCGACGGCAACGAGTACGTCGTGAACGGCTCGAAGACCTACATCACCAACGGCCAGAACGCCGACCTGATCATCGTGGTCGCCAAGACCGACCCCACCGCGGGCGGCAAGGGCATCTCGCTGATCCTGGTGGAGGCCACCCGCGA
>CBHTUE010000145.1:0-12450 GCA_966096115.1 uncultured Phenylobacterium sp.
CCGGCCACCGCGATCAGGGCCCGACTCGACAGATGCGCAACAGTCGCCGACATCCGGCCAACTTGGGGCCGCAGGGTGTGGAGCGCTACCCCTGGCATGCCTATAGAGACGCCCAATGGCCCGCGGCTTCCCCATCCTGTTCATCACGGCCACCCGCATCGGCGACGCGGTGCTCTCGTCCGGCCTGATCAAGCGACTGGCTGACGAGATCCCCGAGGCCCGTTTCACGATCGTCGCCGGCCCACTGGCCGCGCCGCTGTTCGCCAACGTCCCCAGCCTCGACCGCGTCATCGTCATGGAGAAGCACCAGGGCGGCGGCCACTGGATGGCGCTGTGGCGGCAGGTGCGCACGACGAAGTGGGGCCTGGTCGTCGACCTGCGCGGCTCGGGCCTGTCGCGCTTCCTTTCGACCCGGCGCCGCGCCGTGCACCGCAAGAGCGCCGAGCCGATCCACAAGGTGCTGGAGGCCGCCCGCACCCTGCGCATCGAGGACGAGCCCGCCCCGCCGCACCTGTTCACCAACCCCGACATCGAGGCCTACGCCGACGAGCTCACCGCCGGGACCGGCCCGATCCTGGCGCTCGCCCCCGCCGCCAACTGGATCGGCAAGACCTGGCCGCTGGAGCGGTTCAGCCAGGTGGCGATGAAGCTGATGCGCGGCTACGGCCCGCTGGTCGGCGGCCGGCTGATGGTGCTGGGCGGTCCCGGCGACGACATGCTGTCGCGCACGTTGCGCGACGTGGCCGGCAAGGGCTTCATCGACCTGGCCGGAAAGGCCGATCTGCTCACCGCCTACGCCTGCCTGAAGCGCTCACGCCTGTTCATCGGCAACGACAGCGGCGCCATGCACCTGGCCGCCGCCGCCGGCGTCCCCACGCTCGGCCTGTTCGGCCCGTCCGACGAGCGGCTCTACGCCCCCTGGGGTCCGAACGCCCGCGTCGTGCGCGGCCCCCGCAGCGTCGAACAGATCAAGGCGACCGACCCTGGCTTCAGCCAGGTGATCTGTCACATGATGGACCTGCCGGTGGAGACCGTCGTCGCCGCCGCCAAAGACCTGCTGAAGGCCACCGAGAAAGCCTGAGACCCGCATGCCTGAGACTTATGACCTGATCGTCCGCGGGGGCGAGGTGGTGAACCACGCGGGCCGTGGCCCGGCCGACGTCGGGATCAAGGACGGCAAGTTCACGGCCATCGGCGACCTGGGCCAGGCCAGCGCCGGCCAGGTGTTCGACGCCACCGGCCTCACCGTCATGCCCGGCGTCATCGACACCCAGGTCCACTTCCGCGAGCCTGGCCTCGAGTGGAAGGAAGACCTGGAGACGGGATCCCAGTGCGCCGTCCTGGGCGGCGTGGTCGCCGTGTTCGAGATGCCGAACACCGAGCCCACCACCACCGACCCCGACGCGCTGGCCGACAAGCTCGCCCGCGCCAGGGACCGCATGCACTGCGACCACGCCTTCTACGTCGGCGGCACCCACGAGAACGCCCGGTTTCTTGGCGAGCTGGAGCGCCTCCCCGGGACCTGCGGCGTGAAGGTGTTCATGGGCGCATCGACCGGCAGCCTGCTGGTGCAGGACGACGAGGGCGTCGAGCAGGTGCTGCGCCACACCAACCGCCGCGCCACCTTCCACTCCGAGGACGAGTACCGCCTGGCCGACCGCCGGCCGCTGGCCCGCACCGGCGACTGGACCAGTCACCCGGAGGTGCGCGATGCGCAGTCGGCGATCCAGTCCACGCACCGGCTGGTCCGCCTCGCCCGGATGCTGGGCAAGCGCATCCACGTGCTGCACGTCACCACTCGGGACGAGATCGAGTTCCTGGGCGCCCACAAGGACGTGGCCTCCGTCGAGGTCACGCCGCAGCACCTCACCCTGGAGGGTCCCGAGGCCTACGAACGCCTCAAGGGCTTTGCCCAGATGAACCCGCCGATCCGCGACCACCACCATCGGATGGGCGTCTGGGCCGGCGTCGCCAACGGCGTGGCCGACGTCCTGGGCTCCGACCACGCCCCGCACACCCGCGAGGAGAAGGCCCGGCCCTACCCCGCCTCGCCGTCCGGCATGCCCGGTGTGCAGACCCTGCTGCCGGTGATGCTGACCCACGTCGCGGAGGGACGCCTCAGCCTGGAACGCCTGGTCGACCTGACCAGCCACGGCGCCAACCGCATCTTCGACCTGGCCGACAAGGGCCGCATGGCCGTCGGCTACGACGCCGACCTGACCATCGTCGACCTGAAGGCGCGGCGCACCATCACCCACGAGCAGATGGCCACCCGCTCCGGCTGGACCCCCTTCGACGGCATGGAGGCCAAGGGCTGGCCGGTGGCGACCATCATCCGGGGCACGGTCGTGATGCGCGACGACGAGATCGTCACCCGCGGCGCGGGCCATCCGGTGCGGTTCCGTGAGACGCTCAGTTCCTGACAGGCGCGCTCCACTCGCCTCTGAGGGGAATTTTCTGCTCGCGTGCGTTGGCTGAGATATCGTCGGTTAACGATCCCAGGGAGCAGAACATGGCCTTCAGCAAGCTTTCGATCGCGGGCGCTCTGGCGGCCCTCGCCATCGCCACGCCGGCTGCGGCGACGCAGATCTTCGCCACCAGCTACGACACCCCCAACGGCGACGGCCAGGCGCACAGTGGCAGCTTCAACTACTGGGACCTCAACTACACCGGCGCCGGCGCGACCAACGTCGACGGCGCGGCCCTGAGCGGCGGCCTGGGCGACCTGACCGACGGCGTCATCGCCTCGGACTTCTGGTTCAACACCGAGAACAATGCCGGGACCGGCCCCTATGTCGGCTGGCGCGGCGACGTCGGCGTGCACAATCCGACGGTCGACTTCCACTTCGCGGGCCTGCCCACGATCAATTCGATCACCGTCTACCTGGACAACAGCCAGACCGGCGGCGTCGGCACGCCTGACCAGATCCTGGTGGACGGCGTCAGCCAGGCCTTCACCGGCCCGGCCGGCGGCACGATCGGCTCGGTGACCCTGGGCGGCCTGAACCTCACCGGCGACCACCACACCATCCAGTTCTTCCAGAACACCACCTTCGTCTGGACCTTCGTCAGCGAAGTCACCTTCGACGGAACCACCGGCGTCCCCGAACCCGCGACGTGGGCGATGATGATCATGGGCTTCGGCCTGGTCGGCGGCGCGGCTCGGCGGCGGCGGCCGCAGGCGGCTTAGCAATCGCCCCAAACATGATCGTCATCCCCCGGCTTGTCCGGGGGACCCATTCACACCGAAACGCTCTGAAGGGCCCGCGAGCGGCACCGCTGAGCGAGCCATGCGCCGATCGCGCGTAATGGGTCCCCCGGACAAGCCGGGGGATGACGGTCTTGATTTCTCTGCCCTCACGCCGGCGCCAGGCGGGCCAGTTCGCGTTCGCGCCGCAGGGCGCCGACCAGGCCGGCCGTGACGCCGGCCATCAGCCACAGCGCGCCGGCCAGCAGGTAGGCGCCGCCCTGGCGCGCATCCTCCTCGGCCAGCACCGCGAAGAACAGCGCCGGCACGCCGCCCCAGTGGAACAGCTTGTCGCGCAGCACCCGGCGATCCCAGCCCAGGGTCACGATCCGCTCGCCGAACACCAGCATCGCCATCGCGCCGGCCAGCAGCGGCGCGTAGGCCAGCGACGGCGCGGCGCTCCAGACCAGCCCGGGCAAGCCGGCCGCGGCGACTGCGGCGGCGATCAGCGCGCCCACGCGGACCCGGGGCGGCGCGCGGTATCGCCAGGCGTTCTCCAGGCTGTGATGGCCGAACACGAAGGCGATCGCCGCGCCGTAGAACGGCCCGGCCATCCGCCCGACCGCCGTGACCTGGAGGTCCAGGCCGATCGCCGCCCAGACGATCAGCAGCGGGATCAGGCCCAGCCCCAGCAACACCCACGGCGGCGTCCGCGTCTGCACCCGCAGGAACGGCAGAATCCAGCTGAACGGCAACGACCAGATCACGTCGATCGGCCCGGTGTTGTCCGGCTCGGCGGTGATCACCGCCCAGGCCACGGTCGCCAGGGCGAACGGCAGCGGGATGAGCGCCCAGGCCCAGCCCGCCGGCAGCAGGGCCGCGAAGGCGAGGTTCGCGCCGGCCAGCCCCACCCAGCCGTACCGCTCCCAGGCCGCGGCCGAATACCCACGCGCCTCGCGCCACCAGGCCTGCGCGCGCCCCAGGCCCAGCACGCCGCCCACGAAGCCCCCGGCCACGGCCAGCAGGGCGACGGCGTAGGCCACGCCGAACGCGGCCGGGCCCTTCAGCCCAAGCACGTCCCAGTCCTCGCTGACCACCGCGGCGATCAGCAACGGCAGGAACACCGTGGTCCAGAAGGCGCCCGGCCCCAGTTGCGGCCGGCTGAGGAAGGCCGACCACCAGGCCACGGCGTCCGCGTCCAGCTCGCGCGCCAGGCTGTTGTGCTGGCCGTAGATCAGGTCCAGCAGCGTGCGCACCGCCTTCGGCAGGCCCGGCGTCAGGCGGTAGCGCCAGACGTTCGCGGCCGGCGGCTGGGTCAGCGCCCGGAAGGCCCGGTGATGGCCCGACTGCGGCGAGCGGATGTTGACCAGGAACGACAGGTCCGCGCGCCGCGCCTGCACGGCCCGCGCCACGCCGCTGTTCCCGCCGACCCGCTCCGAGGCCCAGCCGAACTCGGCGCTGGCCGGGTCGATCAGCACCGCCGCGCCCATCCCGCCGTGCAGGATCAGCCCGCCCAGCTCGCCTTCGACCTGGGCGCGCACGCTGACCGCGTCCATCGCCGGCGAGGCCAGCGCGGTCTTCAGCAGCGCGCGGGCCGCGTCCTTGTCGTCCGCCGCCACCGCCTGGCGCAGCGCCTGCATCGTCGCGCCCAGCGCCTGCACCTCCTCGCGGCCGACCCGGTCGATGTGGGGCGCCGATGGCGGCGGAGGCGCGGAGACGACGGGTTCAGGCTGGCCGGCCGGCGGGCCGGCGATCTCGATCAGCTGGGCGAGCACCGCTTCGTCCACGGCCGGCGCGGGAACGTCGTCGTCCTCGTCGTCCCAGTCCGCCAGCGCCACCACATTCGGCGCCCGTTCCGCCTGCGCCGCCAGCCGCAGCGCCTGCTCGTAGGCGGCCCTGAGCGCCTGGAACCCCTCGGCGTCATCCTCCGGGTGCACCACCTTCAGCCGCGCCGCATAGGCCCGCCGGATGGCGGTGCGGTCGCGCGTCGAGGCGATGCCCAGGGTGCGCCAGATCGAACTCACAGCCAGGTCTCGCCCTCGAGCGCGTCCAGCTGCTTCAGCAGCTCCGCCCGCGCGTGCTCGATGGCCCGCGGCTCCTGCTTGTCGATGTGGAACTCAAACTCGGCGATCAGCCGGCCCACGTGGTCGCGCACCTCGCCCAGGAAGTTCTCGTAGCAGCGCCCCGCCCGCGCCAGCGCCGCCCGGTTGGCGTCGCTGTCGCGCGGATGCTGTTTCAGCGCCGCCAGCACCTCGCGCCGCGCGATCACCTGGGCCGGCGTCATGCTCTCGTCACCCAGGATCACCAGCTCGCGCCGCTCGCCGGTGCGCGGCACGTGCACGTCCACTTCCAGCAGGCCGTTGATGTCGTAGGTGAACCGCACCTCGATCTGGATCTCGCCCGCCGGGGCCGGCGGCACGTCCACCGAGATCTTGCCCAGGGCGACGTTGTCGACCACCTGCCGCGACTCGCCCTGGAAGATGTTGAACTCCACCTTCCGCTGGTTGGGCGTCAGCGTGGAATAGGTCTCCACCCGGCTGGCCGGGATGATCGTGTTGCGCTCGATGATCGGCGAGAAGATGCCCGTGCGCAGCTGGTTTCCAGGCCCGCGTTCCGCCGTGTCGACCCCCAGGGTGTAGGGACAGACGTCGGTCATCACGACCTCTTTCAGCGCCACGTCCCGAGCCTTCAGCCCCGCCTGCACGCCCGCCCCGATCGCCACCGCTTCGTCCGGGTGGACCGCGTGGCTGGGGAAGCGGCCGAACATCCGCGTGACCGCGCGGCGCACGATCGGCATCCGCGTCGAGCCGCCCACCAGCACCACCTCCGACAGCTCCTCGGCGCGGATGCCGCTGTCGCGCAGCGCCCGCAGCACCGGCTCGCGCAGGCGGGTGATCAGCGGGCTGGCCGCCTCCTCGAACGCCTCGGTGGGGATCTCGGTCTCGTAGGCCTTGTCCTTGTACGTCACCGACATCTGCGCGCTGGCGTGTTCGCTCAGCGTGCGCCGCGCCCGCTCAGCCGCCTCGCGCAGCCGCTGGGTCAGGACGGGGTCGCCACGGCCCTCCTCCGGGATCGGCGGGTCCAGCTTGCGCCGGAAGCACTCGATCATCGCCTCGTTGAAGTCCTCACCGCCCAGCAGCGTGTCGCCGGTCGAGGCCCGCACCTCGATGACGCCCTCGAAGATCTCCAGGATCGAGACGTCGAAGGTGCCGCCGCCCAGGTCGAAGACCATGAACCGGCTCTCCGCCCCCAGCTCGTGGATGCCGTAGGCCAGGGCCGCCGCGGTCGGCTCGTTCAGCAGCCGCTCCACCTTCAGGCCCGCCAGTTCGCCGGCCCGCCGGGTGGCCTTGCGCTGCTTGTCGTTGAAATAGGCCGGGACGGTGATGACCGCCTCGGTCACCGGCTCACCCAGGAAGGCTTCGGCGTCCGCCTTCAGCCGCGCCAGCAGCAGGGCCGACAGCTCCTCCGGCAGGAAGTCCTTCTTGCCCAGCCGGGTCTTGCGCGTGGAGCCCATGTAGCGCTTGAACGCCGTGGCGGTCAGCGCCGGGTGCGTCGACATCCGCTCGCGCGCCGCCAGCCCCACCAGCACCGCGCCGCCGGCATCCTCGTCCACGCTGATCGCCGAGGGCGTCAGCATGTGGCCCAGGCTGTTGGGGATCAGCGTCGCCGCCCCGTCCCGCCAGATGGACACCGCCGAATTGGTGGTCCCCAGGTCGATCCCGACGATCATCGCGTCCTCAAATGTCTCACGCCAGATGCCCCGGTATCCGCCGGACCTTGCGCCGCCGCTGGCGGATCGGCGCGAACAGCGCCCACGCCACCCCAGCCAGCGCATAGCCCGCCAGCCCCAGCGGCGCCCACAGCACATCGTCCGACCGCGTGAGCGGCCCCAGCCGCTTCAGGCGCTCGGCGGCGGTCTCGTTCGGCGGGGCGGACGCCTGCGGCCGCGGCGGCGGCAGTTGCTCGACCGCCTTGTCGAGATTGAACTCGAAGCGCATCGGAATGCTGATCTTCACATGCGGCACGGGCTCGCCGTTCACCGCCGGCGGCTGGATCCGATAGTACGGCGTGGCCTTGAGGAGCGCGGCGCCGAAGCCGAAGCCGGGCGGGTCCTCCGAAGTCACCGTGCAGTTCTCCAGCCGCGTCGACAGGCCGATCTCGCAGCTGACCACCGCCTGGCCCTGCTTCGCATGCCGGCGGGCCTCGGCCGGATAGAGGTCGGCGGTCTCCGCATCCGTCGGCCGGCGCAGCACCTTCAGGCTGCGGACCTTCGCGGCGGCCGTCGTCGAGACGGCCACGGGCGCCTCGGCCTGGGCGGGCGCGGGATTCTCCGGCTCGGCGGCCGGCTGCGGCGGCTGTGCGCGCGCGACGGCTGTCGCCAGGCACACGGTCGCCAGGGTCAGGGCGACGCCCAGCCCGCGGCGATGCGACCGGTGGAAAGCCAAGACCTACGCCCCCAAACCCCGCCCTTACCCGCAGGCGGTTCCCGGCGCGGAAGCTGGCAAAATCGCGGGCCTTCCACAAGCCGCGACGCCGCCCTCCCGCAAGTTGGACGGACGACGCCGCGGCCCCGGACGGCGGCTATTTCTTCATCGGCGCCTTGGCCGTGGTCATCGGCGCCTTGGTCGCCGGAGCCTTGGCCGCGGCCATCGGCACCGGCTCGGTGTTCGGCGCGCCGCACTTGGCGAAGGCCTTGCTGGTCTTGTCGCGGCAACGGCCCGGCGAGGCCGCGGGCGTCGGGCATTTCATGAACTTGCCCTTGGCGTCCTTGCAGGGCGCGGCGTCGGCCATGCCGGCGGCCAGGCTGGCGGCGAAAGCGATCGTCGCGGCGAGAGTGAGGGTTCGACGCATAGGGTCCTCCAAAAGTCGAGCCACAGAGAATCGCGCCCCCCGGCAACGCTCCACGATACAAACCGCACACCGTTCTGTCTCGGACTGTCGAATCTGTCGCAGACCGCGCGGCGCCCCGGGTGACGCGCGGCGGCGGATCCTCGGCCGGGCCGGGCCTGACGCCCCTCAGCCCAGCTTGCGCTCCATGGCCAGCAGGGCCAGCTCCGTGCGGCTCCCGACCGACAGCTTCTCGTACAGGTTATGCAGGTGCATCTTCACGGTGCCCTCGGAGATGCCCAGGTCGCGGGCGATCTCTTTGTTGCGCCGGCCCTGCACCACGCACCGCACCACGTCGGTCTCGCGCGGCGTCAGCGCCGCCGGCTCCGCCATTTCGTCGCGGGTCAGCGCGCCCAGCGCGTGCTGCATGGCGTCCGGGTCGATCCAGCGCTCGCCGCGCAGCACCGCCTCCGCTGCGCGGACCAGGGTGTCGGCCGCCGAGCCCTTCAGGATCAGGCCGTCCACGTTCAGGCGGATCGCCTGCACCAGCGGTTCGGCGTCGACCCCGGCGGTCAGCAGCATGAGCCGCGTCCGCCAGTTCTGGCTGCGGGCCTCACCCAGGATGTCCAGGCCGGTCAGGCCCGGCATCTGCACGTCCAGCAGCGCCAGGTCCGGCTGATGCTGCAGGATCGCCGCGCGCGCCGACGTCCCGTCCTGGCAGCGCGCCACCACCGACAGCCCCCCGCCGGTGAACAGGCGGCAGACCGCGTCCAGCATCAGCGGATGGTCGTCGGCGACGACGATCGAGGCCATCTAGGCGGCCTCCAGCGGCAGGTCGATCAGGATGCTGGCCCCCTTGACGCTCGACCGCAGTTCCAGGCGGCCCTCCAGCGCCCGCACGCGCTCGCGCAGCGACCATGGCGTGGCGCTCGGGTCCAGGGGCTCGGCCGTCAGCTCGCCCTCCTGCGCGAAGCCGCGGCCGTTGTCGTCGATCCGCACCCGGAGCTGGCCGCCGTCTAGGCTGGCCGCCACGTGGATCGCGCGGGCCCCGCCGTGGCGCACCGCGTTGGCCACCGCCTCGCGCACGATGCGGCCCAGGTCGTAGCTGACGCGGTGCGGCACGACCGCGTCATCCGGACGGACGTCGGCGGTGACGCTGACTTTCCAGTACCGCGACAGCCGCGCGCCCAGTTCCGCCAGTTCCACCGCCAGCGGCAGGCTGTGCGGCGCGCGTCCGGCCCGCTGCGGCCGCAGGGTGGCGATGAAGCCGCGCAGCTCGCGCTGTTCGTCGGTGATCGCCTCGCGCAGCGCCGCGATCCGCGCCTGCGCGTCGTCGGGCAGGGCCGGCGTCTGCGAGATGCTATCCAGGTGCAGCCGCGTCCCGGCCAGGAACTGCAGCACCCCGTCGTGCAGGTCGCGGGCGAGGCGGATCCGATCCTCCGTCGCCAGGTTCGCCCGCCGGGTCGTCTCCGAGTCCCACCGCTCCAGCGCTACCGAGACCTGGGCGCTGACCATGGCGCCGACGGCCAGGTCCTCGTTCGCCTGCTCGTCGTGGTCGAGGATCAGCGCCCAGCCCCGAAGGTTCCGGGTGGACGCCGGCAGGACCAGGGCCCGCTCGAACGGGACCTGGGCCAGCAGCGACGCGGCCATGGGGTCCGACGGCCCGTTCCGCCCGCCGTGGCCCTCGCGCACCACGCTGGTGGCGCTGTCCCGATGGAACAGGAACACCGCCTCGGCCACCTCCGGCGCGATCCAGCTCTCGTCGTCCCCGAGCAGGCGGCGGCGCTCCCAGCGTCCGTCCTGGAGCAGTTCGAGGTTGGCATAGGGCTCCTCGCCTTCCTCCCAGAGAAACGCGCCGCGCCGGGCGCCGAAGACCCTGAGGGCGTGGCGCAGGCATTCCTGGGTCGGCGGCCCGGCCTCGGACTCCTGCTGCGCCAGCGGGTCCGACAGCCT
The DNA here is from genome assembly GCA_966096115.1 of uncultured Phenylobacterium sp. Classification (GTDB taxonomy): domain Bacteria; phylum Pseudomonadota; class Alphaproteobacteria; order Caulobacterales; family Caulobacteraceae; genus Phenylobacterium. The sequence goes on from CBHTUE010000145.1 coordinate 9,968, forward strand.
CGCCAGCTCGTCCACCACGCGCTCCACATGACGGCCGAACGCCATCAGCATCACCGAGATGATCGCCGTGTAGCCGATGCGCAGCACGAAGCTCATCGCGGCCTGCGGGCCATGGTCGATGCCGTAGAACACCTGCCAGCCGGCCGGCAGAAATACGATCAGGGTCATGATGCCCATCAGGGTCGCGCCCCGCGACCCCCACTGGATCGTGGTCCCCAGGATCAGCATCACGAACGGGCTGAAGAACGGGCTGTCCGCGCCGCTCGTCAGGTAGAGCACGGTCGTGAAGATCGCCAGGTCGACCGCGGGCAGCACCGCCTGCACGCGCTGCACCCCATAGGTCATCACGCGGCGCCGGCTGAGCAGCAGCAGGCCGATCGCCCAGGCCAGGTTGGCGAGCAGCACGGTCGAGGTCAGCCGGTCCACATCCGGCGCGCCGGGCGGGCCCAGGCGGAAGGAGGTGATCAGGAAGACCGCCATCACAGCCCGGCCGACCGCGACCACGCGCGTGCTTCGGACGGAGAGGAGCCGGCCCCCGCTCATGGCCTCCCTTTCGCTCGCGCCGGGCGGCGCCGGCCCGCGAGTCAGCGCAGTTATCGCCAAAGCTGGCCGGGCGCGACACCTGATCGAAAGTTAGTAAGACCGCCTGACCGTCAGCCCAGATTGCGGAACATGGTTCGCCTAGTCACTCTGGCCTCGAAGCTAGCCGTCCTGTTGACGGCCGGGGGGGTAGAGTAAAGTCACATGATCTCGTCCAAGTTCAAATCTGCGGCCGCTGCGGCTGCGTTCCTCTGCGGCGCTGCGATCGCTGGGTCGTCCAATGCCGCCATCTACATCGGCCTGCAGGAAGCCGGGGTCGACGGCGACGGCGCCGGCTTGGCCTGCGTGACCGGCGGCATCTGCACCAAGGCGTCCGGCCCGGACTTCGCGGTGTTCAACGCCGCCTACGGCACCTTCGAACTGGAACTGCTGACCGGCGCCAAGGGCGTCAACCCGACGATCCTGGGCAGCACCACCAGCGACCACAACATCAAGGGCTCGGGCGGCACGCTCAATGTGTACATCACCCGCACCGGCATTACCGGCAAGCTGCCGAAGTCGGTGATGAGCACCTTCACCTCGAACGTGTTGCCGAAGAAGTGGAGCGTGGTTGAATCGACCTACCTGAGCAAGACGAACCAGCTCTACACCGGCACGCTACTCTCCAGCCACGCGTTCAGCGCCATCGGCACCTTCGAGCACGAGAACGACCTCTTCGGCAGCATCGCGGGCCCCTACTCGGTGACCACGCGCTACACGCTGACCGCGCCGACCACGGGCAGCGCGTTCTCGACCATCGCGATCCGCGACGCCAGCGTGCCCGAGCCCGCGACCTGGGCGCTGATGATCGTCGGCTTCGGCGGGGCCGGCGCTGCGCTCCGCTCGCGCCGCCGCGCGCCGGCCAAGGTCCGCGCCTAGATCCACGGAACGTCAATTCATAGCCGGACCGCCGCCCCTCGGGGCGGCGGTTTGCGTTTGGGCCCAGACGTCGATCGCCTGGGGTGAGAACCCAATCAACACATTGAAATATCAAACGCCGTCATCCCCCGGCTTGTCCGGGGGACCCATTGACTCCGTCGTTGCCGAGCGATCCGCAGGGGCGCCGTCGCGACCGTCCTGCGCCGAAGGTGTGGATGGCTCCCCCGGACAAGCCGGGGATGACGATCAGAGGTGGGGTGATTGAGCCTCCCAGGCGAACGGCCCGCATCTTCGCGTCTGGCGCTTCCGCCCAGACGCCCCCTTCCCTTTCCGCGTCCGGCCCCGTAACGCTCGCCGCATGGACGCCGAGCTCAAGACCTCGACCGCCCCGTTCCGGGACCCGCGCTACGCGCCCCGCCGTCTGGACGTCGTCGAACGGCCCGGCGGCGAGATCATCCTCACGCATACCGGCGAGTTCTCGCGGCGATTCCAGACCACCACCGGCCCGCTGCAGCACTGGGCCGAGCACGCGCCCGACCAGGTCTGGCTGGCCCAGCGATCGGGAGACGGCTGGCGCACGATCACCTATTCCGAGGGCTGGAGCCGCGTCTGCGCGCTGGCGGCCGGCCTCTTGGACCTGGGCGTCACCGGTCAGCGGCCGCTGCTGATCCTCGCCCGCAACAACATCGACCACGCCCTGATCGCCTACGCCGCCATGGGCCAGGGGATGCCGGTCGCGCCGGTCTCGCCGCAATACGCCCTGGCCGGCGCGAATCTCGCCCGCCTCACCCACGCCTGCCAGGTGCTGAACCCCGCGGCCGTCTATACCGAGGACGCCGCCCTGTTCGCCGATGGCCTGGGGGCCGCGATCCTGGCCGGCCTGCCGGTGATCGCCGCCGCCAACCCCCGCCCGGGCGACGCGCCCCTCGAGCGTCTCTACGGCGCGGGGCTCGCCGACCCGACGGCCCACCCCAGCCAGCACGCCAAGTACCTGCTGACCTCGGGCTCCACCGGCCTGCCCAAGG
>CBHTUE010000146.1:0-12427 GCA_966096115.1 uncultured Phenylobacterium sp.
CAGGCCGGCATGCTGATCCCGCGCGGGCGGCTGAAAACCGTCTCGCCCAGCGTCGAGATCGACGCCGTGCTGCTGCCGGCGCGCACGGTGGGCGGCGACCTCTACGACGTGTTCACCCTGCCGGGCGGGCGGCTGTGCTTCGTGGTCGGCGACGTCACCGGCAAGGGGCTGCCGGCGTCGCTGTTCATGGCGCTGGGCAAGGCGATCTCGCGCAGCGCGCTGACCCAGCCGCAGGATCTGGCCCAGGCCATGAGCGTCATCAACGCCGAGCTCAACGCCGACAACGGCCAGAACATGCAGCTCAGCCTGCTGGTCGGCGTGCTGCACCAGGACGGGCGGCTGGAAATGTGCTCGGCGGGGCATGAGGACCCGTTCGTCATCGGCGCCGACGGTCGGGTCCGGGCGCTGCGCCTCGACGGCGGCCCGCCGCTCTGCGCCATGGACGGGTTCCCCTATCCGCTCGAGACCTTCCGCCTGGAGCACGGCGAGACGCTGATCGCCTTCACCGACGGCATGACCGAGGCGCAGGATCCGGCCCAGGACCTGTTCGGCGCCGACCGGGCCGCCGCAGCCATCACCGCCGCCGCCGCGGCCGGCCGCCCGCTCGCCGAGCTGGTCGACCGCCTGGTCGCCGCCGTCCGCGCGTTCGAAGCCGGCGGCGAACCCAGCGACGACCTCACCATCCTGGCGCTGAGGCGCCCGGCTTAGCGGATCACCACCACCACGCGCCGGTTCGCCGGTTCGTCGACTTCGTCGGCGGTGCGCTTCGCCAGGCCCCGTTCGCCGCGCCCGATGACCCGGCAATTGTCGTCGGTGAGTTCGAATCCCGCGGCGACCAACAGCTTCCGCACCGCCTCGGCGCGCCTGAGGCTGAGCGCGTCGTTGTCCGTCTCGCTGCCGACGGTGTCGGTGTAGCCGACGATCTCCATCTCGGAGACGTCCTTGCCCTTCCGCCAGGCGTCCAGCAGCAGTTGCAGGTCGCCCTGCGACTCCGGCGCGATGGAAATCAGACCGGTCTCGAACTTCAGTTCCTTGACCACCGCCGGCCGCGGCATCGAGCCGAACAGCTTCACGAAGCCGCCCTTGCGCGACGTCTTCGACGTCGGCTTTGCCGACTTGGCGGACCGCGCCTCGATGTTCGCGTCCTTGATCTCGACCTGCTCGGCCTCGGTCTCCGGGTCCAACAGAACCACGGCGCCGACCGTCTTGCCGTCCTCGTCGGCCAGCAGGGTCGCCTTCGAGCTCTGGCATCCCGCCAGCAGCGCGCCGATGGCGGCCGTCACCGCGGCCGCCGCGATCCCTCGCCTCATGGAACCTCCACCACGAAGCGCGTGCCGCGCGCCGCCAGCAGCGACACCGGCGTGCGCACCTTCATGGCGTCCTTGTTCTCCTTCGCGATCTGCCCGGAGACGATGGCCACGCTGCCCTTGTTCACCGTCGTCAGGAAGCGGCCGCGGTGGGTGGCGTCGTTGAACTCGAACTTGCTGAGCGCCAAGTTGGTGTTCGGCCCGACCGCGAACCGCGAATTGTCGATGAAGGTGATCCCCAGGCTCGAGGCCTTGCCGGTCTGGATCACGTCGCTGACCAGCAGCACCTGTCCGGGCTTCAGGGCCGCGGGCGCGGCGCCGGCGCGTGAGACGGTGGCCGTGCCCATCACCGACTTCACACGCCCGATCTCGCCGGCCGCCCAGGCCGGCGTCGCCATCAAGGCGCCCGCCAGCAAACCTACCGACAGCCACGCGCCGGCGATCTTGGACCGCATTCTAGATACCCCCCTTAACCACGACGGGACGATAGCCCAGGCGAACGCCGATATCGACTCGTTCGCCGAAGCCGCGGCGGCTCGCCACACGTAATGTCGTCCATGCACGCCGTCGACACACGCCCAGGCTTGGGTGATCCTGCATCCGGTTCGGCGCGTTGCGCCCCTTTGCACAGGCTCCTCGCCATCGGCCAGCCGCCCTCATCGCCGGAACCCCAGCTGACGCTGGTGCGCCTGCCGTGCGACCTCCACGGCGTGCGCCGCGGCCTGGCCGCCGCCTGGCTGTTCGCCGGCGCCGCGGCCATCGGCGACGACGCCACCGAGCGACTGGCCATCCTGGTCGAGGAGTGGCTGATCAACGTCGTCGAGCACGGCGCCGCCGCGCCCGACAGCCGCATTGCGCTCCGCCTCGAGCGCGCCGGCGACCGGGTCCGCCTCACCTGCACCGACGCCGGCCAGCCCTTCGACCCGCGTGAAGCCGTGTTCGAAGGGCCCAACCTGGAGCGCGGCGGCGGCGCGGGCCTGGCGCTGATCCAAGCCTGGAGCGAGATCACCGAGTACCGGCGCCGCGCCGGGCGTAACCGCATCGTCCTGGAGATGCCGCTGGCCTGACCTCGCCCGGCCGGCTTGGCCCATGCCTGCCCGAGGTTGCGTATCCACCGAAGGTTGAATGAATTTCACGAGCAAACACCCGTGGGATGCACGGCTCAGCTGTGGCTATAACCAGCGGGGCCGTTGCGAACGGTCATAGAAGCGGGTGACCGGCGCCGATGGCGGACGGGCAGACATCCTCCGACCTTCCGGGAGAGCTGGACGCGCCCGCGCGCCTGCGCATCAGCGTGGCCGGCCTGGGCGTCGCGCTGGCGGTCGCCACGCTGCTCGCCCTCGCGGGTCCCACCCTTCGCCAGCCGCTGTTCGACCTCTATCAGACCCTGACGCCTGCGCCGGCGGTGTCGCGGCGGGTGCATGTCGTGGTGATCGACGCCGACAGCCTGCGCAACGTCGGCGGATGGCCGTGGTCGCGGTTCTACCTCGCGCGCCTGGTCGAGCAGATTTCGAACCGCGGCGCCGCGGTGATCGCGTCGACTTCCTGCTGGAAGAGCCCGACCGCCAGGATCCCGCTCTGTTCGCCGGCCTCTACCCAGAGCTCCCGCCCGCGGCGGCGGCCGACGTACGCCGGCTCCCTTCGATGGACGCCGTGTTCGCCCGCGTCATCGGCCGCAGCGCCGTGGTCCTGGCGCGGGCCGGGGTGAAGCCGGGATCGTTCGACGCCCTGGACAGCGCCGACGCGCCCCTGCCGCCGGAGACGACCTTCTCCGGCCAGGCTCCGCGCGATGTGCTGGCGTTTCCGACGGTGGTGGCCAACCTCCCGCTCCTCGACGGCGCGCCGCTGGGCCATGGGCTGATCAACGGGGACCCGGATCCGGACGGGGTCGTCCGGCGCGTTCCGCTGGTGGCCCGGGCCGCGGGCGCGCTCACCCCGGGCTTCGCGCTCGAGCTGGTCCGCGTCGCCGGGCGCGAGCCGCAGATCCACCTTGAGGGCGACGCGGGCCGCCTCGACGCCGTGCGGCTTCGCGGCCGCCGGATTCCGGCGACCGCGGACGGCCAGCTCCTGCTGCGGTTTGCGGACTGGCGCTCGACCCAGACCACGTCGGCGGCGAACGTGCTGCGCAAGGGCGCGCCCGCGGACCTGTTCAAGGATCAGATCGTCCTGATCGGCCTCACCAGCGCGGGCACGGCCGACCTGGTCAGCACGCCCCGGGCCAAGGCGGTGAACGGCGTCTACGTCCAGGCCCAGGCGGTGGACGCCGTCCTGCGTGGCTCGGCGCTGCAGCGTCCCGCCTGGGCGGCTCTGGCGGAGTGGGGCCTGGGGCTCCTGCTGGTCCTGGCCGCCTGGCTCGGCATTCCCCGCGTGCCGATGCCGCGGGCGACGGCAATCGCGGCCGGCGCAGCCGTGACGGCCATCGGCGGCAGCTGGCTGGCGTTCGCGAACAACCTGCTCGTCGACCCCATCCCCATGCTGGCGCCCGGCGCGGCGACCTGCGCCGTCATGGTCGTCCTGCTCTACACCGAGGGCCGGCGGACGCAGGCCCGGCTGCGGGCCGTCCTGGAGGCGGAGCGACGCCGCGCCGAAGAGCACCAGCAACTGCTCATCAACGAACTGAACCACCGGGTGAAAAACACCCTGGCGACCGTCCAGTCGATCGCCGTCCAGACGCTGCGTCCGGATCGTGGACCGGTCGAGGCGCGCGAAGCCTTCATCTCGCGCCTGATCGCGCTGTCCACGGCGCACAACCTGCTCACCGCCGAGCGCTGGGAGAGCGCCGACCTGGCGGATATCGCCGAGATGGCCGTGGCCCCGTTCAACGAGCCCTCGGGCGCGCGCGTCCAGGTCGAGGGACCCCGGCTGCGGCTGAAGCCCGCCCACGCCCTGTCCATCGCCATGGCCCTGCACGAGCTCGGCACCAACGCCGCGAAGTTCGGCGCCCTGTCGATCCCGGGCGGCGTGGTCCGGCTGGCCTGGGACGAGGGGTCCGGGCAGGAGGTGCGGATCGTCTGGGAGGAGTCGGGCGGGCCGCCGGTCGGGGCCCCGGTCCGGAAGGGGTTCGGCACGCGGCTGATCCAGGAGGCGCTGGCGCGTGAACTGCGCGGGCGGGTCCGCATGGAGCACGACCCGGCCGGCCTACGCTGCGAAATCGCCTTCCGGCGCGAGACCGAGGACTAGGTCCGATCGACCTCGGACCCTTCTCTCCCTGCGGAAGAAGGTGGCCGGCGCAGCCGGACGGATGAGGGGTCGCGATCCGGCTAGCGAGTCAGCGCGCTCCGCAGGCGCTGTCATTTGGAACCACGTATTACACGGATTTACACGGATGGCGCCGAGCGCGCGGCGACGCCGAGCCATCTCCGGCCTCATCCGTGTAAATCCGTGTAATGCGTGGTTCCATCAAAGCGGCGCTGACGCGGCCCCTCTCCGTTGCAAGGCTCGCGCGAACCCTCATCCGTCAGCCTGCGCCGGCCACCTTCTCCCGCAAGCGGAGAAGGCTTGAAGCCGAATGCCCACTGGCCTCTAGCGGATGATCACCTCGACGCGGCGGTTGGCGGGTTCGGCCACGCCGTCCGCCGTGGGGACGTGCAACTCCCGTTCGCCGCGCCCGGTCACCTTGGCGTTGGCCACGGGCAGTCCCTGACGCACCAACTCCGCCCGGATCTCCGCGGCTCGGGCGATCGAGAGCCTGTCGTTGCTGTCCGCGGCGCCCTCGGTGTCGGTGTGGCCGGTGATCTGCACCTCGGACGACGCGGTCACGATGCTGCGGAGCTTCTCAAGCACGGGTTTGGACGCCTCGGTCAGCTCGGTGCCGCCTTCGACGAAATAGAGGGTGAAGGTTTGCGGGGCCCCCGGCATGATCGACAGCAAGTCATCATAGGCGCCGGGCTTCAGCGGCCGGATTCGCAGCTTGGGCGTGTCGAGGCGCGCCTGGGTGTTGGCCACCGTCAACTGGCCCCGCTCGGCCTCGGCCTTCGGATCGAAGACCGCCACGGCCCCGGCGGTGGGGACCTGCTCGTCCGTCAGCAGCGCAACTTTCGACGTGGCGCAGCCGCTGAGCAGGACACAGGCGATGATGGCGGCGCGCCTCATTTGGCCACCACCACAAAGCGGGTGCCGCGCGCGGCGAGCACAGCGGTCGGGGTGCGCACCCGCATGGCGTCCTTGTTCTCCTTGGCGACCTGGCCCGAGATAATCGCGAGCGAGCCGCGGTCCACGGTGGTCAGGAAGCGTCCCCGGTGGGTGGTGTCGTCGAACTCGAACTGGCTGAGCGCCAGACGGCTGTTGGGCCCGACGGCGAAGCGGCTGTTGTCGACGAAGGTGACGCCGATGCGCCCGTCCTTGCCGGTGACCAGCACGTCGCTGACCAGCAGTTGGTAGCCGGGCGTGGCCGGGGTCTGCTCCTTGCCGCGCACGACCGTGGCGGTCCCGACGACCGCCTTGATCCGCCCGATCTCGGCCGTCGCGACACCCGCCGTCGACAGGCAGGCCGCCATCAGCAATCCTGCCGCAATGGTTCTCCGCAAGGCCGCCTCCCCAGTCGCAGGTCGCACGCTACTCCGAACGCGCGGCCATTTCGACTCTTCGGCCGCCGCGCCGATCCCTGGAGATGCCACCGGCATGAAGGAGGCCCGATGAGCCATTCCAAAGCCGCCGCCGTGTACGCGCGCCGCCGCTGGCGCATGGGGCTGCGCACGTTCGCCGCGCGTCCGAAGCTGCTCACCGCCTCGGCCATCGGCCTGGTCACCGCCGTGGCCTGCATGTTCCTGGCGCCGCCGCTGCGGCCGTCCTCGTGCGCGATCGCGGGCTGGAACGTCTTCTGCCTGCTGTACCTGGGCCTGGTCTTCCACGTCATCGCCGGCAAGGCGCCCGACGCCATCCGCGCCCGCTCGGCGGTCGAGGACCAGGGCGGCGCGATCATCCTGGTGCTGATCGTGGCGGCCTGCGCCGCCAGCGTCGGGGCGGTGGCCTTGGAGCTGACCCTGGCCAAGCAGGATCACGGCGCGATCAAGGGCTTTCACGTGGCCGTCGCCTTCGCGACCGTCACCTTGTCGTGGTTCCTGATGCAGACAGTCTACGCCCTGCACTACGCGCACGAGTACTACGCCCGCGACCCGGCGACCGGAAAAGACACCGAGGGCCTGCTGTTTCCCGGCGGCGAACCGCCCGACTACTGGGACTTCCTGCACTTCTCGATCGTCATCGGCGTCGCCGCCCAGACCGCCGACGTGGCCTTCACCGACAAGCGCCTGCGCCGGCTGGGCACCGTCCACAGCCTGATCGCCTTCACCTTCAACACCCTGATCGTGGCGTTGACCATCAATCTGGTGGCGGGGTTGTTCTGAGATCAGGACGCGCCCGCGTCCCAGTCGGCCTCGTCCGTCTGCCACGCAGCACATTCGTCGATCAGCTTGCCGGCCCGTTGACGCCACGCGTTCCGCTCGCGTTGCGCCAGGTTCGCCCAGGACGAGAAGCTGTAGTGCGCCCGGATCCGCGACAACGTCGTGCGCCGGGCCATGTCGCCGGCGCGTTCACGGCAATCGCTCTCGTACAGCGCGACGGCGACGGTTTCGATCTCGGCGGCAGAATGGGTCAGCGTCTGCTCCTGGACAGCCGTCGTGCGCCCAGCGCTGCCGTCTCGCGAAGGCTTCGAAGGGCGTCTGGCGATGGGGAGGACTTGTCCTGCGGAGCCCCGCAGGAGCGAAGGAGGATGGTGGACGTGACAGGGATTGAACCTGTGACCCCCTCGATGTCAACGAGGTGCTCTCCCGCTGAGCTACACGTCCGTACCTTCGGGAAGGCGGGGGTATACAGAGGCGGCCACGCCTCCGCAAGCGCTGCTACGCGGCGATCATCCGCTCCACCTCGGTGACAATTTCCCGCAGGTGGATGGGCTTGCTCAGCACCTTGGCGCCGGCCGGGGCCTTGTCGCCGGCCGCCAGCGCGACGGCGGCGAACCCCGTGATGAACATGATCCGCAGGCCAGGGTGCTTCGAGGCCGCCTGGCGGGCCACCTCGATCCCGTCGATGCCGGGCATGACGATGTCGGTGAGGAGCAGGTCCCACGGCTCGTCGAGGAAGGTTACCGCCTCCTCGCCGTCGGCGCAGGAGGTCACCTCGTGGCCGGCGCGTTCCAGCGCACGGGCCAGGAAGCCGCGGAGCGAGTCGTCGTCTTCAGCGAGCAGGATGCGGGACATGAAAACCGGGACTACGGGGCCAATGGGTCTGCGTGTGATCGGTCATCTTACCTACTGAAGGGTAAAGGGGCGATGAACCCCTTTGACGCTGGGGGCCGCCGCAGCGTCTTATGTTGGCGATGAACGCGGTGGATCCCCTGCCCCGAACGGACGCGCCGCCGATGCCGGCGGCGTTCGAGGTTCGCCGCGCCCGGACCGACGGCCCGCCGCCAACCCCGCTGGTGTTCGCCTCGCCGCACTCGGGCCGTTTCTACCCGGAAGATATGATGAGCGCCGCGGCGCTGGACGCGGTGTCGATCCGCCGCTCCGAGGACGCCTTCGTCGACGACCTGATCGCCCAGGCCCCCGGTCACGGCGCGGCCCTGATCACCGCCAGCGTGGCGCGCGCCTACATCGACCTGAACCGCGAGCCGTTCGAGCTGGACCCGGCGATGTTCTCGGATCAGCTGCCAGAATTCGCCCGCTCGCGCACCGCCCGCGTCGCCGCCGGCCTGGGCGCCATCGCCCGGGTGGTCTCCGAGGGCCAGGAGATCTATCGCCGCAAGCTGACCTACGCCGAGGCCCGCGGCCGCATCGAGGGCGCGCACCGCCCCTATCACGAGGCGCTCGAGGGCCTGATCGCCGAGGCGCAGGCCCAGCACGGCTTCGCCATCCTGGTCGACTGGCATTCCATGCCCGCCGCCGCCGCCAAGGCCGGCGGGCGCGACCGGCCCTGCGACATCGTGCTGGGCGACCGCTTCGGCGCGGCCTGCGCCGGGGTGCTGCCCACCCGCGTCGAGCGCGAGCTGGAGGCCCACGGCTACCGCGTCGCGCGCAACACCCCCTACGCCGGCGGCTACACCACCGAGCACTACGGCCGCCCCCACAAGCGCGTCCACGCCCTGCAGATCGAGATCAACCGCGCCCTCTACCTGGACGAGGCCACCCTTTCGCCGACCTCGGGCTTCGAGAAGCTGCGCGCGCACATCGAGAAGCTGACCGCGAAACTGGCCGCCGCGGACTGGTCGGCCCTCAAGGCGAGCTGACCCGCCCGGAGCGTCCCCAATGTCCGAGCCGTTCCAGACCGAGCTGCAGGCCTGCGTCGACGCGGCCGCCACCGCACCCATCCTGGACGACCGCACCGCCGTCGCCCTGGCCGGCTCGTTCTACAAGGATTTCAAGACCGGCCGGATCACCACGACCTTCGGGCCGGGCTGGGACGAGGTGATGCGGGTGAGCACCGCGGGCGGCTACGACGGCCTGGCCTTGCACCATCCCGCCAGCCGCACCCTGGTGATCGTCAACCGCGGCACCGAAGGGTTCAGCTCGCTGCCCGACTGGATGGCGAACGTGGGCGCGGTCCTGTTCCGCAGCCCGGGGCCGCAGATGGACGACGCTCTGGACCTGCTGGGCGACGCCTTCGACAAGGTCGGCGGCGGCGCGGTGGGCCAGATCCTGATCTGCGGTCACTCGCTGGGCGGCGCCCTGGCCGACGCGCAGGGCGCGCTGGCGGAGGCGCTGTTCGCCAGCCGGGGCCGGACCTGCCCTCCGGTGCGCGTCGTCGGCGTCGCCTCGGCCGGGTTCGCCCATGCCGCCGAGAGCCTGGCGGCGGCCCGCAACCTGACCGTCTCACCCCGGGCCGCGTCCTTCATCACCCACTACGTCCGCGCCGAGGACCCGGTGCCGCATCACCCGGGCCGTTCGGTGTTCGGCGCCGACCGGGTGGTGGCCTCGATCTATGAGACGCGCGGCCTGCCGCCGCCGGGTCCGCACGCCACCGGCCTGGAGTGGCGCTGGCTGGCGGACCTGCTGCTGCAGCACCAGCGGACTCTTTATTTCCAGTTTGTCGACCAGTCGGGCGGCAACCACATCTGGCACAGCCGCAAGAGCGACACCTTCACCCCCCGCCCCGGCCACGACCCCGGATGGTCGCCACGGATGACGCGGCCCGACGACTGGTAGGGCCCCCGCCCGCTCAGGGCCTCACCCGGCGTAGATTGTCCCGGCCTCCACGAAGCACAGCGGATTGCCGCTCGGGTCGTCGGCGTAGAACGAGTTCTCGCCCCACGGCCGCACGGTCGGCTCGCCCGCCGGCGTCCCGTGCACCATCTCGTCTGACAGGCAGCCCAGTTCGCGGGCCCGGGCATGCACGGCGACCAGGTCGTCCACCACGAAATAGAGCGCCTTAGGCAGCAGTTGCGGCTCCGCCACCTGCACCACCTGCAGGGTCACCTCGCCCGCCGTCAGGTAGCACCGCGCGCCGGCCTGCAGCCGCGCCTCCTGGCCCAGCAGGGTTCCGTAGAACGCCGCCGCCTCATGCAAGTCCCTGACCTCGATGTTGAGCCTGAACAGCCGCATCGTCCGCGTCCTCTCCGTCCTCGCCTTTCGCGCGCGCCGTCACCGGGTCGCGCTCGAACCAGCCCAGCCACTCGCGGGCCAGCGCCAGCCGTTTGGCGTTCAGCCGATAGACCCGGGTGCGCCCCTCGCGGGCCACGCTGATCGCCCCGGCCTGCGTCAACACCTGCAGGTGCCGCGTCGTCGTCGGCCAGGCGTGTCCGAACAGCGCCGCGATCTTTCCCGCGGTCATCTCGCCGCCCTCGAAGTTGAGCGTGATCAGGATCCGCCGCCGCGCCGGATGCGCCAGGGCGGCGAAGATCGCCTCATAGGCGTCCGGGACTGGGGCGTCGGCGGCGTCCATGCGTCATCATTTAGCAATCAAGCTAAATGAGTCAACACGCGCCTTCCCTCCCTTATTTGGGGAGGGACAGCTCGCCGGAGGCGAGCAGGATGGGGAAGTGTGGGCTGGAGCGAGGAGTCTGGAAGTTGTCTGGCGGGCCATCTGCGGCGCAGCGTTCCCGGCCGCACTTCCCCACCCTGACGGCTTCGCCGTCTGTCCCTCCCCATTAAGGGAGGTCGGAGCGCCGGCCAAAAAAAAGCCGCGCCATCGGGCGCGGCAGTTTAATTGGGAGGAAACGCCCCGCAGGGCAGGGACGTCAGCGACGTCCGATGTTCTCAAGCTAGTGTGCGACGCAGCACCGCGCAATCCTCCGCGACAAAGTTTTACAGGCCGCCGTTGCGGACGTACTGAATTATCAACGAAATCAGCATATCGCGTTATGCCAAGCTTCCGCAGCGTTAGGTGCGGCGCACAACGCACTGGCGGTTGCGCGCAGGTTCCCTTACAAGCGCGCGCCCTTCGGCGCCCGCCCGTCCGCACCCGAGATTCTTCATGTCGCTCCGTAACATCGCCATCATCGCCCACGTCGACCACGGCAAGACCACGCTGGTGGACCAGCTGCTCGCCCAGTCCGGCGTCTTCCGAGCCAACGAGGCGCACGCCGAACGCGCCATGGACTCCAACGACCAGGAGCGCGAGCGCGGCATCACCATCCTGGCCAAGTGCACCTCGGTGCTGTGGCACGGCGAGGCGGGCGAGACCCGGATCAACATCATCGACACCCCCGGCCACGCCGACTTCGGCGGCGAGGTCGAGCGGATCCTGGGCATGGTGGACGGCTGCGTGATCCTAGTGGACGCCGAAGAGGGCGTCATGCCCCAGACCAAGTTCGTGCTGGGCAAGGCGCTGAAGATGGGCCTGCGTCCCATCCTCTGCCTCAACAAGGTCGACCGGCCGCACGCCGATCCCGACCGCATCCTGAACGACGTCTTCGACCTGTTCGCCGCCATGGGCGCCACGGACGAGCAGCTGGACTTCCCGCACATCTACGCCAGCGGCAAGAACGGCTGGGCCACGCTGGACATGGCGAAGCCGAACGACAACCTGGCCCCGCTGTTCGACCTGATCGTGCGCCACGTGCCGGAGCCGGCCGTGGTCGCCAACAAGGACAAGCCCTTCCAGATCCTCTCGGTGCTGATCGAGAACGACCCCTTCCTGGGCCGCCTGCTGACCGGCCGCATCCAGTCCGGCAAGGCCGTGCCCGGCATGGCGATCCATGCGCTGAGCCTGGACGGCAAGGAGATCGAGCGCGGCCGCATCACCAAGGTGCTGGCCTTCCGCGGCCTGAAGCGCCAGCCGATCGACGACGCCGAGGCCGGCGACATCGTCGCCATCGCGGGCCTGTCGAAAGCCACCGTGGCCGACACCCTCTGCGCCATGGAGGTCACCGAGGCCCTGCCGGCCCAGCCGATCGACCCGCCGACCATCTCCATGACCGTCAGCGTCAACGACAGCCCGCTGGCCGGCCGTGAAGGCGACAAGGTGCAGAGCCGCGTCATCGCCGCGCGCCTGCTGAAGGAAGCCGAGTCGAACGTCGCCATCCGCGTCACCGAAAGCGCCGAACGCGACGCCTACGAAGTCGCCGGCCGCGGCGAGCTGCAGCTGGGCGTGCTGATCGAGAGCATGCGCCGCGAAGGCTTCGAGGTCTCCATCAGCCGCCCCCGCGTGGTGTTCCAGGAGGACCCCGAGACCGGAGAGCGGATGGAGCCGGTCGAGGACGTGATGATCGACGTGGACGACGAGTTCACCGGCATCGTCATCGAGAAGCTCAGCGCGCGAAAGGCCGAGCTGAAGGACATGGCCCCCTCAGGCGCCGGCAAGACGCGCATTTCGCTGATGAGCCCCTCGCGCTCGCTGATCGGCTATCAGGGCGAGTTCCTGACCGACACCCGCGGCTCGGGCGTGCTGAACCGTGTGTTCAGCCACTACGAGCCCTACAAGGGCCCCATCGACGCCGGCCGCAAGGGCGTGCTGGTCTCCAACGGCGACGGCGAGACGGCGGCTTTCGCCCTGTGGAACCTGGAGGACCGCGGCTTCATGTTCGTGGGCGCCGGCGAGAAGACCTACCAGGGCATGATCATCGGCGAGAACTCGCGGTCCGACGATCTCGACGTCAACCCGATGAAGGCCAAGCAGCTGACCAACGTCCGCGCCTCCGGCAAGGACGAGGCCGTCCGCCTGACGCCGCCCCGCCGCCCCACCCTCGA
>CBHTUE010000147.1:0-12391 GCA_966096115.1 uncultured Phenylobacterium sp.
TCAGCGGGACCAAGCTGCCGGTCACCGACGGCGACATCGCCACCCACGCCCTGGTCGTAGCCAAGGAGAACGGTCAGCCGGGCCTGTTCCTGGTGGACCTGAGCGCGGGGGTTAAGCGTGAGCCGCTACAGACCCTCGATCCGACCCGCGATGCGGCGAAGCTGACGTTCTCCGGCGCCACGGCCGAGCGGCTCGGCGCCGCGGGCGAGGGCTTCGCGCTGCTGGAGCAGGTCACCGACCGCGCTGCCGTGCTGCTGGCCTTCGAGCAGACCGGCGGCGCCGATCGCTGCCTGGAGATGGCCAAGGCCTATGCGCTGGAGCGCTATGCCTTCGGCCGCGTCATCGCCTCCTACCAGGCGATCAAGCACAAGCTGGCCGACATCTACGTCAAGAACGAGTTGGCCCGCTCCAACGCCTACTACGGGGCCTGGGCGCTCAACACCAACGCCCCGGAGCTGCCGATCGCCGCCAGCGCCGCGCGCATCGCGGCCAGCGAGGCCTTCTGGTTCGCGTCCAAGGAAAACATCCAGACCCACGGCGGCATCGGCTTCACCTGGGAGGTCGACGCCCACCTGTTCTACCGCCGCTCGCGGCAGCTCAGCCTGGTGGCCGGCGCGCCGCGGGTCTGGAAGGAACGGCTGGTCAGCCACCTCGAACGTCGTAACGCGGCCTAAGGAGCGACGCACATGGACTTCAACGACAGCCCCGAAGAAGCCGCCTACCGCGCCAGCGTCCGCGCCTGGCTGGAGGCCAATGCGCCTCGCCAGAGCCTTGGCGGGGACGACCTGGAGGGCGGGACCAAGGACACCATGGCCGCCTCCAAGGCCTGGCAGGCCAAGAAGGCCGCCGCCGGCTACGCCCAGATCACCTGGCCCAAGGAGTGGGGCGGGCAGGGCGGGACGCCCATCCAGCAGGTGATCTTCAACTCGGAGGAGGGGAAGTATCCCATCCCGCCGAACCCCTTCACCATCGGCCTGGGCATGTGCGTGCCGACCGTGATGGCCTTCGCCGACGCCGAGACCAAGACGCGGTTCGTGGGCCCGGCCCTGCGCGGCGAGGAGATCTGGTGCCAGCTGTTCTCCGAACCCTCCGGCGGTTCGGACGTGGCGGCGGCGCGGACCAAGGCCGTGCGCGCGCCCGACGGTTCCGGCGACTGGATCATCGACGGCCAGAAGGTGTGGACGACGGGGGCGCAGTTCTCGAACTTCGGCATCGTCGTCGTGCGGACCGACCCCGACGTGCCCAAGCACAAGGGCCTGACGATGTTCTGGGTCGATATGAGCGATCCCGGCATCGAGGTGCGGCCGATCCACCAGATGTCGGGCGGTTCCGGCTTCAACGAGGTCTTCTTCACCGGCGTGCGCGTGCCGGACAGCCAGCGGCTGGGGCCGGTGGGCGACGGGTGGAAGGTCAGCCTCGTCACCCTGATGAACGAACGCCTGGCCGTCGGCGGCCCGTCCGGGACCGGCTGGGCCGAATTCCTGGAGGCGACCCGCAACATCACCGGGCTGGACGGTGCGCCGGTGCTGAAGGACCAGGTGGTGCGCGAGAAGCTGGCCGATTGGTACGTCCAGACCGAGGGCCTGCGTCATACCCGCAACCGCACCATGACCGCGCTCAGCCGCGGCCAGACGCCGGGGCCGGAAAGCTCGATCGGCAAGGTCGTGGCGGCCTTGCAGATGCAGGACCTGGGCAACGCGGCCGTCGAGTTGCTGGATCAGTACGGCATCATCAACGACCCGGCCCTGGCCCCGCTGAACGGAGCCTTCCACGCCTCGCTGATGAGCGCGCCCGGCCTGCGGATCGCCGGCGGCACCGATGAGATCCTGAAGAACATCATCGCCGAGCGCGTCCTGGGCCTGCCCGGCGACATCCGGGTGGACAAGGACGTGGCGTTCAAGGACTTGCCGACGGGGCGCTGACCTACGCGCCGGGGGTCCGGCTCGACGGGCTGGCGGCCGCGCGGTTCAGCGCGCGGGTGAAGGCCGCCGGCTCCGCGCCCTGCGGCTTCAGGATGAAGCGGTCAGCCACGCCGGTCGCATCGCGGGTTGGGAAGAGGTTGCGGTCGATGCCGCCGGCCAGGGTCAGGGTCGCGTCGCGCCAGAACTCCGGCTGATCCAGGTAGAAGCAGTGCGTCGTGACCGGACTGAGCTGGTCCTCGAGGTCCGGGAAGGCGGCGTCGAAATAGACGGTGCAGTCGACCTCGCACATCATCGCCGGCGTGTCGTCGGGCAGCCCGACCCTGCCCATCCGCGGCGCCAGGTCCAGGCGCTTGGCGTTGGAGACCATCAGGGCCTTGTCATAGCCGCTGCAGTAGGCGGTCAGACGGCCTGCGTGCTTGGCGAACATCTGGGCGCTGACATGCCCCGCGGAGAACACGGTCGCGTCGACGTCGGCGGCGGCCATCAGCAACTGGCCGATCTTCCAGTCGGGCGGCACGTCCTGGTAGGCCCAGGTGAAGGCCTGCTGCACCACGAACGCGCCCATGGAATGGGCCAGGACGTGGACGTCGATCTGGCAGTCGGCCTGCTGGGCCTGTTCCAGCACGCGGATGCCGCCGGTCACCAGGGCGCTGGCGGCGGCGCGGGCGTGGGCCCGGTCGGGCAGGTAGGCGAACACCAGCCCGTCGGAGGGCCAGTCGTAGCTGATCAGCTGCCCGGTCCAGCCCGCCTGGGCGAGGCCGACCGCGCACTGCATGTGCAGCGCCTTGGCCTGGGCGTGGGTGACGTTGAAGCCGTGGACCAGGAACAGGATGTCGCCGACCCGCACGAGGCCGGTTCCGTCCGGGCTATTGCCGTTCTGGGGGAACGTCGCGAGGAGTTGCGCGAGCCACAGGCGCGGATCGGTCCCGAGATCCTGCTCGGGCCCGGCGGCCGTGTCGAACGTCACGTAGCGCGGCGGGCCGACCGCGGCGTCGTCGTTGGCCCGGCGCGTCGTGATCATGAACTCGGTCATGGCGCGGATTCCCCATGGCGCCGGGCGGCCTTCCCCCTGCCGCTCCGACAGCCGACGGTTGAGCAGCGCACGGCGCGCCAGCGGGAGTCAACGGCGCGGGGTCGACTAGCTCGCAGCCGCCTCTTCCTCCAGGGTCGGGAAGTCCGTGTAACCCCGCGCGCCGCCGCCGTAGTAGCCGCGCGGGTCGGCGACGGTGAGCGGGGCGTTGCGGCGCAGGCGCTCGACCAGGTCGGGATTGCCGATGAAGGGCCGCCCGAAGGCGATCATGTCGGCGGTGTCGGCCGCCCGCGCGGCGATGGCCAGGTCCCGGTCGTACATGTTGTTGGCGATCAGGCAGCCGTTGAACAGACGGCGGAGCTTTTGCAGGTCGAAGCTGGGCTCGGCGGTGCGGGAAATGCCCGTGTCGCCTTCCACCATGTCGAGCCAGCCCACTTTGAGGTCGTTCAGCCGCTCGACCACATAGGTGAACAGCGGCTCGGGATCGGAGTCCCAGGCCTGGTAGGCGTGGCCGATGGGCGCCAGCCGCACCGCCGTGCGTTCGGGGCCCCAGACGCCGATGATCGCGGTCAGGATCTCCACCAGCAGGCGCGCGCGGTTTTCGATCGAGCCGCCGTAGGCGTCGGTGCGCTTGTTGGTCATGTCGCGCAGGAAGGCGTCGATCAGGTAGCTGTGCGCGGCGTGCAGCTCGACCCCGTCGAACCCCGCCGCCTTGGCGCGCTGGGCCGCGGCGCGGAACAGCTCGACGATCTGCGGCATCTCGTCGATGCGCAGCGCCCGGGCCTCGTCATAGGGCACGAGGCCCGCGGCGGAGAAGAACTGGCCGGGCTGGCGCATGGCCGACGGCGCCACCGGCGGCTCGCCGCCGTTCAGCGACGAGTGGCTGAGGCGACCTGCGTGCCAGAGCTGGCAGAAGATCGTTCCGCCCTTGGCATGCACCGCGTCGGTCACCTGCCGCCATCCGGCGACCTGGTCGTCGTTCCACAGGCCGGGGATGTTGGGCCCGCCCCGCCCGCCGGGCGTCACCGGCGTGGCCTCGGTGATCAGCAGACCCGCCGACGCGCGCTGGGCGTAGTACTGCGCCTGCAATGGCCCGGCCTCGCCGGCGTCGTTCGACCGGGTGCGCGTCAGGGGAGACAGCGCGATCCGGTTCTGCAGCCTCAGGCCGTTGAATTCGCAGGGGTCGAACAGGTCGGTCATCGGGGAACTCCATCGCCTTGGCGCGATGGTGGTGGGCCCGACGCGGCGTCAGTCCAGCCGGTTCGGCGGTCGGCGCGCCTACGCCGCCATGGGCTGGCGGCCGGCGATCAGCTGGCCGTAGAGGCCGGTCAGGGCCTCGAAGGTGGCGTCCCAGCCGTGCCGCGTCTCGGCGCGGCGGCGCGCGGCGCGGCCGATGGCGCGGACGTCGCGGGCGAACAGCGCCTCGATCGCCTCGGCCAGGCCGCCGGGCTCCACGTTTTCGGCGGGCTGACCGACTGCGGTGTCGATGAGCTCGCCGACGCCGCCGCGGCGCGATCCGACCACCGGCAGGCCTGCGGCCATGGCCTCCAGGACGAACAGGCCGAAGATCTCGTTCTCGTTGGCGTGCAGGGCCGCGTCGCAGGACGCGAGCAGGGTGGCCAGCCGCACGGGGTCGCGCTCGAAGTCCAGGCTGATGACGTGCGGCGACCAGGCGACGTCGCGGCCGGCGCCGACCAGCAGCAGTCGGTAGGGCGCGCCCAGCCATTCGACCGCGGCGACCATCGACTCGATGTTCTTCTCCCGCGCCGGGCGGCCGGCGAAGACCAGCAGGCGGGTCTCGGGCGGCACGCCCAGCTTGCGGATCAGCCTGGCCCGGTCGCCGCGATCGGGGCGGAACACCTGGGTGTCCACGCCCAACTGCTGGATCGACAAGCGCTGCACGCCGGCGTCGGTCAGGCGCGCGGCCATGTGGCGGCTGGGGACGACGACGTGGTCGAAGCGCTGGAAGGCCTGGGTCCAGAGGCTGAAGGCCGGCGCCTGCGCCCATTCACCGAAGTGGAGCGCCGCGAGCGCGGCCGCGTCGGTGTGGCAGAACCCGACCACCGGGACCCCCAGGGCCTCGCCGGTGGCGAGCGCCGCGTGGCCCGGCACGAAGATGTCGCCGGCCTCGATCACGTCGGGCCGCAGCATGGTCAGCACCGTCTCCCACTTCGTCAGACTGGCGGGCATGCGATAGCCGTTTCCGAACGGCAGGCGCGCGGCCGAGACGCTGACCAGGCCGTCGCCGTCGACGCGGGTGCGGGCGCCGGGCACGACCAGGGTGTGGCGCACGCCGGGGCGATGGGTCTCCAGCCAGGCGCGCTTGGCGGTCAGGTAGCGCTTCACGCCCCCCGACTTGGGCGCCCACATCATGGTGGTGTCGATCAGGTGGTAGTTGTCGCCCGCCGGCGCGGCCAGGGCGGCGGCCGCGGGGGCGCCCAGCCGGATGGTGTTGTCTTGGGTCGCGTCGAACACGTGAGGCCCGGTCTCCGTTCGCTGAGGCTTCGGCCTCTCGGCCAAGGGGGCGGTCAGTTGGAACGTGGCCGTCAGGTCGGCCTTAGCGGGATGTCAGGGCTCACGGCGGCGCTTTCAAGGCCGCGACGTTCCGACCGTGCAATCTGGTCGATTCTCATGACGCTCTCCGGACAGCTGGGCCTTGAGCGGGATCAACCCGCGACGACGGCCATGGTTGCGCGGCGTCGAGTCAGACGGGGACGGCCTCGCCCTCGTAGGTGTTGGTCAGCCGGCGAGGCACCAGCAGCAGCATGGGCAGGATCATCGCGTAGACCGCCATGCTGGCGTACAGCGCGGTGTGGTAGCCGCCCTGCTGGTCGAACAGGTAGGCGCCCAGGACGTCGCCGAACCGCAGCGAGACATAGTACATCGCGATGAACATCATGATCATCGAGCCCTGCAGTCCGGGCGGGCAGGCGCGGATGGCGAGGTCGGTGTAGGCGGCCTGGCCCAGGCCGCCGATCAGACCCATGGCGCAGGCGGCGATCAGCGCCTGGGTGGGCGTCGTGGCGATCAGCAGGGGGGTCATCTGGACGACCGCCAGGGCGGTGCCGATCCACAGCAGCGTGTTCAGGCGCACCCGGCGGCAGATCCAGGCGTAGATCAGATAGATCGGGATGAACGAGCCGAAGAAGATCCCGTACCAGGCGCCGACCTGGCCGTCGGTGGCGTGCAGGTCGTTGGCCAGATGGAACGGCAGCACCGCGCCGATCGCGGGGGAGAACTGCCACAGGAGCTGGATGCCCATAATCGGGTACAGCGGCTTGTGGCGGAACAGCCGCGCGAAGTCGGCGGCCATGCTGTGCTCGCGGGCCTGGGCGTGGTGATGGTCGAACAGCCGGCCCGGCCCGAACGCTCCCATGACGGCGACGATCACCATCAGCCCGCCGCCCACGGCGAAGAGCGTGCGTGAGGCCGCCACAGCGTCGCGGCTCTCCAGGTAGCCGCTGAGCGCCCCGCCGGCGAAATAGGCGACCAGACCGGGGATGGCGTAGGCCAGGTTGCCGGCCACGCTGGCCTGGCCGGTGACCGCCTCTTCCTGGCCGATCGCAGCGCTGGCGCCGCGTCCGGCGCTGGAGACCATCTGAATGGTGGTGGTCCCGGCCAGCACGCCCAGCAGCAGCACCGCATAGGTCGGCTGGAAGGCGATCATCACGCCGTAGGACGCCGCCGTCGCCAGGCCGAACACCACCAGGTGGGCGCGGTCGCCCTTGCCGAACGGACTCCAGGTGTCGCGCAGGAAGCCGAACGCGAAGCCGACGAACAGCGGGATCGAGGCGATCAGGTTGAAGGTCGCCACGCCGTGGGCCGACAGGTGCAGGCGGTTCTTCAGGAAGAACAGCACCGGCAGGCCGATCAGCCCCTCATAGGGCACCGCGAACTGCACCAGGGTCAGCAGCACGCCGGCGTAGATCATCAGCCGCGAGCGTTCGGCCGCCGACAACGGCGCGGTCGTGGTCATTCAGCGATCCCCCGAAGGCCCGATACCGGCCGAGCATAGGGCTCGGATGCGCGCCTTAGCCAGAGCCGAGGACGCGGGCTGGCGCGGATGGGCGCGAGGCGCCATCGTGCAGAAAACCGCCGTTCTTGGCGGACGCCTCGGGGGAGGGATCATGACCGCCATCGCCGCCGGCGCACGGCCGCGCCTGGGAGTCGGCGTGGCGATTGTGCCGCTGCTCGCGCTCGCCGTGTTCATCAATTACGTGGACCGCGGCAACCTCGCTACCGCCGGGCCGCTGATCAAGGACGAACTGCACCTATCAGCGGCCCAGTTCGGCCTGATCGTCTCGGCGTTCTTCTGGAGCTACACGCCCGGCCAGTGGCTGGCGGGCTGGATGGCCGAGCGGGTCAACCCTTACCGCACGCTGGCGGTAGGTGTCGCGATCTGGTCGTTGGCGACGATGGGCTCCGGCCTGGTCTCCGGGTTCGCGGCGCTGATCGCGCTCAGGATCCTGCTGGGGCTGGGCGAGACGGCGGTGTTCCCCTGCGCCTCCCATATCATCGGCGGCAACCTGCCGGAGGATCGCCGCGGCGCCGCCAACGGGCTGGTGGGCGCGGGCACGGCGCTGGGCCCGGCGTTCGGCACCTTCGTCGGCGGCCTGCTGATGGCGCAATACGGCTGGCGGCCGACCTTCCTGCTGTTCGGCGCGGCCTCGCTGCTCTGGCTGATCCCCTGGGGCCTGGCGGCCCGCGGGGCGCCGGTCGCCACGGCGCCCACCGCCGACCAGATGGCGCCCACCTATCTCACGCTGGCCCGGCGCCGCGAGATGTGGGGCGCGGGCCTGGGCCACTTCGCCAACAACTACGGCTTCTACTTCGTCATCACCTGGTTGCCGGTCCACCTGGTGAAGACCCGCGGCTTCAGCATGGCCGAGATGGCCGAGACCGGCGGGATGATCTACCTGACCTACGCCGCCAGCTCGTTCAGCATGGGCTGGCTGGCCGACCGGGTGATCGCCCGCGGCGCGCCGGTGGGGCTGGTGCGCAAGGCCTGGGCGTCGACCGGCCTCATCCTGGTGGCCGTCAGCCTGCTGGCCAGCGTGCTGGGCGACGCGCGCATCTCGCTCATCGGCCTGTTCTGCGCCGGCTGGGGCTTCGGCTTCGGCGCCTGCACCATCTACTCGATCGGCCAGACCCTGGCCGGGCCGCACGCGAGCGGCAAATGGGTCGGGTTCCAGAACGGGCTCGGCAACATCGCCGGCATCGTCGGCCCGGTGGTCACTGGCCTGCTGGTCGACCACTACGGCGGCTTCGGCGCCGCCTTCGCCCTGGCCGCCGCGGTCTCGGCGCTGGGGGTCGTGGGCTGGCTGGCGATGATCCCCAAGGTCGCGCCGATCGACTGGACGCCCTACCGCGGGTCGTAAGAACCACTCCTCTCCCCCCGCGAAGCGGAGAGGGTAGGGAGAGGGCCGGCTCGTGAGAGCGCGCCGTGCCGGATGGCAGATCAAGGTCCCTCCGTCAGCGGGCCCTCGCCTTACCGCCCTCGCCAGTCGGCCGGCCCAGCCGGCCCTCTCCCTAGCCTCTCCCTCTCTTCGCGCCTGTGGCGCTTGGGGGAGAGGAGGGGTTACCGCGGGTCGTAGGCCTGGGCGATCTCCGGGCGGGCGGCGACGCTGGGCAGGAACTCCGGCTCGCGCCGCGCCTTGGTCGCCTGTTCGTAGGCGAAGCCCAGGCCCAGCAGCTTCGCCTCACTCCACGCCGGGCCGAAGAAGCTGATCGCCATCGGCAGGCCGGACACGTAGCCGGCCGGCACGACCAGGTGCGGATAGCCCGACACCGCCGGCAGCCCGGCGGACGGCCCGAAGAACCGGGTTCCGCTCACCGGGTCGACGATCGCGGCCGGGCCGTTGCCGGTGACGACCAGGGCGTCCAACTGGTCGTCGGCCAGCATCTTGTCCAGCGCCGCGCGGGCCAGGGTGCGGGCCTCGTTGCGCTTGGCCAGGTAGCCGGGATCGGTGATGGCCGGCTTCTTGGCGGCGTCCTCGAAGATCTCCTGCGCGAACAGCGGCATCTCGCGCGCCTCGGCCTTGTCGAAAGCGATCAGGTCGTCCAGCGTCCGGCTCTTCACCGCCGCCGGCGTGGTCGCCAGGTAGGCGTTGATCGCGGCCTTGAACTCGGTGCGCAGGCAGTCGCCTTCGAGCACGCTGATCTTGCCGCGTGTAGCTTCGTCCGGACCCTTTACCTCGACCAGGACGGCGCCCTGGGCGCGCAGCACCTTCAGGGCGTCCTCGAAGACCGCGTCCGCTTCGGGCGAGCGGCCCTTGTTCGGCGTCCAGACCCCGATGCGCGCGCCCTTCAGCGCGCTGCGGTTCAGGGCGGCCAGGTAGTTGGACTTGCGCGCGTCGGCGTCCTTGGTGGCGGGGTCGGCCGGATCGGACCCGGCCATGACGGTCAGCAGGGCGGCGGCGTCGGCCACGGTGCGGGTCATCGGCCCGGCGGTGTCCTGCTCGGGTGAGATCGGCACGATGCGGCTGCGCGAGACCAGGCCCACCGTCGGTTTCAGCCCGACGATGCCGTTGATCGCCGCCGGGCAGGTGACCGAGCCGTCGGTCTCGGTGCCGATCGCGAAGGCCGCCAGGCCCGCCGCCACCGCCGCCCCGGAGCCCGCCGACGAGCCGCAGGCCGTGCGGTCCAGGCCGTACGGATTGCGCACCAGCCCGCCCACGCCGCTCCAGCCGCTGATCGACTTGGTGGAGCGGAAATTGGCCCATTCGCTGAGGTTGGCCTTGCCCAGGATCACCGCCCCGGCGTCGGTCAGGCGCCTGACCAGCGGCGCGTCCTGTGTCGCGACGTTGGCGATCAGCGCCAGGGAGCCGGCGGTGGTGGGCGCGCCGTCCGCGGACTCGATGTTGTCCTTCAGCAGGATCGGCACGCCGTGCAGCGGCCCGCGCACGTGGCCGGCCCGCCGCTCGGCGTCCAGCTTGCGCGCGTCGGCCAGGGCATGGCGGTTGACCGCGATCACCGCGTTCAGCTTGGGCCCGGACTTGTCGATCCGGTCGATGCGCTGGAGGTAGGCCTGCACCAGCTGTTCGGAGGTGACCCGCCCGTCAGTCATCGCCGCCTGCTGCTCGCCGGCCGAGGCGTAGGGGCTGAGCGCCTGGGCCCAGGCAGGGGCCGCCGCCGGAATCGCCAAAGCCACGGCCAGGGCCGCGATCGATCTCACCATGCTGCTACTCCCCGGGCCGCCTGGGCGGAGGATGCGGCGGAGCTTCCGCCGCCGCAAGGGACCGCCGGCGGACCTAGCCGTCCAGTTCGCCGCGCCGCCGGGCGCGCACGCACGCCGCCGCCAGGGCGGTGGGCGAGATCGGCTTGTCGACCACCGCGTTGTCCACCCCGGCGGGCAGCAGGTCGGGATTGCCGGTCACATAGACCACCGGGATCCGCCCGACGGCGGCGGTGATCAGCTCGACGGCCTCGACCCCGGTGCCGGACAGAATGCGGTAGTCGGCGGTGATCAGTTCGGGCCGGTGCGCCTTGGCGCAGGCAAGTGCGTCCTGCGGACAGTCGGCGATGTCGAAGCTGCGGTACCCCAAGTCGCCCAGGAGAATCTCAAGCTCGAGGGCGATGACCGGCTCATCCTCGATGATGAGGACGTGCCCTTCGAACTCTTCCACTTGGGACTCACCTGACGAGTGTACGCTGCTCGGAATGGTAGAGTTGGCCTGTGGCGGGCGCAAGGGGTTGGGTCCGGCCGGCGTCGATCCACAAATTCAGCGGCGCTGCCAGAACTTCCCATCCTCCATCGGACGGAAGGGCGCGAACCCGGCAGGGCGGCCGACCGGGGATTCGTCCTAGCTGTTTAGCTGGCGCCGCGGCGCCGGGCCGGGGCCGCCGCTGCGGGCCGCATAGGGCTTCGTGTCGGTCAGGGCGCCGGCGGCGTCATAGGTCTCGACCCGGGCATCCAGGCCCAGCCGGATGAGGGTCTGGGCCACGCGGTGGCCGGCCTTTTCGGCCTCGGCCGGACTGCGGAACCGCAGCGGCTCCATGTGCGCCGCGCGCACGCGCCATGCGCCGTCGACGGCGTCCACCACGACCAGGCGTTCGGCCAACTCAGGCGGCAGGTCCGGTTGCGGCATCCGTTCGGGTTCGGACGTCGCTATCCGAGGCCTGCGCGCCGTCGCAGCCCGTCTCGCCTGGCTCATGCAACCCCCGAGGCCTTTCGCGTCTGCGGCCCCCGCCGCGCGCGTTGGATCGCTCGTAGCACGAGATTTCGCGCCGATACAGTCAAGCTGAATGAGATTTGACAGGTGTGTGAAAAACCCGCGACCGAGGCCTGCGCAGGGCGTCGGCGCTTGGTCGCGGGCCGAGAACAGCAGGTTTTGATTCCATTATTCTGGATATTGGGAATTATGGTGGCCGGGATCGAGCTACAGGGGGGAATCGCCGTCATGCGCTGCCAGGGGCGCCCATGGCTGTGATCGCCAACAGGACACGGGCCGCCTTCGAGGACATGGCCAACTCCGGCAACGGCGACGCCGGCGCGCTGGCAATGGGCCTGCGGCGCGAGGTGACCAGCCTGGGCCTGCGCGCCATCGCCGCGAAGGCGGTGCACGTCGCGGCCGCCGCGCCGGAGCGCATCGTCGACATCTATGACAACGCCGCGGCCGGCTGGCTGTCGGGCCCGGTGTTCCCGCCG
This sequence comes from uncultured Phenylobacterium sp., assembly GCA_966096115.1. Lineage (GTDB taxonomy): Bacteria > Pseudomonadota > Alphaproteobacteria > Caulobacterales > Caulobacteraceae > Phenylobacterium. Next base: position 11,600 of record CBHTUE010000147.1, read on the forward strand.
CGGCTGCGCACCGACGAGCCGCTGCCGATCTCGCCGGCGTTCTGGACAGCCTTCTGGGATCTGGTGACCCTGCCGGCCGGCGCGCGCCACAAGGTCTTCGCCGAACGGACCTTGAGCCTCGCGGGCGAGATGGATCCGCGGATCAGCGCCCGCATGGCGGCGGCTGCGCTGGAGCACGCGGGCATCGCCGAGGCGGCGGCCCGCGGCATTCCGCGCCCCTACGACCTGGACGCGCTTGCCGGGCTCTCGCCCGCCTCGCTGGGCTATGCGCTCCGCCAGGAGATGACGCGCCCCGGTGGTCTCGTCTCGCCGTTCGGACGCAGCCTCGTGCCCCTCCTGCGGCACATGCAGCCGCCCCTGGACAACATCAACATACAGGTCATCCAGTCGATGACCCTGTGGGGGCTGGTCGGCGGCTACACGGCCGCCTGGCTCGACGAGATCGCCCTGGGCGGCTTCCTGATGGCCCAGGTCAGCCACCACTATTCGGCCCTGGCCACCGCCGTCACCCTGACCGTCGTCAGCCTGGACCGTCCGCGGAACCAGGAGCTGATGCTGGATTCCATGTTCAAGGGCTGGGCGCACGGCCGTGAGACGCCGCTGCTGCTCGGCGTCGACTGGGATGGCCTCTGGCATCTGCCGGTCGATCAGGTGCGTGCGCAGCTGGGCGTCACGGCCTTCGCCTCACCCTTCGCGGCCTCGATCCGGCAGATGCAGGACGGGCAGCTCCGGCACTAGCGGCCGCCGGCTCCGCCGCGGGGCCTGTCCATCGGGCTGGACTGGCCGAACTCG
>CBHTUE010000148.1:0-12369 GCA_966096115.1 uncultured Phenylobacterium sp.
TCTGCGACCTCTGCGGTTCAATCGGACGACGCCGCTTCGCGGCGCAGACAGGTGATCAGCCCAGCTCGTAGCTGGGCCCGGCGAAGGTGCGCTGGGCGCCGTAGCCGGTGGGCTGGGCGCCGCGCTTGGGGGCGGTGTTGAGCGCGCCGGCCGTGGCGCCGCCGTCGACCACCAGGGTGTGGCCGGTGATGAACTGGGCCGCGTCGCTGGCGAGGAACAGGGCGGCGTTGGCGATGTCGATCGGCTGGCCGATCTGCGGCAGCGGCTGGGCGTTGACCAGGAACCCCTCGACGGCCTCCTTGTTGCCTGTGCCGTTCCAGACGATGGGCGTGGAGACGCCGCCGGGCGCGATGCAGTTCACGCGGATGAAGTCGCAGGCGAGCTGCAGGGCGGCCGAGCGGGTCAGGTTCACGACGCCCGCCTTGGCCGCGCAGTAGGCGTGCAGGCCGGAATAGCCGTCGATGCCGGCGGTGGAGGCCGTGGAGACGATGGCCCCCTTGCCGTTGGCCCGCATGGGGCCGATGGCGTGCTTGATGCCCAGGAAGACGCCCCGCAGGCAGACCGCCTGGGTGCGGTCCCAGTCGTCGACCTGGATGTTCTCCAGCGGGCCGACCGCGCCGCCGATGCCGGCGTTGTTGAACAGGATGTCCAGCTTGCCGAACTCGCCGACGGCGCGGGCGATCAGGGCCTCGACGTCGGCTTCCTGCGACACGTCGGTGCGCTGGAAGACGCACTTCGGGCCGGCGGCGGACGCCTCGGCGGCGGTCTCCTCGCCGCCCTTGGCGTTGAGGTCGGCCAGCACGACGTGGGCGCCCTGCTGCGCGAACAGGATCGCGGCGGCCCGGCCCATGCCGCTGGCGGCCCCGGTGATGACGGCGACCTTGCCGGTGAGATCGTACATGTGGGGCCTCCCGCCTCTGCCGTTTACACCCATCTGAAGGCTCGCCGTGGCGGAAGGGCAAGGGTGACGGCGCGGCAGGCGGCGGCGCGCGGACGGGCGGGGGCCGTCAAGCTGGCCGACGCGGGCGGCATGTCGGCGAGGCGACTTAGAAGTCTATGATTTCACTCGGATTTAAGACATACCGCCGCAGGGTCTTTGCCCGCGGAGTTCTGCACGGCTCATGCATTCGACACTGACTCACCGCAATCTCGGCCTGCTCGGCCGCACCGCGTCGACCGCGCGGGTGCTGAACCTGGCGCGGCTGGCGGACCTGTACGGCGATGATCCGGAGTACAAGGCGCGGCCGTTCTTCAAGACCCCCTACCTGAACTCCGCCGTGATCCTGAAGCACAGCGTGCGCGGCCACGAGCGGACGCTGTTCAACACGGTGAAGTACCTGTCGACCAAGATCGTGGTGCCGTTCGACGCGGCCGACCTCGCGCTGGGCGGCCGCACGGTGCTGGTGGGCCAGATGGGCTGGGAGGAACAGCTGGGCGGCCTGGGCATGGAGGCCGAGGGCCTGGCGCGCGACTGCGAGGTGCTGCGCGCGCTGGACCAGATCCCGTCGCTGGACCCGTTCCTGGTGCGCGAACACCTGGCGCGGCGCGGGTTCGAGATGGCGCCCTGCTACCTGGCGCTGGCGCCGGCGGACGTGGAGCGGATGCGCGCCTCCGTGAAGGCCGAGCTGGGGCAGCTGATCGGCCTGGCGTTCGGCGGCGGCGGCAACGCGAACCAGACGACCAAGATGGTGGAGCTGATGCTCACCGACGAGGCGGACGAGCGGCTGGAGCCCCTGCGGCTGACCCTGCGGCTGGAGGGCGACGCCTACCGGGAGGGCATCTTCGCCTGGAAGGGCTTCCTCTATTTCAAGTGGTCGCTCGACAACACCCGCCTGGGCCTGATCGAGGCCAAACGGGGGTTGGAGGGCATCCAGCCGACCATGAGCACCGACCCCGGAACGCAGGTCGAGGTGATCCGGATCAAGAAGCGGCTGATCCGCGAGATCGACCGCTGCGAGCAGGCGGCGCTCAATACCCTGAAGCTGTACGACAAGGCGTTCGCGGGCCTGATCGCGGACGGCAACCCGGCGGTGTTCCGCGACTTCCTGCTGCGCGCGCCGCGCCTGTTCATCACCCTGGGGGAGTGCGTGGGCGGCATCTCCCATATCGCCAGCTACTGGGCCTACCGCTATCCCCGCGGCGGCGGCCGGATCACCTCGGCGCAGGCGGCGCTGGAGATCTTCCACGAGTTCGACAACTCCCTGCCGGTCCGCGAGGACGTGGCCATCGCCGGCGCGGAGGGCGCCTGAGGCTCGGCTCGCGGACGTCCGGCGGGCCGCTTGGCGGGCGGCGGGGGCAACCCGCCAAGGCGCGGGCGCGCAGCCCTACCCTACGGGTGTAGGCGCGCCGGAGAGCTCGCGCCGGAAGCGAACGAGACGCCGGCAAAGGGCCCAGGCTCTACAAGCTGTTCAGCAACGCCTGTTGCAGCCGTCGGGCTGTTGTGTCTCGGTGGAGGCGGTCGCAGGGGTCGTGGCGCGACCGGGTCGGGGGAATACGGCCAGGGGCATCGGCGCCTTCGCGAAGACGGAGAGGCCGCGACGGGGGAATCGGTTTGATCGCGGCGGATGCACGGCATGCGTTCGAACTCATGGCGCTTACCGGCAGCGGGGACGCCGGGGCCCTGGCCATGGGCCTACGGCGGCAGGTGACGGGGCTCGGGCTACAGGCGCTCGCCGCCAAGATGCTGCATGTCCCCGTCATGGCGCCCGAGCGGATGGTCGACATCTACGACAACGCCGCAGCGGGCTGGCTCCTCGGCCCCGTGTTCCCGCCGCGGCTTCGGGTCGAACCGCCCCTCATCCCCTCGGACGACTTCTGGCGCGCGTTCTGGGAGCTGATGCGGGCGCCCCGGGAAGCCCGGGACCGCCTGGGCGTCACCGCGAGCACCGCGCGCCTGGCGGGGCTCCTGCCTCCGGCGCTGAACGCGCGGGTGGCCGAAGCCACGTTGGGCTATGCGGGCGTCAGGGAGGCCGTTGCGCAGGGAGTCCCGGCGCGCTTCGACCTGGAGCGTCTGGCCGCCAGCCCGCCCGGTTCGCTGGGCGGCGCGGTCTACCGCGTGATCCTTACGCGCGGCGGCCTGGAAGTCATCGACCGCGACCGGCTTCGCCTGGCCGACCTGCCAACGCCGCTCGACTATGTGAATACCTGCATCCTGCAGGCCCACGACGTGTGGGCGATCGTCGGAGGCTACAGTCCCGCCGCGCTCGACGAGATCGCCCTCGCCGCCTTCCAGATGGGCCAGTTCGGGCATCACTTTTCGTCGCTCCTCATCGGCGTGGCCATGTCCGAGGTCGCGATCGAACGGCCGCCGGGCCTCGAACTGGTCCTGGACTCGATCTTCCGAGGCTGGCGTCACGGACGGGAGACGCGCCCCCTCCTCGGCGTGGATTGGGAGCCCCTGTGGCCGCTGTCGGTGGACGCCGTGCGCGCCGAGCTCGGCGTCACGCCGTTCGACTCCCCCTTCATCGCCGCGATGCGCGCCTGGCGCGACGGCCGGTGACGGGGCGGTCTCGGACGGGTCGGGCGCGCGTCGCCGAACGAGCGAGTGTCAGCTCCTACCCCCGCGCGAAGCGGGCCAGGTCGGCGGCGGTGTCGCGGCTGATGTCGGGGCAGGCGACCGAGAAGATCTCCGTGCCGTGCACCGTGCCCATCACCTGGCGGCAACGGGCGGGAACGCCGGCGCGCAGCAGCAGGCGATAGAAGCCGACGCCCTCGTCGCGCAGCGGATCGCATTCGTTGACGCTGATGACGGTGGGCGGGAAGCCGGCGACGTCGGCCTCGGTGGCGAAGCCCGGCCACGCCAGCGGGTTCTTGGCCTCGAACTCGGACCAGCCGTAGGCCATGGCGCCGCGGTTGTTGTGCAGCTCCAGCAGCAGGCCGTTGTTCTCGGTGGACGACGGGTTCTGCGGCAGCGGCCACTGGCCGGCGATGTACGGGCAAAGCGCGTAGAGGCCCTTGATCAGGCCCAGTTCCCCGGCGCGCTGCAGGCGCAGGGTGGTGGCGATGGCCAGGTTGCCGCCGCCGCTCTCGCCGGCGACGGTGATGCGGGTCGGGTCGAGGCCCAGCCTGGCGGCGTTGGCGATGGTCCACTTCAGGCCCGCGACGCAGTCGTTCAGGCCGGCCGGATAGGGCAGGACTTCGGGCGCCGACGAGGGCCGCAGCGCGTTGCGGAAGTCGACCATCACGACCGCCACGCCCTGGGCGGCGATGATCTTGCCCCAGCCGCGGTACATGCCGTCGAAGCAGGACATGGTCTGCATGCCGCCGCCGTGGATGTAATAGACGCAGGCGTGCGGGCCGGGGCTGTCGGGGCGGATCACCTGCAGCTTGATGGTGTTTCCGTCCGGCTGGGAGACCATGGTCTCGGTCTGGATGGTCAGGCCGGCGGAGGGGGAGTTCGCCTCAGCGTCGCAGGCGGCGAACAGCATCTGCATGGCCGCCTCGCCGGCCAGCGCCTCGGGGCTGTTGGACACGGCCAGCAGGGCCTCGCGGTCGGCGATGTCGCCCACCGGCGGGCGATCCGGCCAGCCGAACACGGCCTTGATGCGCGGGTCGATGCGCGGGTCCGCGGCGATCTTGCTGGCGACGACCTGGTTCATGGCGGCTTCCTCACCCGGTTTGCCCGCGATCAGAGGGTGGCGGCCCGGGCGCGTCAAGGCGATGGTGCGGCATGTTCGATGTGGCGGTGATCGGGGCGGGGGTGTTCGGGGCGTGGTCGGCGTGGTCGCTGCAGGCGGCCGGCGCGCGCGTGGTGCTGGTGGACGCCTATGGCGCGGGGCATGCGCGGGCCTCGTCCGGCGGCGAGAGCCGGATCATCCGGGTGAGCTATGGCGGCGACCCGATCTATTCGGCGATGGCGGAGGCGTCGCTGCCGGCTTGGTCGGCGCTGTCCGACCGCCAGGGCCGCCTGCCGATCCTGCATCGGACCGGCGTGCTGTGGGTCTCGCCGCAGAGCGACGACTACATGGGCAAGAGCCTGGCCTGGCTGCAGGACCGCGGGCTGGCGCACGAGGCGTTCGACCGGGCGGGGCTGGCGGCGCGGTTTCCGCAGATGACGTTTCGCGACGGCGAGGCGGGGTTCGTAGAGACGGCGTCCGGGGCGCTGATCGCCGGGCGCGGGGTGCGTGCGGTGGTGGCCGACGCCGGGCTGCAGGTGGTGGTCGCCAAGGCGGGGCCGCCGGTGCGGGTGAACGACGTCTACGAGGTGGCGGACGGGGTGGCCGCGCGGAGCCTGGTCTATGCCTGCGGGCCGTGGCTGCCGACGCTGTTCCCGGACGCGCTGGGCGGGCGGATCACGCCGACCCGACAGGAGGTCTACCACTTCGGCGCGCCGGCGGGCGACACGCGGTTCGCGCCCCCGGCCCTACCCGTCTGGGCCGACTTCAACGCCGGCGACCTGGTCTACGGCATGCCGGACCTGGAGGGTCAGGGCTTCAAGTTCGCCCACGACGTCCACGGCCCGGTGGTCGATCCGGAGACGCAGGCCCGGCAGGTGACGGCGGACGGCGTGGACCGCGCGCGGGCCTATCTGGCTGGGCGGTTCCCGGCGCTGGCGGACGCGCCGCTGATCCATGCCCGGGTCTGCCAGTACGAGAACAGCTGCAACGGCGACTTCCTGATCGACCGGCTGCCGGGCCACGAGCGGGTCTGGCTGGTGGGCGCGGGCTCGGGGCACGGCTTCAAGCACGGGCCGGCGGTGGGCGCGCGGGTGGCCAGCCACGTGACCGACGACGGGATTCCCGTCGAGCCGCGTTTCAGCCTGGAGAGCAAGGCGCTGGGCCAGAACCGGCAGGTGTATTGAGGGGGACGACTCGATGTCCAAGCTGAGCCGGGCGGCGATCTTCGCCCTGACACTGATCGGGCTGTGGCCTGCCGCGTCCATGGCCGCAGAAGGGAAGATGTCGGACCAGACGATCACGCTGGACGGGCGCGCGCGGCGGTTCCTGGTGCACGACTTCTCGGGCGGCAAGCCGGCTCCGCTGGTGATCCTGCTGCACGGCGGCGGCGGCAATCCGGAGAACGCGGTCAACATGACCCAGTTCGACGCGGTGGCGGAGCGCGAGGGGCTGATCGCGGTCTATCCGGGCGGCACCGGCGGGATGCCGGGCGGGCGGGTGCTGACCTGGAACTCGGCGCACTGCTGCGCCTATGCGCTGCGCGAGAAGGTCGACGACGTGGGGTTCCTGTCGGCGATCATCGACCAGGAGGTGAAGGCCGGTCGGGCCGACCCGAAGCGGGTCTATGTCACCGGCATGTCGAACGGCGGGATGATGAGCCACGTGGCCGGCCGCATGCTGTCGGACAAGGTCGCGGCGATCGCGCCGGTGGTGGGCGCGGTGTTCGGCGACGAGCCGCCGCCGAAGGGGCCGGTGGCGGTCTTCATGCTGGTGGGCGCGGACGACCGGATGGTGCCGGCGGCCGGCGGGCCGCTGGGTGGCGCGGCGCTGCGCGGGACTGCGCCGGCCGAGGACCGCAACGTGGCGCCGGCGATGGCGGCCGCGGACTACTGGGCCAAGGCCGACGGCTGCGGTGCGCCCAAGACCACGCAGGAGGCGCACGCCGTGCGCACCGCCTGGAGCGGCTGCAAGGCCGGGACCGACGTGGTCTTCGACGTGGTGGCGAACAACGGCCACGCCTGGCCGGGCGGCCGGCCGGGACGCGAGGGCGCCAACCCGCCCAGCCCCGACTACAACGCCAGCGAGGCGATCTGGGCCTTCTTCAAGGCCCACCCGAAGCGGAAGTGAACCCTTGCGGCCGACCGGCGCCGCCCTAGGGCAGCGCGGCGACCATGGCGACATCCGGGGCCGGCTTGCGCCGGCGCAGCCAGGCCTCGACGCCCAGGACCAACAGGGCGAGGCTGCCGACCTGCAGGACGACCGAGAGCATGTCGATGGGGTCGGCCCGGGTCGCCAGGACGACGGGCTGGGCCAGAAGCGCGATGGCCAGGTTGTTGGCCAGGTGCGCGCCGGCCGTGAACTCGATGCCGCCCAGACGCATGACCATCCAGGCCCAGGCCGCGCCCATGGCGCAGCGGATCAGGAAGCCGCCCAACGTCTGGTCGCCGTGCGCCAGGCCGAACAGGACGGCGTTGACGGCGATCACGACGACCAGCCGGCGCGTCAGGGCGTGGGTGGCCTGCAGCAGCCAGCCGCGGAACAGGAGTTCCTCCGACAGAGCCGCCAGCCACAGGAAGGCCACCGCAGACAGGCCATAGGCCAGTCGCACGACGGCCCCCGCGCCCGGCATGACGATCGGTGCGGGGTCGCCCCCGTGACTGAACAGGTTCCCCAGCCCGATCTCGAGCGCCACCACCGGCAGGAACAGGCAGAGGCCCGCGAGGGCATGGCCCCAGCGGAACCGCCGCGCCGAGGTGGCGAAGGCGACCATCGGCCGGCCCGCGCGGCGCGCGCAGACCGCCAGGAACGCGAGCGCGACGGCGATCGAGATCGTGCCGACAATGGCCAGGTCGAGAATGTAGCTGACCAGCGGGCGGCCCGGCCGGACCCCTCCCAGCAGCAGGCCGGTGATGTCGAAGCGCCCGCCCGGGCCCGCGAAATCGGCCGTGCCCGTCAGCGCAATCAACACCCCCGCGACCACCCCGACCAAGGCCATGGCGGCGACGCCCGCGACGACCGCGGCGACGGCGGCCAGCGCCACGGTCAGCAGGGTCCGGCCGACGCGGCTTTCCGCCGGGGTCGCGGCCCGGAGAAAGGCGGAATCGCGGATCGAGAAGAGCGTGTCCGCCATGCGCAAAGGGTCTCGACGCCGGGCCGCGCCACGATGGCGGGGTCCAGGGCGAGACAGGTCTAGCGCGGGTTTGGTTGGGGCTTTCCTACCTGCGGCGCGGAATCTTCACAGCGCCTTCAGCCCGAGGCTGGCCACCACGTAGGGCAGCAGGATGGAGACCTCGAGGAACGCCACGGCATAGAGGGCGGCCAGCACGAGGCGGCCTTCGCGGGCGTTGAGCACGGCGCCGGCCAGCAGCGGGCCGGAGATGGGGCCGGCGAGAAGGAACGGCGCCACGCGCGTCCAACGGGTGGGGGTTCTGTCTCGCTTCGGGTCGGTCATGCCCGCGCGCTGCAAGGTTCGGGCTGGACGCGGCGCGCGCGTGGGACCGGTTGGCGGGGGGCCGCCCCTCCCTCGCGAAACGCAAGAGAGGGGCGTCGGCCGTCAGGCCGGTTCGGGCTGGCGGGCGGCCTGGCCTTCCCATTCCGGCGCACCGACCGGCACCTCGTACTTGAAGCTGAGGCGCAGCTTGGTGCGGTAGCTTTCGATCGTGCCATCGGCGGCGATGGTCAGGTCCTGCTCGACCACCTCGGCGACGCGCAGGTCGCGCAGGCTGCGCGAGGCCGCGGCGACCGCCTGGCGGGCGGCGTCCTCCCAGCTGTCGGGGCTCGTGCCGATGACTTCGGTGACGCGATAGACGCTCATGGTGGCCTCCTGCCGCAGGTTGGCCCCCTCCCGAAAGCGACCGTGCGCCCATGGCGCGCGCTCGGCAATGGGCGGTTATTTCGGCTTCACGAAGCGGAAAAGGAACTGGTCGGTGTGGCGGCGGATGGTGGGGTCGAAGACCATCTTGCTGCGGTCGTCGGCCGGGTTGGCCAGCACGTCGCTCTTGGCCTCCAGCCGGAAGCCGGCGGCCTTGGCGGCGGCCAGGACGACGGCGGGATCGACGCGGTGGACCGTGCCGCCGGTGGTGGTGGGATCGCCGGCGTTGGCGGCGTGGTCCATGGCGACGAAGACGCCGCCGGGCTTCAGGACGCGGTAGATCTCGGCGTAGGTCTTCATCTCGTCGCCCAGGGCGCCGGCCGCGCCCTTGGGCGTGAAGTAGATCTCGTGCGGGCCCAGGATCCACAGCACCCGGTCCATGGTCTTGTCGCCGGCCGGCAGGGCGTCGAAGCGGGTGGTCTTGTCGGTGACGTTGGCGAGGCCGCCGGTCGCGTGGCGCGCCGCCATGGCGGGGCCGGAATAGGCGAACTCCTCCGGGTTCTGGGTGACGACCTTGCCCTTGGGGCCGACCGCGCGGGAGATCAGCTCGGTCATCCAGCCGCGGCCGACCTCGATCTCCAGCACCGACTGGCCGGGGCCGAGCCGGGCGAACTCCAGCACCTCGGCCGGCTTGCGGACCGCGTCGTCCTTGCGGTCGGCCTCGGGGCGCGTGGGGTCGGCGAGGAGCTTGGCGTAGTCGGCGGCCTTCAGCGGTGGCGCGGCGGTCGCCAGCGCGGGGGCGGCGGCCAGCATCAGGGCGGCGAACGCGCCAGCGGCGGCGCGGGTGATCGTGTCGGTCATGGGCTCCCCTTCGTCCGGACTGCGCCGGTCGGGCAGTCTAGGAGCGACGCGGCCCTCCCGCCAAGCCGCACGCGGCGGCCCTTCCCTGCCATTCAATCCATGGACGGAGTTTGCCTGTGGGCTGCGGCGTCTCAAGGACGGCCTTAGGCCGCCGCCGCGCGGCCGGGCCGGAGGCCCGGTCCTTGACACGCCGCAGCCCACAGGCTCGCAATCAACCATGGATTTAAGGGCCTTCAGCATCCCTCGGGATGCCGGGCCTTCGCCCCGATTGGCCGCTTTGCTGTCGCGACGGCAGGGGCGTAGCGTTCGCTCTGAACAAAACCATCCCCGGAGGACGCCCCATGACCCCCGCCGACAGCGCCGCCGTCGCGGCCGACGCCGCAGCCACCACCGCCGAGACGCCGGAAGTGCTCTACGAGGTGAGCGAGCATATCGCGACGATCACCTTCAATCGGCCGGAGCGGATGAACACCATCTCCGGGCCGATGCTGAACCAGCTGACCGAGCTGTTGCTGAAGGCCGACCGCGACCGGGACGTGCGCTGCATCATCCTGACCGGCACCGGCCGGGCGTTCTGCGCCGGGCTGAACCTGGGCGGGGCGACCAAGGGCTCCACGGGCCTGGAGGGCGCCTCGACGTCGACCGACATCGACCTGCGGGCCACGCCGCCGACCGTGTTGTTCAACCTGGGCACGCCGACGATCTGCGCGCTGAACGGATCGGCCGCCGGCTACGGCATGGACACGGCGCTGGGCTGCGACATCCGGATCATGGCCGACGGGGCCAAGATGGCCGCGGCCTTCACCAAGCGCGGGATCGTGCCGGAGAGCGGCGGGACCTGGCTGCTGCCGCGCCTCTTGGGCTGGTCGAAGGCCGCCGAGATCATCTTCACCGGCCGCACGCTGAGCGCCGCCGAGTGCGTCGAGCTGGGCCTGGCCTCGCGCGCCGTGCCGGCCGACCAGGTGGCCGCCGAGGCGCGCAAGCTGGCGCTGGAGATCGCCGCCAACGCGCCGCTGGCCGTGCAGGCCTCGAAGCGGCTGATGCGGATAGGCCTTTCCGAAGGCTTCGACGAGCACGTGCACCACGTGTTCCTGCAGCTGCTGCCGCTCCTGAAGACCGAGGACTCGCTGGAGGGCATGCGCGCCTTCATGGAGAAGCGGGACCCGAAGTTCTCGGGGCGCTAGGTACGGTCAAGATTGTCGCACCCGGGTTGCCGGGGCGGGGCGGGTTCCCATATGGGTGCCGATCGCGTTCCCTGCTCCCGCGCACACGACGGGCCGGAACGACGGGTGTGCGGCCCTGGCGCCTTCAATGGCCGCCGGGGCCGCCTTCGTTTCAGGGCTAGCCTGCGAACAGATAGGCCGCGAACAGCACCACCAGCACGCTGTCGACCACCAGGCCGAACATCGCCTTAGGGCGCCAGCGGGCGTTGGGCGCGACCATGGCGACGAAGGCCGCCTTGCCCAGCATGGCGTAGGTGAGCACCACCGGCCGGACCTCCGGATGGAAGGCGCCCCAGATCAGCAGCACCCCGTTCAGCCCGACCATCACGCCGAAGCAGCGGGCCAGCAGGGTGGGCAACTCGCCCGACGGGGCCTCGCCGACCAGCAGGCGGAGCGCCGTCTGCGGGGCCAACACCGCCAGCCACATGCTGCAGGTGAGCAGGCCGCCGACCAGCATCACCCATTTGAACTGTTCGACCAGGATGTTCATCGCGCGCGCCTCCCCAGGCTTTGGTTACGGTGACAGTCTCCGAAACGGACGCGCGGCGCCAGCTTGACAGGTCCGGCCGGGCGGGGCCGCTATCTGGCTGGGTAACGGGAGTGACCGCGATGCGGACGATGGCGACTTGGGTCTCGCTTTGCGCGCTGGGCCTGGTGCTGGCCGGCTGCCAGCAGAAGGAGCCCGCCACCGAGACCGGGACGAAGCCCGCGCCGGCCGCGACACCCGCCATCCCGGCGGTCCCGGCCCCGGGCGCTGTGGCCCCCGCCACGCCGGCCGCCGCCGTCGTACCGCCGGAGACCGTGCTGGCGGTGAGCCAGGCGCTGGCCGCCGCCACCGCCTTCAACGCCAAGACCGCCGAGGACCTGGCCGCCGTCGACAAGGCCCAGAAGCGCATCCACGACCTGGCCGTGCAGGCCGCGGCCGACGCCCAGCGCGGTGGGACCAGCGCGGAGAACGAGCGCCTGGCGCTGGGCCGCAAAGTGGCCAACGCCCGGACCGAGGCGGAAGCCGCGCACGCCGACCTGGTCAGCCGCCAGACCGCCTTCCGCACCGTCTCGCAGTCGCAGACCGACGCGGTGGCCGCGGCCCTGGTCCAGTGCGGGGCCAGCCCGGAGTTCGCGACCTCTGAGGCCTGCGTGAACCTGCTGGCCGAGCAGACCAAGCTGACGGCGTCCACCGCCGCCCTCGGCAAGGGGTTCGCCGCGGCCGAGGCGGCCTATCAGAAGGACCGGGTGCGGCTCGACGAGGCCTCGGCGACCATGGCGCTGGGCATCCGCTGACGCATCCTGCTCTTTAGGGGGGCCACCCCGGCTCTCCTCCTCCGTTCAGTTCCGGTACCTCGCCGCCAGGCGCTTGATTTCGGAGTCGGTGATGCCCGCCGGCCAGGCCAGGCCGCCCTTCCAGCGGACGCGGTGGCAGCCGGGGCAGGGCCACTGGACGCGGCGGGCGACCTCGCCGAGGCGGGTGGCGTGGCCGCCGGAGCGCAGCTCGCGCAGGCGGTCGATGATGCGCTCGGGGTTGTAGAGCTTCACCCAGCCGCAGAGCGCGCAGGTGATCGTCAGGCGGCAGCCCGGATAGCGGCGGAAGTCGCCGATCGAGGCGGCGTCGTCGACGTGGATGGGGCGGATGGCCCCGGCAGGCTGGGTTCGCATGATGAGAACATAACGCGAACATTTGGACCACGCGACTCCGGTCAGGTTTGATCCAGCCAGTCCAACAACCCGACATTGAGTTCGCGTGGGTAGGTGTGGCTTAGGTCGTCGAACTCGCGGTAGGTGACGGCCGCCCCGGCCGCGGTCAGAGCCTGGACAGCGGCGCGGGCCATGCCGACGTCGAACATCCAGTCCAGCGCGCCGT
>CBHTUE010000149.1:0-12365 GCA_966096115.1 uncultured Phenylobacterium sp.
CTTGTCCGCGGGACCCCTCGATCCGCTTGCGCTGCGTCGGCAGGGGTCCCGCGGACAAGCCGCGGGATGACGGGTAGCGCTAGGCGCCGCGGACCAGGTTCAACGCTCGCGCCGCCACCGCGACGGTGACGCGGCGGCCCCAGCCGAAGTCCAGGCGGTCCTGCTCGATGCCGTCGGCGAAGATCACGCCGCCTTCGTTCATCTGCGAGGTCACCACCAGGCTGTGGCCCTCGTCGACCGGGCCGGAGGTCAGCGTCGCGCCGGTGGCCAGGCTGGGCCAGGCCTCTCGGACCAGGACGGTCAGGGCGCGTTCGGCGGGGCTGAGCTGCAGGGGTGTGTGCGTGGCCGTAGTGATCGAGCGGGCCCAGCCGGTGGCGCCGGTGCCGGTGGCGACGATGAGTCCCGAGGACGATTGCCGCTCGCGCTCGCCGCCAAGTTCGATCTCGTAGCGCGCCGACTGGTGCGACTGGTGGCCGATGAACACCTCGTTGAGCGCCATCAGGGTCTGGCCGTCGTCCAGCCGCGCCTCCGCCATCGTACGCCGTTCCAGCTCCGCCGCCCCGGCGGCCGCGGCGGGCAGCAGCTTGCCCACCGCCTCGGCGGCGAACGGGGCCAACACGCCCTCGACCTGATCCGGCGCGGGGTTCACGCCGACGACGGGCTGGCCGTCGAGATACTTGGCGAGGTTGGCGACCAGGCCGTCCTGGCCCACCGCGATCACCACGTCCTCCGGCGCGAACAGGAACCGGTCGAGGTCGGCGCGCATGACGCTGGCGACGCGCCAGGCGTCGGGGATGGCGTGGCGCACCTGGCCCAGGACCGCGCCGAACGCCGCGTGACGGACGGCCAGCTCGTCCAGGTCCTGGCCGCGGGTCTTCAGGAAGAACCGCGCCTGCTCCCGGGTGGCGTGGACCGCCAGCAGGCGCTCGTAGTCGGTCTCCCGGGTGACCAGCACCGCCCGAGGCGGCAGGCCGGCCATGGCTCAGGCCGCCCGTTTCGCGGCGAACTCGCCCAGAAGGCTCTGGAGCAGGTCGGGCGTGACGTTGAGGTGCTCGATCTTCTCCAGCTTGCCGGCGAACTCGCGGGCCGCAAGGCCCATCAGCACGTGGGCGGGCAGGTCCGCGTAGATGTCGACCCGGGCCTTCTCCATGTCGGCGCGGGCCTGCTGCACCATGCGGATGGTGTTGGCCTCGCCCTCGGTGGCGATCTTCTTGGCCGCGGCGTCAGCCAGGGCGCGGTTACGGGCGTTGGCGCCCTGCTGGGCGATCAGGTCCTCCTCGCGCTTGGCCAGCTCGACCTGGGTGGCGAGCTCGTTCTCGGAGATGGCGCGCTCCTTCTCGACCGCCAGGGCGCGGCGCTCGAAGGTGGCCTCGTCGGCCTGCTGCTGCAGCCGCTCGAAGGTGGGCGTGCGCAGGGCCTTCTTCAGGTCTGAGCTGGGCGAGATGTCGGCCACGCGGACGGCCACCACCTCCAACCCCATGCCGGCCAGGCGCGGGGAGGCGGTGAGGCCGGCTTCGATGCGGGCCTGCACCGGCTCGACGCCGGCGGCCAGGATGTCGCCCACGTCGCGGTCCAGCAGGTACTGGGCCGCCTGCTGTTGGGCCAGCCCGGTCATCAGGGTGGCGATCTGGTCCAGGGGCTGGCCCAGGTGCTGGCCGCGGGCCAGGTCGATGGAGAAGTCGATCCGCTCGGCCAGCGCCTCGGGATCGGCCACCCGCCAGACCACCTGGCCCTGGATGGCCACGTCCTGGAAGTCCTTCGTGCGGCTGTTGAACAGGAACGGCAGGTCGCGGTCGTCCATCGGCACCTCGGCGAGCGAGGCTCCCTCGGGGGAGAACCAGAACGCGAGCCCGCGGCCCGAGCGGCGGCGGCGGCCGCCCTGGAACAGCTGGATGTGGACGCTGGCCTCGCTGCGCAGCTGGCGCAGGAAGGGGAAGCGTTTGATGTCGGCCATGGGGAGGCTCCTTCTTGAACTCAGGCACGGACGTAGAGTTCGGCGGGCCGATGGGCGCCGCCGGTCTCGAACCGGCCGGTGGATTTCAGGAAGCCGCGGTCCAGCATCTTGCGGCGGAACGCGGGCTTGGCGAGGCGGACGCCGAGGATCGTCTCGTAGACGTCCTGCAGCGCGCGCAGGGTGAATTCGGCCGGCAGAAGCTCCAGCGCGACGGCGGTGTAGTCCAGCTTGGCGGCCAGGCGCTCGGCCGCGACGCGGACGATCTGGTCGTGGTCGTAGCCGAGCCGGGTGTCGCAGGCGCCGTCCCTTACCGTGGCGAGACGCAGGTCTTCACCGCCCGCCAGCGCCGCCTCGAGACGCTCGGCCGGGACCAGAGCGTAGTAGGCGACGCTGATCACCCGGCCGCGCGGGTCCCGGTCCAGCGCGCCGAAGGTGTAGAGTTGCTCGACGAAGGCGCCGGGCATGCGGGCCTTCTCGGCCAGCATCCGGGCGACGGTGTCCTCCAGCGTCTCGTCGATGTGGACCAGGCCGCCCGGCAGCACCCAGGCCATCTGCGGATGGCGCTGCACCAGCACCTTCAGCGCACCCTGGGCCACGGTCATCAGGACCAGGTCGACGGCCACCGAGGGGCGGTCGTAGGCGGCGAGGGGGTTGGTCGGCACAATGGCGGCTCCACTTATGTCCGTAGTAGTTATTACTTATTCGGACATAAGTCAAGCGTGGATGCCCGCAGCGAGCTTTCGGGCCGGTATGGATCAGCCGATGAAGGTGCGGACGACCTGGAGGACGGAGTCGCCGTAGTGGGCGAGCTTGGCTTCACCGACGCCGTTGATGGCGGCGAGCGCGGCGCGGGAACCTGGCTTCGCTGCGGCGATCTCGGCCAGCGAGCGGTCGTGGAAGATGACGTAGGGCGGCACGTGCTGCGACTTGGCCTCGGACGCCCGCCAGGCGCGAAGGGCCTCGAATAGCGGCTGGTCGGCGGGACCGAGGCTGATGGTCTCGCGGCCCCGGCGACGCGTCCGGCTGGCCTTGGCGCCCGCCTCTCCCTCCGGATGATTGCGCATCATCACCCGGCGTTCGCCGCGGAAGACGGCGCGGACGGCTTCGGCGTCACCCAGGCCGACCAAGGGGCGGCCGTCGTTGGGGTCTTCGCGCAGCAGGCCGTCGAACAGCAGCTGTTCGGCCAGGTCGCGCCACTGGTTCGCGCCCAGCTCCTGGCCGATGGCCCAGGTGGACAGGCCGGTCTCCCAGTCGCTGGGCTCCTTGGTCTTGCCCAGCAGGTGGTCCACCAGCCGGCCGCGGCCGAAGCGGCCCTGCAGTCGGTGGGCGGCGGACAGCATCTTCTGCGCGGACTCGGTGGCGTCGGTGGTCTCGACGGTCCCGAGGCACAGGTCGCACTGGCCGCAGACCTCCACGCCCTCCTCGCCGAAATAGCGGCGCACGGTGGCCGCGCGGCAGCCGGCGCCGTCCAGCAGCGCGTAGAGCTGGCGCACCTTCTTGACCTGGACCTGCTTGACCGCCTCGTCGACGTCGCGCTCGCCGATGCGGCGCAGCGCCCAGGCCATGTCGGCGGCGCCGTAGAGGGTGATCCCTTCGGCGGTCTCGCCGTCGCGCCCGGCGCGGCCGATCTCCTGCCAGTAGGCCTCGATGGCGGCGGGCGGATCGGCGTGGATCACGAAGCGGACGTCCGGCTTGTCCACCCCCATGCCGAACGCGATGGTCGCCACCATCACCGCCGCTTCGGCCTCCAGGAATTCCTCCAGCCGGGTCTCGCGCAGCTTCTTGTCGAGGCCGGCGTGGTAGGCGAGCGCCGGGACGCCGGCGGCGCGCAGGGCCTCGGCGATCTTCTCGGTCTTGTCTCGGGAGCCGGCGTAGACGACCCCGGAGCGATTGGGCCGGGCGGTGACCAGCTCGACCACGCGCTTCTCGGCCGAACCCTTCTTGCGCTCGGCGGACAGCACCAGTTCGGGCCGCGCGAAGCTGTCGACGAACTCGGCGGAGTCCTCCAGGCGCAGCTCGGCGCGGATGTCCTCGCGGGTCTTGGCGTCGGCGGTGGCGGTGACCGCCAGGCGCGGCACGCCGGGGAAATGGTCGGCCAGCCGGCCCAGCATCCGGTACTCGGGCCGGAAGTCGTGGCCCCACTGGCTGACGCAGTGCGCCTCGTCGATGGCGATCAGCGACAGCGGCGTGCCGCGCAGGCGCTCCAGCATCCAGGGCTGCATCAGGCCTTCCGGCGAGACGTAGAGGATGTCGAGCTCGCCGGCCTCGATCCGACGCCAGGTTTCGAGCTTCTCCTCGGGGTCGACGTTGGAATCCAGGCGAGCCGCGGCGACGCCCGATTGCACCAGGGCCGCCACCTGGTCGGTCATCAGCGCGATCAGCGGCGACACCACCAAGCCCAGGCCCGACTGGACCAGCGCCGGGATCTGGTAGCAGAGCGACTTGCCGCCGCCGGTAGGCAGCACGGCCAGAGCGCTCCGGCCCGCCAGAACCTCCCCGATCACCTGCTCCTGCAGGCCGCGGAAGGCCGCGTGCCCGAACGTCCGGCGCAGGATCTCGCGGGCGGCCTCCAGGGGCTCCAGTCCGGCCTCGGCGACTTGGGCGCTCATCGGGGTGTTATGGCGGCAGTCGCGGCCAAGCGCCAGACCGCGTTCACTTTTTGATCCGCAGCAGCCTGTGGAGAACGTGCCCTCAACAGGGATCGTCATTCCCCGGCTTGTCCGGGGGATCCATTCACACCGACTTGTTCGAAGGTCCCGCGAGCCTCGACACCGCGGACGACCACGGTCTCACGTGCGGCGGAAGCATGGGTCCACCGGACGAGCCGGGGGATGACGAGTGATTGGCGGCGTGGGGAACCAACGCCGCACTATTTGATCTTGATGGTCGCCGTGCCCATCGGGTTGGTGATGTCGAAGCTGTCGCCGGACTTCTTGTCGGCCGGGAACGTCGTGCAGGTCTCGTTCGGGTCGAAGTTCGAACTGGAGCACATCTTGTTGTCGCCGTCCTTGCGCCAGGCGCCGGTGACCTGGCCGTCGGCGGCGGTGAACTTGCCGTCGGGCGTGTAGGCGACGTCGATCTCCTGGCCCTGGATCACCAGGGTCATGCCGTGACTGACGATCTCGTCGACGGTGTCGGCGAGGGCCGGGGCTGCGAAGGCTTGGGCGAGCGCGGCGCCGGCGGCGGCGATCAGCAGTTTCCTCATGGGGTCGGCTCCTTGGGTTGTTGGCGGGCGGCCCATCGCTCCGCGAAACTGTACAGGGGCATGAAGGACATCAGGAATTCGCGGCCCAACTCGGTGACGGCAT
Source organism: uncultured Phenylobacterium sp. (assembly GCA_966096115.1). GTDB lineage: Bacteria > Pseudomonadota > Alphaproteobacteria > Caulobacterales > Caulobacteraceae > Phenylobacterium. The sequence goes on from CBHTUE010000149.1 coordinate 5,263, forward strand.
AGCCGCTGGCCTTGTCGTGGCGCACGAGGCCAGCTTCGCGCAGGTCGGTCAGGCGGGCCTGCAGCACGGTGGGCGAGGCGTCGTCGCAGGCCTCCCGAAGGGCGCGGGACGTCAGCGGGTCCTCGCGCAGCTCCCACAGGATGCGCAGCGTCCAGCGGCGGCCCAGCAGGTCCAGCAGGGCCATGACCGGCCGGCCGGTGCTCGATCCCCGTACGGCCCTGGTCGCGCCCTTCGCCAACACGCGTGCTCCCAACTGCTGCGGAATCCGTAGCAAGGGTGCGTGGCGCTGGAAAGCCTACGCCTGCTTGACCGTCTTGTTCTGGAACCCGGCGATGCGGGCTTCCATGTCGGGGCCGCGGCCGGCGCCGCGGAAGATCTCGTGGGCGAGCCCAGCTTCCAGGTCGAGGCCGTCGGTCTCGGTCAGCAGGGCCTTGTTGGCGCGGTGGCTGAACCAGGAGTTGGCCAGGATCTGGTCGGCCAGGGCCTCCAGCCGCGCGTCGAACTCCGCGTCCGGCACGACGAAGTCGGCCAGGCCGATCTCGGCAGCCTCGCGCCCGCCGACGGTGCGGCAGGTCAGCATCAGCTCGCGGGCGCGGTAGGTCCCCACCCGGCGCGGCAGGCGCTGGCTCATGCCCCAGACCGGGGTCAGCGCCCATTTGGCATGGGTGTCGGCCATCTTCGCCCCCTCGGCGGCGAAGATCACGTCGCCGGCCAGGGCCAGCTCCAGGGCGCCGGTATAGCAGTGGCCGTGGACGGCGGTGATCACCGGCTGCGGCAGGCGGGCCAGCCGGTCGATCACCTTCGACTGGTAGAACGGCTGCGGCAGCTTCTCGCCCGAGGCGATGTCGGAGAGGTCGTGGCCGGCGGAGAAGCAGCGCCCTGCGCCACGCAGGACCACCAGGCCGACGGTCTCAGTCTGCTCAGCGATCGCCGTGACGTGCGCGTCCAGCTCGACGAACATCTCGACGTTCAGGGCATTCAGCTTGTCGGGCCGGTTGAGCGTGAGGGTGGCGCAGCCGCCCCGGTCGCTGCGGGTGACGGTCTCGGTCATTCAGGCGTCCATCCGACTGATCGTGAGCTTGCGCGACCAGTAGCCGTCGCCGACGCGGTTGACGAACTGGGCCGGCCGGTCGGTCAGCACCTCGGTCTCCAGCCACAGCCGCTTCAGGTGGCGGATTTTGCCGGCGGCGCGGTCGTCCTCGTAGGACGTGCGGCCGTGCAGCACGTGGTAGTTGTTGATGAACTGCATGTCGCCGGGCTGGAAGTCCATCATCACCGAGTACTCGCCGCCCTCGGCGTGATCCTGCATCCACGCCAGGGCCTCGATGGCCTTGTCGGTCAGGCGTGGCGCGTCGGCGTGGCGCTGGGAGGCCAGCACGTAGGGCCGGATCAGCCGCACGAACAGCCGCCCGGCGTGCTGGGTGAAGATCGGCATCAGGTACCAGCCGGGCTTCCCGGGCGCCTGTTCGCCCCGGTAATCGAAGGGCTGCGGCTTGTAGAGTTCTGCCGCCAGGTCGGGCCGCTCGCGGACCAGCCGGTTGTGCAGCGCCACCGAATTGGCCACCGCCGAGAGACCGCCGGAAATCCCGGTCTGCAGGCACATCAGGCCCACCAGGTCCGAGCCGTCGCAATGGAAGTCCAGGCCGACGAGGCCGATCTCGTTGCCGCGCACGGTGGGGTCGCCGGGCTGCTTGCCGTGGTCGGTGACGTCGCCCAGCAGGTGGCCCTTGGCGTTCTGCGGCCAGGGCTTGCCCAGGTGTGCGCCGATCCCCCAGTAGGCCATGCTCATCTGGTCGTTGGACCACCGTTCGCGCGGCAGCCCGCGGAAACGGACGAAGCCGCGCCCGTCCATCAACTCGCGCTCGATGTCCTTCAACCGAGCGGCCAGGGTCGGCAGCGGGAATTCCGCCTTGCCGATGTCCAGGAAGTTTTCGGAGACCGAGAAGGCGTGCGCGACCGCGGCCTCCAGCTCGTCCTGTTCGGCGGGCGAGAGGTGTTCGGTCCAGGCCGCCGGATCGGCCACGTCGGCGGCGGTCCACTCGCAGGCCGCTTCCAGGACCTGGGGCGTAAAGTCGGGGGTCACAGCGTTCATCGGTTCTACTCCGCCGCCATCTTCACCGGCGCGGACTGGGCGCCGCGCAGTAGCCGTCCGGGCAGGGCGTCGGTGGGCGTCCCGTCGCGGTAAGTGACCTGGCCGGCCACGATCGTCGCCGTATAGCCCTCGGCCCTCTGGATCAGCCGCCGGCCGCCAGTCGGCAGGTCGTAGGCCACGCTGGGCGCCTTCAGCTTCAGGCGCCCGTAGTCGATGACGTTGAGGTCGGCGCGGTAGCCGGGCTCGATCAGGCCGCGGTCAAAGAAGCCCACGGTCTCGGCGGTGTCGCGGCACTGGGCCTTGACCATGTGCTCGAGGCTGAGCTTCGGGCCGCGGGTGCGGTCGCGGGTCCAGTGGATGATGTTGGTGGTCGGGAAGCTGCCGTCGCAGATCATCCCGACGTGGGCGCCGCCGTCCGACAGGCCGGGCACGACGCAGTCGTGCTGCAGCATCTGGTAGGCCGGATCCAGCGTGTTCTGGGCGTAGTTCAGCAGCGGCAGGTACAAGATCCCGCGCCCGCCGCCGGGGCCACCGTCCAGCATATGGTCGAGCGCGACTGCGTGCGGCTCCAGGCCCCGCTGCGCGGCGATGGCGGCGATCGAAGTCTCCGACGTCGGCTCGTAGTCGGGGTTGTCGTCGCCCATCGGGAAGATGCGTTCCCAGGAGCGCATCGGCGACATGCCGGCGGCCTTGGCGCTGGCGGCCTCCTCGGCCAGCAGCGTCGCGCGGAAGGCGGGGTCGCGCAGGCGCGCCACCCGCTCGGCGAGCGGCAGGTCCTTGATCTCCCTGTAGCTGGGGTGGCTGGAGAACGGGTTGATCGTCAGCTCCAGGCCGAACAGTACGCCCACCGGCCGGGTCGCCACCTGGGCCCGCATCTGCAGGCCGGCGGCCTTGGCGGCGCTCATCCGCTCCAGCATGTAGCGCCACTGTTCCGGATCGCGCGGGCTCTGTAGCAGGGAGTAGCTCAGCGGCCTTCCCGAGCGGGCGACGATCCGCTGCAGCATGTCGAACTCGGCCTCGGGATCGTTGAAGTCGCTGACCACCTGCAGCACGCCCTTGCCGGCGGCGGCCATGCCCAGGGCGATGCCGGTCAGCTCGTCCTCGCCGGCCGTCAGGGTGGCGATCGGCGAGCCGTCGGAGCTGCGGTGGTTCAGGGTGCGCGAGGTGCCGAAGCCGATGGCGCCGGCTTCCATCGCGCGCTTGGCGATGGCGGCCATGGCGTTGATGTCCGCCTCGGTGGCCGGCTCGCGGTCGACGCCGCGCTGGCCCATCACATAGACCCGCAGCGCCGCGTGCGGCAGCTGGCTGCCGATGTCGACGTCGAACCGGCGGCTGGCCAGCGCGTCGAGATAGTCCTGATAGCTTTCCCAGTTCCACGGCAGGCCTTCGGAGAGCACCGGGAACGGGATGTCTTCGACACCTTCCATCAGCTGGATCAGGCGGTCGTGGTCGCCGGGCTTGCACGGGGCGAAGCCCACGCCGCAGTTGCCCATCACCACAGTGGTGACCCCGTGCCAGGAGCTGGGCTGCATGCGCCCGTCCCAGGTGGCCTGGCCATCGTAGTGGGTGTGGATGTCGACGAAGCCCGGGGTGACGATCTGGCCCTTGGCGTCGATCTCCTCGGCGCCGGAGCCGGCGACGTGGCCGACGGCGGCGATGCGGCCGTCCTTGACGCCGACGTCCGCCTCGAACGCCGGCCCGCCTGTGCCGTCCACCACCGTCCCGCCGCGCAGGACCAGGTCGAATGCCTTTTCCATGGGAGCCTCCCTGAAAGCTCACAGACGGGCCGCCCGTAGCGTACCGCGTTTTCGTCAGTGTCCGCCTCGGGGTGGCGAGGGGCAAGGGGCGGGTCGCCGTTCCACATATGTGAACGCCGCCGACGTTGCTCCGGGCGGCGGCCGACAACCTTACCGGCCCGCTCATGCTGAGCGCGATTTAACCCCTTCGCTTGCGGTCGAATTCACCGTCGGCCGGCTTTCTTCGAGCGGAGGCGCCAATCAGGCGTCGATATCGGAGGAACCGATATGGCGAGCAAGAAACCCGCGCCGGCGCCCAGCGAGCCGCCGGTGGACACCCCGGCGCCCACGGGGCCGGGCGCCTCCGGCTAACATGCGGGCGACGGGCCCGGCGGTCGGCGGGTCGACCCGCCGGGCCAGACCGGCAACGATCACACCCAGCGCCCGGATATCCCGCCAGGTCAGGTCGGACACACCTTCGAGGGCACCGATGGCGGCGAGACGCTCCAGGGGTCGCACAAGGACGACGTGGTCAGCGGCGGTGGCGGCGACGATACGCTGACCGGCTCACGCGGCGACGACACCCTCGACGGTGGCGATGGCGCCGACCGGCTGAACGGCGGCGACGGCGCCGACGTGCTGACCGGCGGCGCGGGCGGCGACACCTTCGGGGTCGACAAGCTGGCCAAGACGGCGGCCGGCCTCGATCGCATCACCGACTTCACGCACGGCGAGGACCACATCGATCTGCACGGACTGTCGCTGGACGAGGGCGAACTGGGCAAGCTGGAGGCACCCGACTACGCCAGCGCGCTGGCCGCGGCGAACGCCCAGTTGGCTGACGGCCAGGTGGACGCCGTGGCGGTGCAGGTCGGCGGCGACGTGATCGTGTTCGGCGACACCAGCCACGCCAACCACGCCGACGCCGCCGTCATCCTGGTCGGCCGGACGCTGGCGGACATCGGCTACCACGACTTCGGCTGACTGCATGGCCGATGGGGGCGCGCCCGTCCGGATTTCCCCCGGTCCTCGCCGGGCGGGCGCGTTCTTCGAACCCTCTCAGGGGCGGGGGCCGGCCTTCAGGTCGGCCGTCTTGCCGGCGCAGCCGTGCAGGCTCTCGTCCAGCAACGTGACCTCGGCGGTGTAGGGGTATTTCGTGTCGCTCATGCCGTCGGAGCAATCGCCGGCGTAGAGCACGACGGTCACCTGCCGGCCGTCGGCGGCCTTGGTGACCCAGGTGGCGCGGCCGGACTGGACGACCGCGCCGCCGGCCTCGATCGCCAGGTCCGGCTGGTCGGGCCGGGTGAGGCGGAAGTGGGCGCCGTCGATCGTCAGGTTCCAGAACGGCTCCGTGCCGCGAGCGGTGAGCGGCTGGCTGATGTCGATGACCGCACCCGCCGGGTCGCGCACGGCCGGTTCGGCCGGCGCCGGCGGCGCCTTTGCCTGACAGCCGGCCAAGGCTAGGACGGCGAGCATCACGACGGGTCGTTTCATCGGCTCACCTCGCTTTTCCGCAAATCACGGTAGCGTCCGGCCGTGGCCGCGTCCTTCACCTTCTACGAGTTCTTCGCCGGCGGAGGGATGGCGCGCCTGGGCCTGGGCGACGCCTGGGCGTGTGGGTTCGCCAACGACTTCGATCCGATCAAGGCGGCCACCTACCGCGCCAACTTCCCGGACGCGGCCGGCCACCTCCACGAAGGCGACGTCTGGCGGCTCGCGGCGGAGGACCTGCCGGGCCGCGCCGACCTCGCCTGGGCGTCGAGCCCCTGCCAGGACTTCAGCCTGGCCGGCGGTCGCGCCGGGCTGGCGGGCGGGCGGTCCTCGGCCTTCTTCGGGTTCTGGCGGCTGATGGAGGCGCTGGACGACGCGGGCCGAGCGCCGCGGACGATCGTCATCGAGAACGTCAGCGGGCTGCTCACCTCGCACGGCGGGGCGGACTTCGCGGCGCTGGGGGCGGCGCTGGCGGCGCGGGGCTACCGTTTCGGCGCGCTGGAGATCGACGCCGCGGCCGTCCTGCCGCAGTCCCGGCCGCGGGTGTTCGTGGTCGCCTCGCGCGAGGTCCCGGCCGGCCTCGTCGGCGACAGCCCCTTCCACAGCCGCGCCGTGCGGGCCGCGCAGGCCGCCTTGCCGGCGGACGTGGCGGCGCACTGGGTGTGGTGGCGGCTGGGTCGCCCGCCGGCCCGCAACACCAACCTGGCCGCCCTGCTCGAACCCGACGCGGCGGTGAACTGGCACACGCCGGCCCAGACCGCGCGGCTGACCGCGCTGATGGGACCGCTGCACCGCGCCCGGCTGCAGGCCGTGACGGGCCGCGCGGTCGGGGCCGTCTTCCGCCGCAGCCGCACCGAGGACGGGCGCACGGTGCAGCGCGCGGAGGTGCGCTTCGACGGCCTGGCCGGCTGCCTGCGCACCCCGCGCGGCGGGTCCTCGCGCCAGGCGATCGTGGTGGTGGAAGAGGGTCGCGTCCGTTCCCGCCTGCTGACGGCGCGCGAGGCGGCGCGGCTCATGGGCCTGCCGGACAGCTACGTGTTGCCGGCGACGACGACGAACGCGCTGCATGTGGCGGGCGACGGCGTGGCCGTCCCGGTGGTCCGTTGGCTGGCGCGCGAACTTCTGGAGCCGCTGCTGAGATCGCAGGCGGTGATGGCGGCAGAGTGAGCTTTCTCTCCCTACGGGCGTCGCCTCGGCAGAGGCGTTACCAGCCTAGCACCGCGCCCTTGGAACCCTTAGGTTCGCAGCCCTAGGGCAGCCCCAATTCCAAGAGGTCCTTCCATGGACGCCACCCCCGACAAGGCCTACGACGCCGCGCGCTATCGGCGCTCGGGCCGGGGCCGGATCTACGACTCGGTGCTGGACCTGATCGGCGACACACCGCTGGTGCGCCTGCCGCACCTCACGGCCGCCCTGCAGCCCAGGGGCGAGGTGGTCGCCAAGCTGGAGTTCTTCAATCCGCTGGCGTCGGTGAAGGACCGCATCGGCGTCGCCATGGTCGAATACCTGGAGGCCAAGGGCGAACTGAGCCCCGGCGGCACGATCGTCGAGCCGACCTCCGGCAACACCGGCATCGCGCTGGCCTTCGTCTGCGCGGCCAAGGGCTACAAGTGCGTGCTGGTCATGCCCGAGAGCATGTCGATCGAGCGGCGCAAGATGCTGCTGATCCTGGGGGCGCGGCTGGAGCTGACCCCGCGCGAGAAGGGGATGGCCGGCGCCGTCGCCCGCGCCCAGGAGATCGTGAACGCGACGCCGGGCGCGGTGATGCCGCAGCAGTTCGACAA
>CBHTUE010000150.1:0-12294 GCA_966096115.1 uncultured Phenylobacterium sp.
GAAGCCGCTGACGCTGGAGAAGCTGGTCGAGTTCGGGGCCATGACCCAGTCGATGGCCGACTTCCTGCACGGCGCGGTGAAGAGTCGGGTTTCCACGGTGATCTCCGGCGGCACCGGCTCGGGCAAGACCACGCTGCTGAACGCCCTGTCCTCGGCTATCCCCGAGGGCGAGCGCCTGATCACCATCGAGGACGCCGCCGAGCTGCAGCTGCAGCAGACCCACGTGGTGCGCATGGAGACCCGGCCGCCGAACATCGAGGGCAAGGGCGAGATCCGCCAGCGCGAGCTGGTCAAGAATGCGCTGCGGATGCGTCCCGACCGGGTGATCCTGGGCGAGGTCCGCTCCGAAGAAGCCTTCGACATGCTGCAGGCCATGAACACCGGCCACGAAGGCTCGATGGCCACCATCCACTCCAACAACCCGCGCGAGGCCGTCAGCCGCCTGGAGCAGATGGTCGCCATGGGCGGCATGAACATCGGCCCCGACGCCGTGCGCCACCAGATCGCCGCCGCCGTCGGCCTTGTCGTGCAGGTGATGCGCCTGTCGGACGGCAAGCGGAAGGTGACCCACGTCACCGAGATCGTCGGCATGGAAGGCCACGTCGTGCAGATGCAGGACATCTTCCTGTTCAACCGCACCCACACCGACCCCGACGGCACGGTACACGGCGAACACCGCGCCACCGGCCTGCGCCCGCGCTGCCTGGACGAGATGATCCGCCGCGGCATCCCCTACGACACGACCAACTTCGATCCGAACAAGGTGCTGTAAGCCGTGGACGTCGACGCCAAGACCATCGTCATCGTCCTGATCGGCGCCGCGGTGTTCGCCCTGGTCCAGGGCCTGAGCGGCGTGCTGTCGGTCGCCGGCCAGAAGAAGAAGGTCAACCGCCGCCTGACCGTGTCCAACAAGGTCGAGGGCATCTCGGCCCTGGTGGTGGAACTGCGCAAGCAGCGCGGCCTGACCGCCACGGGCGCGCGGGCCGAGCGGCTGCGCTGGCTCTCCGACCTGATCGTCGCCTCGGGCCTGCCCTACGACCAGCGCAAGTGGCTGATGTATGTGGCCGCCGCCACGATCCTGGGGGCGCTGCTGGTCGGATTCCTGACCAAGATGCCGCTGGGCTTCGCCGGCGGCGCGGTGCTGGGCGGCGTGGTCATTCCGCTGGGCGTGCTGAAGGTGAAGGCCAACAAGCGCTCGGCCGCGCTGGGCTTCCAGCTGCCGCAGGCGCTGGAGATCATCGTCCGCAGCCTCGAGGCCGGTCACCCGGTGCCCGGCGCCGTGGCCCTGGTCGGCCGCGAGATGTCCGACCCGGTCGGCACCGAATTCGGCATGGCCTCCGACGAGATCGCCTACGGCGCCACCCTGGAGCAGGCCGTCGAGCGCATGGCCGAGCGCTGCCGCCACCCCGACCTCGACCTGTTCGCCGCCACGGTGCGGCTGCAGGAACGCACCGGCGGCAACCTGACCGGCCTGCTGAAGCTCAACGCCTCCACCATCCGCGAACGCCACAAGATGCGGCTGAAGATCAAGGCCGCGTCGTCCGAAGGCCGCGCCTCGGCGATGATCCTGACCTCCGCGCCGTTCATCGCGGTCGGGTTCATCATGATCATGTCGCCCCGCTTCTACGGCGACGTGATCGACGAGCCGCTGGTCAAGTACGGGCTGGCCGGCATGCTGTTCTGGATCTTCCTCGGCAACCTGATCATGCGACGCATGATCGACATGAGGCTGTAGCGCCATGGCCGGCCTGCCGCTCGAAACCCTCATCTACATCGTGGGCGTGGTGCTGACCCTCGGCGCCGTCGGCGGCCTGGCGTGGGTCGGCGTCGCCGAACTGCGCGTGCGCAGCCTGCGCAGGTCGCGCCTGGCCGGCGCGACGCCGGGCGGCGGCGGCGGCGGCCGCGTGATCGAGAAGGCCGGCGGCGGCCTCAACGAGCAGCTGCTCTCCACCGTCCGCCGCCTGGGCCAGCAGAGCGCCGTGCGCGACCCGGCCAAGGTCTCGCTGCTGCGCTCGCGGCTGATGCAGGCCGGCTTCTACGCCCGCGAGGCCCCGGTGATCTTCCTGGGCGTCAAGGCCGTCGCCCTCGGGATCGCCACGCTCGGCGTGGTCCTGACCCTGCCGGCGATGATCGGCCACAAGGGCGGCAACATGCTGGCCCTGGGCATCGCGGTCGCGGTGTCGCTGGCGGCGCTCTACGGCCCCGACTTCGTGCTGAAGAAGCGCAAGACCCATCGCGAGCGGGAATATTCCGACGGCTTCCCCGACCTGCTGGACCTGCTGGTCGCCTCGGTGGAGGCCGGCCTGTCGCTGGACGCCGCCGTGACCCGCGTCACTGAGGAGCTGGAGCGCCGCTACCCGAACCTGACCATCCACCTGCGCTTCCTGGTGCTGGAGCTGCGCGCCGGGCGCGCCCGCAAGGACGCCTGGTCCGCCTTCGCCGATCGTCTCGGCATCGACGACGCCCGTGCGCTCGCCACCATGCTGCGCCAGGCGGAAGAGATGGGCACCAGCCTGGGCGAGACGCTTTCGGTGTTCTCGGCCGACATGCGCGCCAAGCGCATGCTGCGCGCCGAGGAGAAGGCGCTGGGCCTGTCGGCCAAGCTGACGGTGCCGCTGATCCTGTTCATCTTCCCGGCGCTGCTGGGCGCGCTGATGCTCCCGGCCGCCGCCCGCCTGGTCCACGTCTTCGGCCACGGCACGCCACACTAACCCGGTCAGGTCAGGCCGCGACCCCGAACACCGCGCCCACGCCGGCGGTGATCGCCATCGCCACGGCGCCCCAGAACGTCACCCGCATCACCGCCTTCGCGACCGGCGCCCCGCCGGCCCGCGCGCCCACGCCGCCCAGCAGCGCCAGGAACAGGATCGCCGCGGCGGAGACCGCCGGCGTCAGCACGTTCAGCGGCGACAGGGCCGCCACCGCGACCGGCAACGCCGCCCCGACCGAGAAGGTCAGCGCCGAGGTGAAGGCCGCCTGGATGGGCCGCGCCGTGCTCATGTGCGAGATGCCGAGTTCGTCGCGGGCGTGCGTGCCCAGCGCGTCCTTCGCCATCATCTGCTGGGCCACCTGCCGCGCCAGCGCGGGCTCGACGCCGCGCGCCACATAGATACCCGTCAGCTCCGCCAGCTCCGAGTCGGGCTGGGTCGCCAGCTCCTGCGTCTCGCGGGCGATGTCAGCCCGTTCGGTGTCGGCCTGCGAGCTGACCGAGACATACTCCCCGGCGGCCATGGACATGGCGCCGGCGACCAGGCCCGCCACGCCGGCCACCAGGATCTCGCCGCGCCCCTGGGACGCCGCGGCCACGCCGACGATCAGGCTGGCGGTGGAGACGATGCCGTCGTTGGCGCCGAGCACAGCGGCGCGCAGCCAGCCGACGCGTTCGATCAGATGCGTTTCACCGTGGCTTCGGGCCATGTCTGCTCCCCTTGCGGGCGTCAGGCCCGGCGAGGCCAGAGCATACGTTGAACCGTGGCGTCGCGGTCGAGAACCAAGTGCTTCAGCGCGCCGCCCACGTGCAGCGCGATCAGCGGCCAGAACAGCTTGCTGGCCAGCTCGTGCACCTCCTCGGCCGCTTCGTGCAGCCAGGCGACCCGGCCAGCGAAGGGGCTGGGCAGGGTGAACAGGTCGAACACCGCGATCGGGCGGCCGGTCGACCACACCGCCAGCGGCCCCGTGACGATCAGCACCGCGATCATGGCGAGGAACAGGCCCTGCACCACCACCGCCGCCAGGCGCAGCCAGCGGTTCGCCTCCAGGGGATCGGGCTTCGGCTGCGAGAAGCTCCACAGGATGCGGGCCGCCAGGAACGTGAACAGCAGAATCCCGACCGAGGTGTGCAGGTCCTGGGCGGCCACCTTCGCGGTCCGGTCGGCCGCCTCTTCCACCCGGTCTCCCAGGAAGTAGAGGGCGACCACGCCGATGGCGCTGACCCAGTGCAGGAAGATGGCGGCCCACCCGTAGGCGGCGCGGGTGTTGATCAGGGACATGTCACGCTCCATTCCGACGCAGGATCGTCGGAGCGCGCGCCGCAGGCCTTGACCCAGCGCAAATTGCGGCCGGCTAGAACCCCAGCGGCCGGTAGGGCCCGAGGATCAGCTGTTCGAACACCCCGATGCCTACCTGGTCCGGCCGGCCCGGCTGGCTGAGCGTCGCCTTGCTGATCGCCTGGATGTGCAGGTTGCCCATGTCCTGCGGGTCGAAGTTGGCGCAGTCGATGTCCTCGCGGGCCACCGACAGCTCGCCCTTCAGCCCGCCGTGCCGCCACTCGCCGCCGTAGCCGATGCCGCGCATCAGGAAGGTGGAGCCGGTGGGCTCGATCTTCACCGTCGCCGCGCCCTGCTCCAGCGGAATGGTCAGCACGCCCGACTTCGCATGCCGCGTCCCCGGGATCAGCTCGATCTCCATCGACGGTGCGTCGGCGTGATAGCCGCCGTCCGGACCCGCGCCGTCGGGCAGGATCACCGCCCGCGTGTTCCACGGCTTGCCGTCGGGATCGGCGTTGATGTGGAAATAGACCGACGTGTCCTGGAAGTTCAGCGGCGACCACTGCCAGAAGAACCCGGCGATGCCGGCCCCCGGCGTCGGCTGCGGGTCGGGCGCGCCGACCGGCCGGATACCCCAGGAGCGGTCGCGGGTGCCGACCCAGCCCTTCAGCTCGATCCGCTCGCCGTCCACCTCGATCCAGCCGGAGACCCGAACGTTCTGGGTCAGGCGGGTGTAGTCCATGAACAGGCGCGGGCCGTTGCGCTTGACGAACCGCGGCTCCTCGATCGGAAACGCGCGGCCCTCGAAGGTGAGTTCCCCGGCGATCCCGTCGGTCTTGGCCACCGTCACCTTCAGCTTCTGCAGCGGCTCGATCACGTCGATCGAGATCGGCCCGACCGACAGGTCCATCCGCTCGAAGCCCAGGATGCGCGACGCGTGCAGGCAGCTCTCCTTGCCGTCCTTGACCACCGCGATGTGGGCGTCGGCGACGCTGAGCGCCGGATAGACGCCATAGGCCACCGCCACGAACGCCGAGCCGTCCGGCGCATAGGCGTTGAAGAAGTAGCGGTCGTAGAAATTGCGGTCGGAGCCGGCGTAGGCGATCGGCTCCGGCGTCTGGTGGATGGGGAAATCGTCGCCCTTGGTCAGCATTCGGGGTCCTCCAGTTCGCCTGACGCGCGGTCATGTCTTGCGGGCCGTCGCGGCGCGGGTAACAACTTCTGGTGACAGTACGGACAAATCAGAGGGCCCGTCTTGCGTGACCTCGCGTCACGCTCAGGGCAAAGGCAGATGGGCGTCATCACCCCGACCGACCAGCATATTCCCCAGGAATTGGCCGACAGCCTGGGCACGCCCAGCGCCTACGCCGACGGTACGGTCATGGAGACCTATCGGTGGTTGCGTAAGAACCAACCGTTCGGCGTCGCCAAGATCGAGGGCGTCGATCCGTTCTGGGTGGCGACCAAACACGCCGACATCCTGGAGATCAGCCGCCAGAACGACCTGTTCCACTCCGGCGACCGCTCGCCGACCCTGACCACCCAGGTGATGGACAAGCGGGTCCGCGACATGATGGGCGGCAGCCCGCACCTGCTGCGCACCCTGGTCCAGATGGACGCGCCGGATCACCCCAAGTACCGCGCCCTGACCCAGGGCTGGTTCATGCCGCAGAACCTGCGCGGCCTGGAGGACCGCATCCGCAAGATCGCCCGGGCCGCCGTCGACAAGATGGCCGACCTGGGCGGCGAGTGCGACTTCGTCAACGAGGTGGCGCTGCACTATCCGCTGCACGTGATCATGACGATCCTGGGCGTGCCGGAGAGCGACGAGCCGCGGATGCTGAAGCTGACCCAGGAGCTGTTCGGCGCCGCCGACCCGGAACTGGGCCGCCAGGGCGACCAGACGCCGACTCGGATGAGCACGTCCGAGGAGCCGCAGCTGGACTTCGGGGTCATCGTCGACTTCTCGAACTACTTCCGCGCGCTCAGCGAGGATCGCCGCAAGCACCCCACCGACGACCTGGCCACGATTATCGCCAACAGCCAGATCGACGGCCAGCCGATCTCCGACCTTGAAGCGATGAGCTACTACATCATCGTCGCCGCCGCCGGCCACGACACCACCTCCTCCTCGGTGGGCGGGGCCATGTGGGCGCTGGCCGAGCGGCCGAAGGAACTGGCCAAGGTCCGCGCCGACCTGTCACTGGTCCCCGGCCTGGTGGACGAGAGCATCCGCTGGACCACGCCGGTGAAGACCTTCATGCGCACCGCCACCGCCGACACCGAGTTCGCCGGCAAGCAGCTGAAGCAGAACGACTGGATCATGCTCTGCTACGCCTCGGGCAACCGCGACGAAGAGGTGTTCGAGGCCCCCGACGAGTTCCGCGTCGACCGCAAGCCCAACAAGCACCTGGCCTTCGGCTACGGCGCCCACCTCTGCCTGGGCCAGCACCTGGCCAAGATGGAGATGCGGATCCTCTGGGAAGAGATGCTGCCGCGGCTGAAGTCCGTCGAGCTGGCCGGGACGCCCGCCATGAGCGAGGCGGTGTTCGTCAACGGCCCCAAACGCCTGCCCATCCGCTTCGAGTTCGCCTGACCGTGCCCCCACACCCGCTGGAGCCACGCCTCGCCGCCTACATCGCCGGCAAGATGCCGGAAGCGGACGTCGCCGTGTCCAGCCTGGAGCGGATTTCCGGCGGAGCCAGCCGCGAGACCTACCGCTTCGAACTGCACTGGACCGAGGGCGGCAGCGCCCACCACCGCAAGATGATCCTCAGGCGCGATCCGCCCGCCAGCCTGATCGACACCGAACGCCGGGTGGAGTTCGAGGCCTACCGCGCCTTCCGCGGCTCGGGCGTGCCGGTGCCGGAGATGCTGTGGCTGGAGGAGACCAGCCGCCACCTGGACCACCCGTTCTTCATCGCCGAGGAGATCGCCGGCCACCAGGCCTCGCCGCAGGTGCTGTTCTCCGGCGCCTTCGACGGCATCCTGGACAGGGTGGCCGAGCGCAAGTGGACGATCCTGGGCGAGATCGCCAAGGCAGATCCGCGGGCCCTGAAGCTGCACCGGGTGATGTCCGTCCCCACGCCCGACGAGTGCTGGAAACGCGAGCTGGACCACTGGGAAGCCCTGATCGACAAGGACGCCGCCGAACCGCTGCCGATCACCCGCGCCGCCATCCGCTGGCTGCGCGCCAACCCGCCGCCGCCCGCCCAGAAGATCAGCGTGGTGCACGGCGATTTCCGGACCGGCAACTTCCTCTATGACGGCGAGGGCGAGATCCACGGCGTGCTGGACTGGGAGATGGCCCATCTGGGCGACCCGCTGGAGGACCTGGGCTGGAGCCTGCAGCCGGTCTGGACCTTCGGCCGCACCGGCAAGGCCGGCGGGCTGGTCAGCCCGGACGAGGCCATCGCCATCTGGGAACGCGCCTCGGGCCTGAAGGCCGACCGCGACGCGCTGCACTGGTGGATCCTGTTCAACTGCGTGAAGGGCCAGGGCATCTGGGTGGGCTCGGCCAACGCTTTCGCCACCGGCGGCAACAAGGCGCCGATCATGATCTATCCGGCCTGGTGGCTGATCAATTCGCAGGACCGCGCGATGCTGCAGGTGATGGGCCGCCTATGACCCCGCAGGTTCCCGCCGTCCTGGCCGAGCTCTCCGGCCTGCTGATCAAGAACGCCCAGCCCGGCGTCCCGGAGGCCGAGCGCGCCAGCGACCTGGGCCTCTCGGCCATGTTGCTGGCGGTGACCGCCGAGATCTGGGACCGCCAGGCCGCGATCCTGGTGGAAGAGAATCGCGCCATCCGCGCCCTGCTCGCCCAGGCCGGCGACGACCCTGACCTGCGCCTCTCCGCCCTCGAGGCCGAGAACAACCGCCTGCGCGGCCTGCTCATCGAAGCCCAGGCCGCCGCCGAAGCCGCCGGCGACACCGCCCGCCAGGACGCCATCTGGACCGAACTGGTCGCCTCCACCGAACGCCGCAAGCTGGCATCCGCGCCGGTCTAGGCGGCTACGGGCGCCTTCAGGCCGCGGGCCCGCGCCTCTGCAGCGGAGAAGTAGACGAAGCCCTCGCCCCAGTCGTGCGCCACCACGCCGGCCGGCGGCCGCGCGTCCTCGCCGCACAGGAACGCCAGTTCCTTCCCCGTCAGCACGCCCCACTCGGCGAAAGCCTGCTCGGGTGTCGGGTCGGGCCGCGGGTCGGCGGTGACGCCCGGCTCGGCGCGCTCCAGCGCCGCCTCGTAGTCCTCGTAGGGGACCCAGCCGGCGGCGGTGTGCTCACCGCCGGACCCGCGGAAGATCACCGTCGGCAGGGCGTAGCGGTCGTGGCCCTCGGAGTGCTTCAGCTCCCCGTTCATCGGCCCCTCGTGCTTGAGGTTCCGGACCCAGTCGTTGGGCTCGCGCGTCTCCTGCCAGTCGGCCTGGTAGGCGGCCGCCACCTCCGGCAGCGCGAGGTCCGCGCGCCAGCGGGCCATATCGAGCCCCGGGACGCCGCCGCAGGCGGCTTCAAATTCGTCCGGCGTCTGCGGTCCGATACCGAACACGAAGATCTGCTCGCGGAACCGCCGCAGCACCGCGTCGGCCACGCCCTGGCCCTGCCGCTCGGCCGCCTTCACCGCCGCGCCCAGCGGATCGGTGGAGCGCAGCATTATTCGCATGGGGTTCGGGAACGGCATGCCGGTCAGCAGCCACACCCGCTTCCAATAGGCCCGCATCGGCTCGGCGGCCTTCACCCGGTCCCAGTCGGCGCGCTCGCGGCCGGCGTCGCCCACCAGCCCGCCCATCACCTTGCGCCAAGCCAGGTGATGACCGTGCCGCCATCGAAGCCGCCGCAGCAGCGGCTCGGCGCCCCAGGCCGTCGAGCAGACGGCGTCGGTGTATTCCACGACCTCGACGCGTTTCATCCGATGTCCTCCCGGCGTGTGGCGGAAACGTCCGCCGCGCGGCTCAGAGAGTCGAGAAAATTCAACCGCGCTAATCGGACCGAAACCCTGATCGGCGCACCGTTCCCGCAACAAGACCAGGTGGGACCATGACGACCTCTGCCAAGCTCAAGCCGACCGACGACGCCGACGTCGTCGCCAAGCTGATGGACGGCCACTACGACCGGATGCTGGAGCAATTCGAACAGCAACTGGAAGAGGCCGCCGCGGCGCTCCGCCGCTGCCACGCCGCCATGGCCGCCGAGAACACCCTGCGTTCCTAGCTCACCGGCGCCAGCCAGGTGCGTTCCTCGCTCAGGATGAAGCGCTGCGCCTGGGCCATCTCGAAGTTCGCGCGGCCCGCCGGGTCGGCCCTCAGCCGCGCGCGATAGGCCTCGTAGGCCGCCAGCGACGGGAACGAGATCAGCGCCAGGGCCACGTTGTTGGTCCCCTCGTGCGGCATGAAATAGCCGATCAGGTCGCCGCCGTTGGCCGGGATGATCGTCAGCCAGTTCCGCGCATAGGCCTCGAAGGCGTCGCGCTGGAACGGGTCGATGACGTAGCGGATGCAGCAGGTGACGGTCATGGGCAGAGCTCCGGGATGGCGGGCCGGCTGGATAGCCCGTCGCCGCGCACCGAGGCTTCGACCTGCGCCGAAGCATCCCCGCCGGCCGTCCGCTATGCTGCCTCGCATGAAACTCGGCCCCGACATCAGCCGCATCGCCGCCCTGCTGGGCGACCCGGCCCGCGCCAACATCCTGTCGGCCCTGATGGGCGGCCAGGCGCTGACCGCCGGCGAGCTGGCCCGCGAGGCCGGGGTCACGCCGCAGACCGCCAGCTCGCACCTCTCCCAGCTGGAAGCCGGCGGCCTGCTGACCCGGCGCATCCAGGGCCGCCACAACTACTTCGCCCTCGCCGGCCCCGACGTGGCCGAGGTGCTGGAACAGCTGGCCCTGATCGCCGAGCGCGCCGGCCACATGCGCACCCGCCCAGGGCCGCGCGACCCGGCGCTGCGCAAGGCCCGCGTCTGCTACGACCACTTGGCCGGCGACGCGGGCGTGGCCATGCTGGACGCCCTGGTCGCCGACGGCCGCATCGCCGACCGCGAGGGTTCCCTGGTGCTGACCGAGGCCGGCCGCCTGTTCGCCCGCGACTTCGGCGTCGCCACCGAGGTCCGCGGGCGCCGCCCGCTCTGCAAGGCCTGCCTGGATTGGAGCGTGCGGCGCAGCCACCTGGCCGGGTCGTTCGGGGCCGGGCTGCTGGACCGGATCTACGCCCTGGGCTGGGCGCGGCGGGTGGAGGGCAGCCGCATCGTCGCCTTCAGCGCCCCCGGCCTGCGCGCCTTCGAGCAGGCCTTCCCGCCGCTGCGCGACGCCGCCTAGTCGCCCGCCTCCTCCTGCAGCAGCCGCAGGGATTCCACGTCCAAGGCGCCGTCAAAGTACTTGCGCAGCGCGGTCTTGAACTCGCCGTTGTCCTCGCTGGCCTGCACGAACAGAGTCAGGCAGGAGTGGAGCTTCAGGTTGTCGGGGAAGTCCATGATCTCGCGGACGCTCCGGCCCTCGACCGCGTTCAGCGCCCTCACGCACGCCCGCAGGCGCGGGCCCAGCACCGGGTGCTCCATGTAGGCCCTCGCCTCGTCGAGCGAGCCGATGGCGTATTTCTTGGCCATGAAGCTGGTCCCTAGGCCGGCGATCTGCGGGAAGATGAACCACATCCAGTGGGTCGCCTTCTTGCCCGCGCGCAGCTCCTCCAGGGCGCGCTCATAGATTGTGTCCATGCCGTCCCGGCCGTCCTGCGCCAGGAGGAATTTTCGCAGATCATGGGTTTCGGACATCGGTTTCTATCCTGCGCCCAATCCGGCAGGTGACAAGCGCCCGCGTCTCGTCTTTGCTGCGCCGCCCGCCATTTGCGGGTCTTGGGCGCGTTCCGATACGGAAGCTGCGCGAGACACTTTCATCCGCAGGCCCGTCCACTTTCCGGTCGGGCTGGCGAACCGATTATTCGAAGGGACGATTATCCAGATGCCCCCACGCATGTTGCCGGAGCCAACACCGGAAACCCGCCATTTCTGGGACGGCTGCAAAGCCGGCGAGTTTCGCCTGCAGCGCTGCACCGCCTGTTCGGACAGCTATTTCCCGCCGCGCCCGTTCTGCCCCAAGTGCGGCAGCCGCGACGTCGAGGTCTACAAGGCCTCCGGCAGGGGCGTGCTCTGGTCCTACGTCATCAACCACAGGCCGCGCCCCGACATGGGGACCGAGCCCTATGCCATCGCGGTGGTGAAGCTGGATGAGGGCCCGCAGCTGATGACCAACATCGTCGACTGCCCGCAGACGCCCGAGGCGCTGCAGCTCGACATGCCGGTGGTGGTCTCCTTCGCCAAGCAGAACGACGACATCAGCCTGCCCCTCTTCGCGCCGGCCAAGTAGGAGCAGCCCAGATGAAGCAGAAATCCGTCGCGGTCGTCGGGGCCGCGGAAACCACCAAGATGGGCGTCATTCCGGACCTGTCGGTGATCGGCCTGCACGCCGACGCCGCCCTGAACGCCCTGGCCGACTGCGGCCTGAAGCCGTCCGACATCGACGGCGTCGCCACGGCCGGCATCAGCCCCACCGAGCTCGCCTACTACCTGGGCATCACCCCCACCTGGGCCGACGGCACGTCGGTGGGCGGCTGCTCGTTCATGCTGCACGTGCGCCACGCGGCGGCGGCGATCAACGAAGGGCTCTGCAACACGGTCCTGATCACCCACGGCGAGTCCGGCAAGAGCCGGGTGGGCGCCGGCCGGTTCGGCGGCGCGGCCTCCAGCCTGGCCGGGCAGTTCGAGATGCCCTACGGCCCGGTAGGCCCGCCCAGCATGTTCACAGTGCCGGTGCTCCGCTACCTGAAGACCTATGGCCTGACCGAGGAAGACCTGGCCTGGCCGGCGGTGATCCAGCGGGAGTGGGCGGCCAAGAACCCGCGCGCCACCTTCAAGGACCCGATCACCGTCGACGACGTCCTGAACAGCCGGATGATCGCCTGGCCGTTCCGGATCCTGATGTGCTGCCTCGTCACCGACGGCGGCGGCGCGCTGATCCTGACCTCGGCCGACCGCGCCAAGGACTTCCCGCAGAAGCCCGTCTACATCCTGGGCACCGGCGAGAGCGTCGAGACGCCGATGGTCAGCCAGATGGAGGACTTCACCTCGTCGAAGGCCTTCCGCGTCTCCGGCAAGAAGGCGTTCGAGGAGTCGGGCATCAAACACGCCGACGTCGACCACCTGATGATCTACGACGCCTTCGCCCACCTGCCGCTGTACGGCCTGGAGGACCTGGGCTTCTGCAAGCCGGGCGAAGCGGCCGCCTTCATCAAGGAGCGGAACACCGCGATCGGCGGCAAGCTGCCGCT
>CBHTUE010000151.1:0-12271 GCA_966096115.1 uncultured Phenylobacterium sp.
ATTCACACCGAACCTGTCGGAAACGCCCGCGAGCCGCGACGCGGCGGTCGATCACGATCTCACGTGCGGCGGACGCATGGGTCCCCCGGACAAGCCGGGGGATGACGAGCGCTGTTTGGCGAGCTCAGCGTTCGTCCAGGCTCGCGCCCACCCGCTGGGTCCTGGTGTCGAACAGGCCGCGGCCGGGGACGTGGTTGACCTCCAGGCGGATGCCGTCCGGGTCCTCGAACAGCACGGAATAGTAGCCCGGCGCGAAGGCGTCCTCCTGCGGGCCGTGGACGATCTTGGCGCCGATGCCGACCAGGAACGTGTGCAGGTCGTCGATCTCGTGGCGCTCGCGGGCCCGCCAGCAGTGGTGGTGCAGGCCCACGCGGTACTGCACGAACCGCGCGCCCGCATGCTCCTTGTCGGGCCGACGGATACCGAAGCCGGTGCGCCCGCCGACGCAATAGTAGGTGTCCGGGCTGTCGGCGACCTCCTTCAGCCCCAGGAACGGCAGCAGCTGGCGATAGAAGGCGCGGCTCGCCTCGAAGTCGCCGGCGGTGATGAAGGTGTGGGCGACGCCGTTGATTTCCATGGCCGGGACGGAACCAGGGTGACCCGCGCGGAAGTCAAACCGGGCGCCTCAGTGCTTGTCCGTCTTGCTGGTCAGCCAGTCCATCAGCGCCAGCAGCACGCCGGACAGTACGAACGTCAGGTGGATGCCGACCAGCCAGCTCAGGTGGCGGTCGGTGATGTCCTGGCCCTCGGCCAGCTGCATGAAGGCGCGCAGCAGGGCGATGGCGCTGATGGCGGCGATGGAGGCCATCAGCTTCATCTTCAGGCCAGAGAAGTCGACCTTGCCCATCCAGCCGGGGCGGTCCTCGTCGTCGCCGGTGTCGATCTTGGAGACGAAGTTCTCGTAGCCCGAGAAGATCACGATCAGCAGCAGGTTGCCCGCCAGCGACAGGTCGATCAGCGACAGCACCATCAAGATCGCCTCTTCCGGCGACATGCTCATGAGGTGCGAGAGTTCGTGATAGGCCTCGTTGACGAAGACGATCAGCAGCGCGCCCAGCGCCACCACCAGCCCCACGTAGAACGGCGCCATCAGCCAGCGGGAGCGGAACAGGCCCAGCTCCAGAATGCGTTCGGCGGCGGGCTTGGGGCGAGGCGGGCTCATGCCTTCTAGGTAGAGGTTGGAGGCGCCCGCACAAGGCGCCTCCGGAACCTAGCTCCGCAGCTTCGCGCCTACGGCCTTTGCGGCGGCCGTCACGATCCGCGCCGAGAGTCCCTCGATCTCCGCGTCGGTCAGGGTCTTCTCGCGCGGCTGGACCAGCACCTCGACGGCCACCGATTTCAGGCCGTCGGGCACGCCCTGGCCGGCATAGACGTCGAAGATCCGCGCGTCGGCGATCAGCGCCTTGTCGGCGCCCAGGATCGGGCGGACCAGGTCGCCGGCCGGGGTCGCGGCGTCCACCAGGAAGGCGAAGTCGCGGGTCAGCGGCATCAGCGCGGAGAGTTCAAGCGCCGGCTTGGTCTTCACGCCCTTGCGCTTGGGCTCGGGGATGGCGTCCAGGTTGACCTCGAAGGCCAGCATGGGCGCATCGGCGTCCAGGGCCTTCAGCACACGCGGGTGCAGTTCGCCGAACTCGGCGACCACGACCTTGGGGCCCAGTTGCAGGCGGGCCGAGCGGCCGGGGTGCCACCAGGCGGCGTTACTGCCCTGCACGACCTGCAGGTTCGGCGCGCCCATCTCGTCCAGCAGGGCCAGCAGGTCGGCCTTCAGCTCGAACAGCGGGTCGACACCGGTCTTCGCCCAGGACTTGGGCGTGTGCGGCGCCAGCAGCGCGGTGACCGCTGTCCACTGGTCGCCCGGCTCGTCGCCCCTGAAGTTCGGGCCCACCTCGAACAGGGCCGCGTCGGCGAAGCCCTTGCGGGCGTTGCGGGCGGCCGCGTCGATCAGGTTGGCCAGCGCCGAGGGGCGCATGGTGTTGAGCTCGGCCGCGATCGGGTTGACCAGCACCAGCTTCGCGTCGCCGCCGCCGAACAGCTTGGCCCATTCGTTGGGCTGGAAGCTCCAGCTCACCGCCTCGGCGTAGCCGCGCGCGGCCATCGCGCGCCGCGCGTCGCGCATGCGGCGCTGGCGCAAGGTCAGGACGCCGCCGGCCGGCCGGGCCATCTCGGGCAGCGGCGTCGCCGGCAGGCTGGCGAAGCCCTCGATCCGAGCCACTTCCTCGACCAGGTCGGCCTTGCCTTCCACGTCACGGCGCCAGCTGGGCGGGGTGACGTTAGCGCCGTCGACCGCGAAGCCGAGCTTGGTCAGGATCTCGTCGATGCGCGCCGGGCCGACGTCGAGGCCCGACAACTTCTTCACATAGGCGCGGTCGAAGGCGATCGGCGCGGGCGGGGCCGGGGCCTTGCCCGACACCTTCAGCTCGGACGGCTGGCCGCCGCACAGTTCCAGGATCAGGTTCGTCGCCTGCTCGACGCCCCAGCCCGGGCTCTCGGGGTCGACGCCGCGGGCGAAGCGGTACTGGGCGTCGGACGTGAGGCCGAGCGCGCGGCCGGTCTGGGCCGTGCGGATCGGATCGAACCAGGCGCTCTCGACGAAGACGTCGGTGGTGTCGTCCAGCACCTTGGTGCTTTCGCCGCCCATCACGCCGCCCAGGCCGATGGCGCCGGAGCCGTCGGCGATGACGCAGATCTCGGGCGAGGCCTGATAGGTCTCGCCGTCCAGCGCCTCGACCGTCTCGCCCTCCCGGCCCAGCCGGGCCTCGACGAACCCGCCGGTCAGCTCGGCGGCGTCATAGACGTGCAACGGCCGACAGCGGTCGTAGGAGATCAGGTTGGTGACGTCGACCAGGGCGTTGATGGGGCGCAGGCCTACGCTGGTCAGCCGCTGCTGCAGCCAGGCCGGCGAGGGGCCGTTCTTGACGCCCTTGATCAGCCGGCCGGCGAACACCGGGCAGGCGTCGCCATCCACCCTGATGTCGATCGGGCAGGGGAATCCGCCCGCCACCGCCGTTACCGGATCCGGCTTCAGCGTCCCCAGGCCGGCGGCGGCGAGGTCGCGGGCGATGCCGCGCACGCCCAGCCAGTCGGGCCGGTTCGGCGTCACCTCGAAGTCGATGGCGGCCTCCAACCCGAACGCCTCCACCGCGCTCGCGCCCACCTTCAGGTCGTCGGAGAGCTCGACGATGCCGTCGGCGTCGTCGGCCACCTCCAGCTCGCGGCCCGAGCACAGCATGCCGTTGGAGACCACGCCGCGCACCGGCCGCGCCTCCAGCGTCACGCCCGAACCCGGCACATAGGCGCCGATCGGGGCGTAGATGGTCGTCAGGCCGGCCCGCGCGTTGGGCGCGCCGCAGACGATCTCCAGGCGGCCGTCCTTGGTGTCGACTTGGCAGACCCGCAGCTTGTCGGCGTTGGGGTGCTGCACGGCCTCGACGATCTTGGCGACCGTGAAGGCGGCGAGCTTGGCGCCGGGGTCTTCCACATGCTCGACCTCGAGGCCGGCCATGGTCATAGCCTCGACCACCTCGTCGACCGTTGCGGTCGTGTCGAGGTGTTCCTTCAGCCAGCTCAACGTGAATTTCATCGCTCGGCCCCTTCGCCGACAATCGAGACCAGCCGGAAGCGCTCGCAGTTGAGCAGCATGTCCGGCGCGAACCCGCCGTTGCGGGTGAAGTAGCGTTCGTGCGCGGCGCGCCAGGACGCGAGCGTGCGATCGCCCTCGCCCTCATCGAAGGCGAAGGCGGCGTCCACGTCGCCGAAGCGGGCTTGCGTCAGCTCGGTGGTTTCCAGCACGGCGCGCACGACGCCGGCGCCATTCTTCACCGCCCACGACTTGCCCACCTCGGCGCCCTTCAGCCCCTCGGAGGCGTCCCAGCAGGTGGCGGTCTTCTTGCCCTCGAGGATGAGGTGCAACAGTTCGTCCGCCAGCTCCGGGCCGTCGCCGAACATGTGGGCGTCGAGGCCGTTCCAGGTGTCCTGGGTCATGACAGGCCCGTGGCCGTGTTCGGCGCCTGGAAGGGCGAGAAGCCGTAGTGGTCCAGCCAGCGGACATCGCTGGCGAACATGTCGCGCAGGTCGGGCATGCCGTACTTCAGCGTCCCCAGCCGGTCGATGCCGAAGCCGAAGGCGAAGCCCTGCCACTCGTCGGGGTCGAGGCCGCAGTTGCGGATGACGTTGGGATGCACCATCCCGCAGCCGACGATCTCCATCCAGTCGTCGCCCTGGCCGATCTTCACGTCCTTGCCTGAGCGGTCGCACTTCACGTCCATCTCGGCGCTGGGCTCGGTGAACGGGAAGTGGTGCGGCCGGAAGCGGGTCTCGACCACCGGGGTCTCGAAGTAGCGGGCGATGAACTGGTCCAGGGTCCACTTCAGGTGGCCCATATGGATGTCCCGGTCGATCACCAGGCCTTCCATCTGGTGAAACATCGGCGTGTGGGTGGCGTCCGAGTCCGAGCGGTAGGTGCGGCCGGGCACGATGATCCGGATCGGCGGCGCCTGGCCCTGGGCGATCCAGCCGGGGAGGGTCTTGTTCTGGCCCTGCTGCATTGTGCGGATCTGCACGGGGCTGGTGTGCGTGCGCAGCAGCTTGCGCTCGCCGCGCTCGTCCTCGGGCAGCCAGAAGGTGTCGTGCATCTCCCGCGCCGGGTGCTTGGGCGGGAAATTCAGCGCCGTGAAGTTGTGGAAGTCGTCCTCGATGTCCGGGCCCTCGGCGAGCGAGAAGCCCAGGTCGGCGAAGACGGCGATCATCTCGTCCAGCACCTGCATGGTCGGGTGCACGCGCCCGCGGCGCTCGGGCGGCGGCGGCAGCGACAGGTCCACGCGCTCGGCGCCGAGCTTGGCGTCCAGGGCGGCGGTTTCCAGGGCGTCCTTGCGGCGCGCGATGTGGGCGGCGACGCCGTCGCGCAGCCCGTTGATCTGCGGGCCCTCGGTGCGGCGCTCGTCCGGGCTCATCCTGCCCAGCGACTTCAGCAGCTCCGAGATGGTCCCGGTCTTGCCCAGCGCCTCGACGCGGATGGCCTCTAGGGCGGCGAGATCGTCGGCCGCGGCGATGCGCAGGTCCAGGTCCTGGGCGAGTTTGGCGTAATCGGTCATGGGAGGCCTGCTCTAGATGACGTTCGTCTGGAGTGGAACCGGAGCGGCCAGCAAAAAGCCCCCCGGCGGTTCGGCCGGAGGGCTCTTGAAAGCTTCAGGGTCTTTGGAAGACCTGGGCTTAAGCCAGCGCGGCGCGAACCTTGTCGGCGATGGCCTTGAACGCGGTCGGATCGGCGCCGGCGATGTCGGCGAGGACCTTGCGGTCCATTTCGATCCCGGCCTTGTCCAGGCCGTGAATAAACTGCGAGTAGGTGAAGCCCTCGGTCCGCGCCGCGGCGTTGATCCGTTGGATCCACAGCGACCGGAACATGCGCTTGCGGACCTTGCGGTCGCGGTAGGCGTACTGGCCGGCCTTGTCCACGGCCGCCTTGGCGGTGCGGATGGTGTTCTTGCGGCGCCCGTAGAAGCCCTTGGCCTGCTCGAGAACCTTCTTGTGTTTGGCGTGGGCGGTGACGCCCCGTTTCACGCGTGCCATCTGTCAGTTTCTCCTAGAGGCCGTAGGGGAGCCAAAGCTTGATAATTTTCGTATCAGCGTCGCTCATCACCTTGGTGCCGCGGTTCTGACGGATGTACTTGGCGTTGTGGCTGATCAGGCGGTGGCGCTTGCCGGCGACGCCGGCCTTCAGCTTTCCAGACGCCGTCATCCGAAAGCGCTTCTTCACGCCGGATTTCGTCTTCAGTTTGGGCATTTCACGTCGGGCCCCGAAGGTCCCGTCCTCTGGTCGTGTTGATGAACCGCCCTGGCATGCCTTGGGGCCAGGCGGTTCCGAAGGGGCGGGCTACTACGCGAAAGGGGCCGGGAATGCAAGGCAGGAGGGGCCGTCACCCTCTCTGATGACGAGCATTGGATGGGGGCGTTCTCCGTCACAACCCCAACGCGATTTATTTTCCCGACTTAATCCGAAGTTATCCTCGATCACCTATCGAGGGTGCTGTGGTCACGGACGGTGACCCCTCGGAGACAAGAATGTCGAGCATCTCTTCCATTTCGTCGCAGCCCCCCGTCGCGCCGCCGGCCCCTGTCGCCAAGGACAGCGATCAGGATCAGGCCAAGGCCGCCGCCGCCGCCAAGGCCGACGACCTTGCCGCCACCGCCGTGAAGGCCCAGTCCGCCAAGGCGGCCGGGACCGGCACGGTTCTGGACATCCAGGCCTAGCCAGCCCCCTGAGCGGCCGGCGTTCCCATTTCGCCGGCCGTTCACTTCCTCTCGGGTTCGAGGTCGAGGACCCAGTTCACCTCCCAGCTCTTGCCGCCGTCGGCGGAGAAGGCCTGCTCGAAGTGCGGCCCGGGCCTGCCCGGCGTCCATTGGTAGCGGACCAGGATCGTGCGGCCGTTCCACAACTCCATGTCGTAGAACTCGCCCCGGCCGTCCTTGAACCGGCCCACGGTGGCCGGCAGGGGCAGCTGCCCCTTGTCGGCGTCGACCAGGTAGATGCTCCACTCCCGCGTGTCGGGATTGTAGAGCCGCAGCGTCTGGCCCTTCTTGGCCTTGCCGGATGGGCCGGTCGGATGGACCGCGAACTCTTCGAAATTGGCATTGGTGTCGAGGACCTTGTGGGTCCGCGAGATGCCCTCGTACTCGACCCAGGTCGTCGAGCCGGTGAGCGGCTTGTCCAGTTGGCGCAGGTGCGCCGTCCAGTCGCCGATCAGGAAGTCGAAGCCGTGGCCGCCGTCGGGATCCGGCGCGGGGGGCGCCTGCGCCTGAGCGGCCAGCGGCAGGAGGAGGGCGGCCAGGACCGCCGTAAGAGTGAGCTTCATGGGAGACCTCGCGAATGACTGCGGGGTCCCGTATCGCCCTCATAACCTGACATCGAACGTCAGGTATTGTCAGGCAGGGCAGGAAAGTTCGTCGGGCGGGGCGGGTCAGGCCAACCGGGGCACCTTGCCGATCACGCTCCAGGCGAACCACAGCGCGGGCAGGATCAGCAGCGCCGACAGCGCGAACGGCGCGCCGGTCGCGATCACGAACAGCCAGCCGGCCAGCATCGGCCCGCCGATCCGCGCCAGCGCCATGCCGCTCATGTTCAGCCCCAGCATCTCGCCCTGGCGGTCGGGCGGCGAGGACCGCGAGATCAGCGCCGAGACGTTCGGGAAGCACAGCGACTGGCCGACGCAGACGAAGGCGAAGCCCACGATCGCCACCGGCCAGGTGGGCGACAGGCCCTGGGTGCCGATGCCGATCAGCATCAGCACCAGGCCGGCGGTCAAGGTCGGCGCCTCGCCGTAGCGCCGCGCCAGCCGGCCGCACAGCCAGCCCTGGCACACCGCGCCCAGGATGCCGATCAGGGCGAAGGCGGTGGCGATCTGGCGCGGCCCCCAGCCGAACCGCTTCTCGGTCCACAGGCCGTAGGTGGCCTCGATGCCGGCGAAGCCGATCACCACGATGAAACTGATCATCATCACGCGGCTGATCACCGGATGGCCGAAGCCTTCGGTCAGGCGCGCCGAACGGACCTGGCGGATCGCCGAGGGTTCGGCCGGCGTGCGCGTCTCGCGGACCAGGAAAACCACCGCCAGCACCGACAGCGCCGCGAAGCCGGCGGCCGCCAGCAGCGGCAGCTGGAAGCCCAGGGCGCCGCGGCTGGGCTGGGCCAGGTAGCCGCCGATCGCCGGGCCGGTGGTGAAGCCGGCGCTGAACGCCGCGCCCATGATCCCCATCCGCCCCGCGCGCTTCTCGGGCGGGGTAATGTCGGCCAGCACGCCCTGCAGGGTCGAGATGTTGCCGGCCATGATGCCGTTGGCGAAACGGATGAGCAGCGCCACCCAGATGTTCGGGGCGAACGCCAGCGCCGCGTAGCTGAGCGCCACGCCGGTGATGGTGATGATCAGCACCGGCCGCCGGCCGATCCGGTCCGACAGCTTCCCCCAGTAGGGCTCGCCCAGGAACTGGCCCACCGAGAAGGCCGAGAACATGGCGGTGACCAGGAACGGCGAGGCCTTGAACGCCTGGGCGAAGAACGGCAGCAGCGGGATCACCAGGCCGAAGCCGGCGATCATGAAGTAGATCACCGTCAGCAGGACGATCAGGGCGCGCCGTTCCTCGCTCGCCGAGAGCGTCACCGTGCTCATGGGTTGGCCTGCGCGGCGCGCCAGGTCTGGGCTCGGCGGGCGGCCATTACCGCCAGCCATATCGAGGGCGCCACGATGATCGCCCCCAGGATGAAGGGTCCGTCCAGGCTGACGTAGGTGAAGGCGAGGCTCGCGCAGAACGGTCCGGCCACGCGCGCCAGCGCGCCGGTGGCGTTGTTGAGCCCCAGGATCTGGCCCTGGCGATCCGGGTCGGCGGTCTCGCTGATCAGGGCGCTGACGTTGGGCCAGGCCACCGACTGGCCGACGGCCGTGACGCACATCAGGGCGATCACCATCGCCGGATGGAAGGAGAAGGGCTGCAGCACCTGGCCGATGAGCGTCAGGCCCATGCCGGCCGCCAGCATCTTGCCCTGGCCGTACCGTTCGGCCAGCGGGCCGGTGACGAAGGTCTGGGTGAAGGCCGCGGTGATGCCGATGAAGGCGAAGCACAGCCCCACTTCCTTCGGCCCCCAGTGGAACTTGGCCTCGCTCCACAGGCTGAACGTGCCCTCGATGCCGGTGAAGGCGAACCCGACCAGGAAGGTCAGCAGCATCAGCCGGCCGATCACCGGATGGCGCACCGCCTCGCCGGTGGCCTCCCAGCGGCTGGGCTGGCGCTCGGTGCTGGTGCTGCGCGCCCGGCTCTCGCGGATGAACACCAAAATGGCCAGCGCCGCCGTGGCCGCCAGGCCGGCGGCGATGAACATCGGGATCTGGAAGCCGATCGGCCCCGCGCCCGGCTTGGCGAACACGCCGCCCACGCTGGGCCCGACGATCAGGCCGATGTTCCAGGCCGAGCCCATGTAGCTCATGGTCCGCGTCCGCTGCTCGGGCGGCGTGACGTCGGCGATGTAGCCCTGCACGACCGCGCCGTTGCCGCTGAACATGCCGCCGAAGAACCGGATGGCCAGCGCCGCCCAGACGTTGGGCGCGAAGGCCAGGGCGAAGTAGCAGAGGCAGGTGCAGCAAAGGGTCGAGATCAGGATCGGCTTCCTGCCGTAACGATCCGACAGCCGCCCCCAGAACGGCTCGCCGAAGAAGCTGCCGGCCGAGAAGGCCGAGAACACCAGTGCGATCTGCCAGGGCGCCGCCTTGAACGACTGCCCATAGAACTGCAGCAACGGGACGATGATCCCGAAGCCCAGCATGTTGATGAAGATGACGGCGATCAGCGACAGCGCCGCCAGGGAAGGCGGTGCTGCCCCCCGCGGCGGCGTTTCGGACATGGGCGGCAGTTAAGGGACGGAGCCCCGAGCGGCAAGGCTTGGGAGACGGCGTTCGGCGGTTAGCGGCGCGACAGTGGGCGCCGGGTCACACTCATCGCCATCCCGCGGGATGGCGGAAATATAGAGAACTTCTGGCCCGAGCTACGGGTTCTGCCGCTTCAGCTCGGCCCGGAACGCCGCTTCCGATTTCTCGTAGAAGGCCTTGCACCCCGCAGGGTCCACGAACGCGTCCGCCTTGCCGGCGTCCAGCAGCTTCCGCTTCGCCTGCATCCCGTAGAACGAGCCGTGGGAGGCGATGAACACCTCGCAGGGGAGCGACTTCCAGGTGGCGAAGCTCTTCTCATAGTCCGCCGTCTGGCCGGGATAGGTCTCGGTCTTGCCCAGCTTGTAGCCGGGCAGCACCGAGGACGAGCAGTGCGACAGAGCCTGGCGCACCTTGCCCGCCACCGTGACCGGGAAGGTCCAGGTGGTGCAGCCCTTGGTGTGGCCGCCGGTGATGTGCGCGGTCAGGGTCCAGCCGCCCAGGGTGACCTTCTGGCCGTCCTTCAGGATCACGTCCGGCTTCACCGGCTCGTAGTAGTACTTGTCGCCCTTGATGAAGGGGTCGCCGCGGCCCCCGGCGGCGATGATCGCCCCGTCCGCGGCGCTGGCGTAGAGCCTGGCGCCCGGCGCGGCGCGCTTGATCTCGGCCAGGCCCGCGGCGTGGTCGAAGTGCTCGTGGCTGTTGAGCAGGATCTTCACTTCCGCCGGGTCGAACCCGAGCGTGCGGATATTGGCGACGATCTGCTTGCCCGTGGCCGCGTCGCCGCCGTCCAGCTGGATCAGCCCCGCCTTGGTGACGATCAGGTAGGCCGCGTAGTCGTTGGAGCCCACGTAATAGAGCCCCTCGCCGATCTTGAACGGGGCGTAGGGCAGGTCGCCGGCGTCCTGCGAGGCGGCGGGCCATGCGAAAACGGCCGCCACCAGGGCGACCGTTCCGAAGAGCGCTGAGAGGCTGGGCCGCACTAGCGGGGCGCCAGGATCATGATCATCTGGCGGCCCTCCATGCGGGGCTCGTACTCCACCTTGGCGATGGGCTCGAAGTCGGCCTTCACCTTCTGGAGCAGCTTCATCCCGAGTTCCGGGTGGGCCAGTTCGCGGCCGCGGAAGCGCAGGGTGATCTTCACCTTGTCGCCTTCCTCGAAGAAGCGGTGCATGGACCGCGACTTCACGTCGTAGTCGTGCTGGTCGATGTTGGGCCGTAGCTTGATCTCTTTGATCTCCACGACCTTCTGCCGCTTGCGCGCCTCGTTCTTCTTCTTCTGCTCCTGGAACTTGAACTTGCCGTAGTCCAGGATCTTGCAGACGGGCGGATCCGCGTTGGGGACGATCTCGACGAGGTCGAGGCCCGCTTCTTCAGCGGCCTCGATGGCCGCGGAGGTGGGCATCACCCCCTGCTTCTCGCCGTGCTGATCGATGAGCAGGACGCGGGGAACGCGGATATCTTCGTTCATGCGCGGCCCTTCTTTGACGGGCGGCGCTTGCATGGGGCGGCGAATAGGCAGTGCTCCGGACTGTTGAAACGCAAAAAACGCCGGCGCGCAGGCGCGCTCCGGTCGTTAGCTCAGTATATGACCCGAGGGGGCGCCAGTATCAAGGCGCGGCGGTGGGAGACGTGGCCAAAGAGTTGGCCGCCTGCGCCACTTGCGCCACAGGCAGGTCCGAGAGGTTCTCCGCCCGCAGGATCGCCACCCGCCCGCGCGGCGCCGACAGCTTGGGGTCGGACGCGCGGCTGAACAGCACGATGGTGGGCGCGCCGCCGGCGGCGGCCAGGTGCAGCGGGCCGGTGTCGTTGCCCACCGCCAGCGCGGCCTTGGCGCCCAGGAGGGCGACGCGGGCGAAATCGGTGCGGCCGGTCAGGTCGCGGGCCCGCGGCACCGCGCGCTGGATGGTGTGGGCCAGGTCCGATTCCTTGACCCCGCCGATGATCACGATGTCGAAGCCGCGGGCGTAGAGGATGCGGGCCAGTTCGGAATACCGCTCGACCGGCCAGCGCTTCTCCGGGCGGTGCTCCGAGCCGCCGGGCACCAGCATCACATAGGGGCGCGGCTTGTTGGAGCCGGGCACCGGCCGTTCCGGCGGCGCGGCCTTCAGCACCCACGACAGGTCCGGCGGCGGCGCCGAGCCCGGCTCGGTCGGCGCGTCGGGCCAGATGCCGGCGTACATCAGCTGGTCGGCCTGCCGCTCCAGGGTGTGCATGCCGTTGCGCAGCGGATTGCGGTGGGGCAGGGCGCAGCCGAAGGCGATGCCGGACCATTGCGGCGGGCCCGGCCGCAGGGCCTGGAAGATGCGGTTGGAATGCGCCGAGGTCTGCAGGTCGTAGACGCGGTCGTAGCTGGCCGCCTTGATCCGCCGGCGCAGCGCCGTCCAGTCGCTGAAGGATTCGGGCCGCCCGCCGGTGTCGACGGCGTTGAAGTAGGGGCAGATCTTCGCCAGCGCCTCGAAGGGCGGCGTGGTCAGCAGCGTGATGTGCGCCTTCGGATGGGCGGCGCGGATCTTCTTCATGGCCGCCAGCGCCAGGACGAAGTCGCCCAGGGCCGACAGCTTGATCACCAGGATTCGTTCGACCGTGCGGGGCATCAGGCGCGGGCCTCCAGCACCTGTTCGTAAGCCGAAAGCGTCGCGGCGCACATGGCTTCCACCGAATAGAGCTGCCGCGCGCGCTTGCGGCCCAGGTCCCCCATCTCAGCCCGCACGCTGGGCCCCACGTCGATCGCGTGCGCCAGGGCCGCCGCCCAGGCTTCGGCGTCGCCCACCGGGGCCAGCCAGCCGGTCTTGCCGTCCAGCACGGTCTCGGTGACCCCGCCGTGGTTGGCGGCGATGACCGGCCGACCCATCACCTGCGGC
>CBHTUE010000152.1:0-12197 GCA_966096115.1 uncultured Phenylobacterium sp.
ACGCCGCCGCCGAACCCTGGCTGCGCTCGCAGGACCTGCAGGCCTTCGCCGGCGACGGCGGGGTGCAGGTGCGGCCGCTGAAGACCGAGACGCTGTTCACCGCGCCCGACCCCAGGGCGCGGCTCTCCGACCATGACGGCTACCTGGTCCGCTACCAGCTGAAGTGGGACCTGCCGGTCGTCACGGCCAAGCTGACCACGCCCTACGGCGCGGTCGTGAAGCCGAAGCTGGGCGCCTGGGGTGTGAAGGTGTCCTGGAAGCGCTGACACCTGCTAAGGTCACGCTGTCTGCGCGCGCTGGAGGACTTCCAATGACCCGTTTCATTCCGGGCGCGCTGGCCGCGTGCGCCGTTCTCGTCGCCGCCCCCGCCGCCCATGCCGTCCAGCTCTGCGCCTGGATGACAGAGACGGTCGGCGAGGACGACCTCCACGAGGTCGCCGTGTTCATGCAGGCCGACGAGGATTTCGACTTCTACTACATGATAAAGGGCGAAGGCTTCACCAGCGAGGGGATGCGCGCCCACTCGCCGGGCAGCGGCACCTTCGTCCTGCATGCGAAGAAACCGGACAAACCGTGGGGCTTCGGCGCGACCCTGTCCGGCCCGGGCCAGATCGACATCATCGCCGAGGTGCACAAGTACCCGAAGGACGTGTTCGCCGACGAGCCGCCGCCGCTGATCACCAGCTTCACCTTCCACCGCGACGTGCCGGAGGGCGAGACCAAGGCGCCGGCCACCCTGGCGACGAAGCAGTGCGTGACCGTTGCGCCATCCCACGCTTTCGAAAACCACGATTGACGACGCTGGCCCTCGCGCGCAGCGTTTCGTTTTGCTGGCAAAGACTGGCCCCAAAGACAGGCGACGGAGGATCCGATGAGCGCGACAGCCGCCCCCCACGTGGCCTGGACCGGGCCGTACCGCACGCCGCGCAACATGGCCGCCGAGGTCAAGGGCTCGATCCACGACGACGCCACCGCCTCGAAGCTGGGCTTCCGGGGCGGGACGGTGGCCGGCTCGGTGCACATGGACCAGTTCGTGCCGCGCTTGGTGGCGGTGTACGGCGAGCGCTGGTTCGAGACCGGCGGGATGTCGCTGTACTTCACCCAGGCCACGGTCGACCGCGAGGAGGTCTGCGCCACGGTCGAGGCCTATCCGGAGCGCGCCCGCCTCGTCCTGCGCAACCGCGACGGCGCCCAGATCCTGCTGGGCACGGCGTCGGACCGGCCGGACGACGGCTCTGAACTGACCGGCCGGATGGCGCTCCAGGAGCCGGTCGACCCGGCGCGGTTGCGCATCCTGGCGGCGCTGAAGGTCGGCGACGAGACGCATGACACCCCTGTGCGCCTGGAGCCCGAGCTGCTGCAGAAGCACCTGGAGATCATCACCGAGACGCACCCGACCTATAAGCGCGGCGTGCTGCCGCCGTCGCAGGCGGTGCGGCTGGCGCACATGACCCGCGCCCAGTCGATGGCCAAGACGGCCCAGCCGCACGTGGGCCTGTTCGGCGCCCTGGAGGTGCAGCACCTGGCCGGGCCGCTTATGGCCGGGGTCGACTACCTGGCGCGCACGAAGATCCTGAAGCTGACCGAGAGCCCGAAGACCGAGAACAGCTGGCACGAGGTGATCTTCGCCAAGGACGGGCAGGACATCGCCCGGGTGCTGTTCTACCTGCGCTTCCTCAAGGCCTCCTCGCCGCTCTGGAGCTGAGGTGATCCGAGGCGCGCTGATCGGGCTGGCCCTCGGCGCCGGGCTGGCGGGCGCGGCGCACGGCGCGCCGCCAACGTCGCTGAACGCGCGGATGATCGCGGCGGCCAAGGCCACGCCGGTGCGGGCGATCGACTATGACGACGACCGCTGCGACGACCGCACGGTTGTCCAGTGGCTGACCGCCCTCACCCGGCCGCAGGCGAAGGCCATCACATGGACCGCCGGTCGCTGCCAGATCACAGGCCCCGGCATCGACGCCGGCAGCGACTGGTGCGCCCAGGCGCATGTCATATTGGCGCGGCCCAAGGGACGTTCCGACGAGCCGATGATCGAGGTCTTCTTCGAGCGACCGAAGGGCGGCCGCTTCAAGCCGGCCTATGCCTTCCGCGGTCTGATGAAGGCGGCCGACGGGCTCGACATGGCGCGCTTCCGCCGCGACTTCGAGTACGACTGGACCTCGCGCTTCAAGCCGCGGACCGGCGCGATCGTCGACTGCCCGAAGGACGACGCCGGCTAGCCTTGCTTGACGGCACGACGTCAATGTTCTATTTTTGTTCTCATGTCCGCTGCCGCCCTCCGCATCCAGCCGTCGCTCGACATGATCGAGACCCTGACGAGGTGCGCCCACGATCTGGCGCTGGCGGCCAGCGGCATCGCCCAGCGGGCCGGGGACGACACGGCGCTGTTCCTGGCCGCCAGCGCCGAATTCCGGCACTCCTTCTTCGCCGTGCGCATGGGAATCCGCCTGACGATGGCCGAGCGGGCTGCTGCGCGCGCGGCTGGGGCGGCCGCTCCGCTCCGGCTCGAACGTGAACGCTCCGACGCCGCCGATCCGCCCGAACGCGAGCGCGATGACAGCTTCGAACGCCTGGAGACCGAACGGGACCGCGAAGGCGACTACGAACCCGTCAGCCTGCCGCGGTTCCTGAGGTCCCTGGGCGTGGTGGCGGCCAAGGCGGAGCAGCGGCGCGACGCGCTTCCGCCCCACGTGCGCGACACGACGCTGCCCACCTTGCGGCGCCTTCTGGACGGCGCGGCGGCTCAGTCCGACGGTCCCGGCGCCGGTGGCGGCGCGGGCCCGGCCCTGGCGGTGCTCGCCCGGACGGCGGCGGCTTCCCACGGACGATCCCACCTCCTGAACTCCACCGGCCCGATCGGCGTCCCGCCGCTCCGCCCGCCCGCCGCCCTGCGCCGCGGCTCCGGCTGACCGCGCGACACGCGCTCAGCGTGGGAGCCACCGCTTCTCACAGATCGCTCCGGACAACCTGGAAAGGCCCAGCCTCTCCGGGCGCCTTGTCCGCGCAAGCGGACCGCACCCCATGCGGACCTTCGCCATGTCCGAGATGGGTGGCTAGCGGACCTTGACTGCTGCGCGGTGGTGGCTCGGAATGGTTGCATCATGGCTTGGCGCATCGCCTACCCAACGACGGCCCTAGCGTTCGCTTGTTTGGCGGCCATACCGGTCCAAGCCGAACCCGAAAGAACCGTGGAGGCTCTGCGCGTCACACCCGACGGGCGCACGGCTATCGAGTTTCGCGTCGCCGAGGCGCCGGATTTGCGACGGTGGTTGACGATCGCATGCGTGGCGGGATGCGCACGGCCCATTCACGTCCGGGAGGAGATCAACGATCCCCCACTTGGGCTTCTCAGCCTTGACGGCTCAGAGCTCGTCTACTCGCTCTGGGCCACAGGGTGCTGCTACGTCGTCCGCGTCTGGCGCGTGACGCCCACTAACGTCGAGATGATCTTCGAGAAAGGCAGCCGCGGAGTGCCCTCGGTTCGCACGTTTCCTGACGTATCAATCGAGACCTACATGCGGCCGACGGATGAGCGTGGCCGTGATGTCAGCACTAAGCTCGAACGCATCGCTTG
Organism: uncultured Phenylobacterium sp.; assembly: GCA_966096115.1. GTDB lineage: Bacteria > Pseudomonadota > Alphaproteobacteria > Caulobacterales > Caulobacteraceae > Phenylobacterium. The sequence continues at coordinate 3,578 of CBHTUE010000152.1, forward strand.
GGCATATGAGGCGGGCAAGTTTGTCCAAATACCCCGCACGTCGACTGCGCGTGGCCAATAGAACGAACGTCCGCTAAGGGTCGAAAGCAGGCGTCGCGAGCCATTCCGGAAGCGGGCATTCGCCCCACAGGGTTCAGCTCTTCGCCGCCACGCCTTCGTTGATCTGGGCCTTGGGCCGCGAGGACGGCACCACCGGGATCTCGTGGTCGGCCAGGGGCTTCATCCAGTTCTTCCGCTTCATGGCGGCCTCGAGGTAGGGCGCGAGCTCCGCGGCCTTCTTCGCCTCGCGCTCGGCGACCTGGGCCTTGAACTCCGGCATCACCTCGGCGGCGAACAGCTCCAGCGCCTCGCAGATGTGCTCGTGCTTGTTGCGGCCGGCCTGCTGCAGGAAGATCACCTGGTCGACGCCGGCGTCCTGGAAGCCCTTGATGTGCTCGCGGATGTCGTCGGGCGTGCCGATGCCGTTGGCGTTGCGCGCCGCGGCCTTGGCGGCGGCGACGATCTCGTCGTCGCTGGCGGCGCGGCTCTTCTGGAAGTCCTCGAACAGGCTGGAGCGGCCCGGATAGACGTCGTGCGCCACCAGGGCGTTGACCGCGTAGGAGAAGAACTCGAACCCCTCCTGCCCGCGCCGGATCGCCGTCTCGCGGTCCGGATGGACCGAGAAGTTCGAGACCATCGCCAGGTTGGCGTTCACCGCGTGGCCGATCGGCACGCACTGATCGGACTTGATGATCCCGTAGTAGATCTCCGACCAGGTCTTGGCCTCCTCCGGGTCGAGGAAGGAGAAGGCGAGCGCGCCGACGCCGATGGAGGCGGCGACCTTGATGGTGTCGCGGTTGGTGCAGGCCATCCACATCGGCGGGTGCGGGCTCTGAACCGGCTTCGGCACGATGTTGCGGCAGGGGAAGGAGAAGCCGCGGCCCTCGTAGCCGGGATACGGGTCCATCACCATCATGTTGGCGATCTGCTCGGCCGCCTCGATGGCCATCGCCCGCTTCTCCTTGGCCGGGATGCCGAAGCCGCCCAGCTCCAGCCGCGTCGCGCCCTCGCCGATGCCGAAGTCCAGCCGGCCGCGGGAGATGATGTCCAGCGTGCCCAGCCCCTCAGCCGTACGCGCCGGGTGGTTGTAGTTGGGGATAACCTGGCGGATGCCGTGGCCGACGCGGATGTTTTTCGTCAGCGCCGCGCAGGCGGCCAGGAACACCTCGGGCGCGGAGGAGTGCGAGTACTCCTCGAGGAAGTGGTGCTCCACCTCCCAGGCGTAGTCGAAGCCCAGCCGGTCGGCGAGCACGACCTGCTCAAGGGCATCGTGGAACAGCTTGGCCTCGTCGCCCGGGTTCCAGGGCTTGGGCAGCTGGTGCTCGTAGAAGATCCCGAAGCGCATCGCATGGCCTCCCTGGCGCGCGCCTCTGGTGGACGCGGGACGCAACCTTCCAGCCCTGACGTCGGGTTTGGCAAGCGCCGCGACTCGCCGGCCTGATCGCCGGCCATGCCCGCCCATCCCTACGCCGAACTGCTGAAGGACCGGATCCTGCGCGCCTTCTGGGCGGGGCTGACGCTGTCGGCGGTCGGCAGCGAGCTCTACCGCGTGGGCGCGGTCTGGCTGGCGGCCGAGCTGGCTGGCCCGAACGCGGCGCTGCTGGTGACCGCGCAGTCGGCGGCCATCCTGGCGGTCAGCATCCTGGCGGGCCCGGCGGTGGAGACGATCCCGCGCCGCGCGTTCCTGATCGGCACGGAGGTGGTCTCCGCCATCGTCGGCGGGGCGATCGTGGTCGCGGCCCTGGTGGTCGGCTTGCAGTTCTGGATGCTGGTCGTCGCCAGCGTGCTGCTGTCGGCGATCGGGGTGATGGCGCGGCCGGTGTTCCTCTCCAGCCTGCCGACGTTGGTGCCCGGCAAGGTCCGCGAGACCAACGGCCTGTTCGATTCCAGCGTCCGCATCGCCCAGGCGGTGGGGCCGTTCCTGGCGGCGGCGATCCTGAAGGTGCTGCCGGCGCTGGTGCTGCTGGCCGCCAATGCGGTGACGTTCCTGGCCTCGGCCGCGGCGGTCGCGGTGGTGGGTCGTCGCCTGGACGGCGCGCACAAGGCGGCGGCGGACTCCGCGTCGGGCATGCTGCGCCGGCTGGGGCGCGGCGTGGCGGCGGCGAACGGCTGCCCGGGCGTCTGGAGCGTGCTGTTCGCCACCGGCGTGCGGGGCGGCGGCTACGCCCTGGGCTATTCCGTCGCCGTGCCGGTGCTGTTCTCGCAGCAGGCGGGCGGCGGCGGGCTCGCGGCCGTCGCGATCATCTATGGGGCCGGGGCCACGGCCGAGATCATCTCGACGCCGCTACTGGTGCTGACCAGGCCGGCGCGGCCGCTGCTGCGGCTGTTCCAGGGCTATGTGATGATCGGCGCGAGCCTGGCGGCCCTCGGCGCCGCGGCCGCCCTGCCCTCCAGGCTGCAGCTGGCCGCCATGGCCGGGGCGGCGATCCTGGTGGGCGTCGGCAACAGCGTCTCCACCCTGCAGATCACCACCTTCTTCGCCACCCGCCTGCCCGGCGACGACTACGCCGCGGTGCTCCGCCTGCGGATGGTGACCATCGTCGGCTCGATGATGCTGTCGACCGCGGCCGGGCCGTGGATCTTGAAGGCGCTGGGGACCAGCCAGACCATCGTGGCGTGCGGATTGGCGGCGGTGGCCGCCGGTGTCGCAGGCGCCTTGACCAGACCGGCCCGCGAACTCGGCCCCAACTTCGAAACCGCCTAGCGGGCGCGGCGCGAAGCTGGTTTCGTGAGCGCGCCTCACCGGGAGCCATCGATGGACGACGCCGCGCAACTCAAGAACCGCACCGACCTGTCGGCCTTCTGGATGCCATTCACCGCCAACCGCCAGTTCAAGGCGGCGCCGCGCATGGTCGTGTCGGCCAGCGGCATGTACTACCAGTCCGACGACGGGCGGCAGATCCTGGACGGCACCGCCGGGCTGTGGTGCGTCAACGCCGGGCACGGGCGGGCCGAGATCGCCGCGGCGGTGCAGCACCAGCTGATGAGCCTGGACTACGCGTCCTCGTTCAACGCCGGCCACCCGCTGGCCTTCGACTTCGCGGCCCGGCTGGCGAAGATCGCGCCGCCCGGCCTGGACCGCATCTTTTTCGTCAACTCCGGGTCGGAGGCGGCCGATACCGCGCTGAAGATGGCCATCGCCTACCACCGGGCGCGTGGCGAGGGGCAGCGCGTGCGGCTCATCGGCCGGGAGCGCGGCTACCACGGCGTGGGTTTCGGCGGCATCTCGGTGGGCGGGCTGGTGAACAACCGTCGCGTCTATCCGCTGCTGGCGTCCGACCACCTGCGCCACACGCACGACCCGGCGCGCAACGCCTTCTCCCGCGGCCTGCCGGACCACGGCGCGGAGTGGGCGGACGAGGTGGAGCAGCTCTGTGCCCTGCATGGGGCGGAGACGATCGCGGCGGTGATCGTCGAGCCGGTGGCCGGCGCGGGCGGGGTGTTGCCGCCGCCCAAGGGCTACCTGGAGCGGCTGCGGGCGCTCTGCGACAAGCACGGCATCCTGTTGATCTTCGACGAAGTGATCACTGGGTTCGGGCGCACCGGCTCGGCGTTCGCCTCGACCCTGTTCGGGGTGACGCCGGACATCATGACCACCGCCAAGGGCATCACCAACGCGTCGATCCCGTGCGGCGCGGTCTTCGCCAGTCGCAAGGTGCACGACACCGTCGTGAGCGGCGGCGCGGATGGGGCGGTGGAGTTCTTCCACGGCTACACCTACTCCGGCCACCCGGTGGCGATGGCGGCGGGGCTGGCGACCCTGGACATCTACGAGCGCGAAGGCCTGTTCGCCCACGCCGCAGCGATGTCGCCGGTCTGGGAGGACGCCCTGCACGGCCTGCGCGACGTGGCCCACGTCACCGACATCCGCAACCTGGGCCTGATGGGGGCGATCGACATGGCGCCGCGGCCCGGCGCCCCGGGCGCGCGCGGCTATGAGGCGATGGTGCGCTGCTTTGAGGCCGGGCTGACGGTGCGGATGGCCGGCGATTTCGTGGCCCTGTCGCCGCCGCTGATCATCAACGAAGCGCAGATCGGCCAGATCGCCGACACGCTGCGGAGCGTGATTTCCGCGCTCGACTGACCGGCCCGAAGTTCCGGCTCGCCCCTGGCGCAGCCAGGTTCGGCGCCCTAGCTTCCCGGCCGGGACTCCCGGGGGGGAACATGCCGACCTACTACACGTCCACCGAGACGGTGCTGGCGCTTCGCGCCGGGTACACGACCGCAAGCTTCCTCGAGGTTGCGGTCGGCGATTTCACTGGGGACGGCAAGGCTGACGTCGTCCTCAGCTACTTCTCGTTTCCCTTCGAGAACCGGGGCATCCCGATCCGGTTGCTGGCGGGAAACGGCGCGGGCGGGCTGAGCGACATCACCGCGACGGCGTTTCCGGCCGGCGCGCCCGAGACCGTCTTCAGCCGCCAGAACGTGATCGCGGACTTCAACGGCGACGGCCGGTCCGACATCTTCCTTGGCGGCCACGGCATCGACATCAATCCGTTCCCCGGGGAGCACAACGGGCTCATGCTGTCGTCCGGCGCCACGGGCGTCGTGAATGCCAGCGACCGTCTGCCGGCCATCAGCAACAACTTCACACACTCGGCGGCTGCGGCAGACATCGACCGCGACGGCGATATCGACATCTTCGTCAACAACTCGGGCAACACGCCGCCGTACTTCCTGATCGGGGATGGTCGCGGCGGGTTCACGCGTGACGATGGGCGGCTCCCTACTGCGCTGGTCGACGCGAACCGATGGGACACCGTGACCTTCTTCGACGTCGATCGAGACGGCGACGCCGACATGTTCCTCGGAACCGCGACGGCGCAACGGCATGCGAACCAGCTGCTGCTCAACGACGGGTCCGGCCGGTTCAGCGTGGCCGGTGTCCTGCCGTTTCCCGTCACGCCGGAACCGCTGCGCGACACCCAGGCGGTCGACTCATCGGCAGCCGACATCAACGGCGACGGGTGGCTGGACCTGATCGTCCACTACACGCTCTACGCGCCGGCCGGAAACGCGCCGGGCTACACCCAGGTCCTGATCAACCAGCGGAACAATACCTTTGCCGACGAGACGGCGAGCCGGATCCCGGCCGCCATGAACTTCGTCCCCTTCTACAACCGCGTCGCCGTGGTCGACATGAACGGCGACGGCTACCTGGACCTGCTGGCGGCCCGCAGCACGGATACGCCGCTCTACCTCAACGACGGCACGGGCCGCTTTGTGCAAATGCCGAAGGGGACCATCCCATTCCAGGCGTTCAGCAGCCAGTACGCAGGCGACTTCAACGGCGACGGCCGGATGGACCTCGTCGCCGACTACGGCAACTTCAACAGCGCCGAGCATTTCCGGGTCCTGCTGTCCGTGGACGCGGGGCTGACGCAGACCGGGACGGCCGCGGCCGACGGGCTGATGGGCGACAATGACGGCGAAACCATGAGCGGTGGGGCGGGAGACGACGTCATCTTCGGCGGCGGCGGGACGAACTACCTGCGCGGCGACGACGGCGCAGACACCATCGTCGGCGGCCGCGGCTTCGACGACATCAACGGCAACATGGGCAACGACAGTTGCCTGTCCGGCGGTGGCAACGACTGGGTCGTCGGCGGCAAGGACAACGACACGCTGGTGGGCTCGGACGGCGACAACCTCGTCTACGGCAACCTGGGCGCTGACAGCTGCGACGGCGGCGGCGGCAACGACATCGTGCGCGGTGGCCAGGACAACGACGTGGTGCAGGGCGGCGCTGGCGACGACTTCGTCTCCGGGGACAAGGGCGACGACACCATGACGGGCGGCGCCGGCGCCGACGTCTTCCACACCTTCGGCGATGCGGGGCTCGACCGCGTGACCGACTTCAGCCTGGCGCAGGGCGATCGCGTCCAGCTCGACCCCGGAACCCAGTTTACCGTGGCGCAGATGGGAGCCGACACGGTGATCACCATGGTCGGCGGCGGGCAGATGATCCTCGTAGGCGTGCAGATGAGCACACTCACTCCCGGCTGGATCTTCGGCGCCTGAGGACGTCGGTTCAGCTGCTCCGTGCGCGGGCTACCGCCTTGGCGATCTTCGAGACCAACGGCGAGACCGGCAGGTCGCGCCCGTCCAGGCTCGTGACCACGCGCAGGCCGTTCAGGCTGTTGGTGAGGAACATCGGGGCGCCGGCCAGGCGGCCGACGTTGGCGAACACCTCGTGCATCGGCAGGCCCAGGTCGTGGCAGGCGGCGATGACTTCCCGGCGGACGACGCCGTCCAGCACGCCGGCGCCGAGGTCGGGGGTGAACACCTCGTCGTGCCGCAGCCAGAAGACGTTGGCGGCCGCCGCGCAGGCCACTTCGCCGGCGGTGTTCAGCATCAGCGCCTCGTCGGCGCCAGCGGCGCGCGCTTCCTGCCGCGCGATGACGTTGTCGAGGTAGGAGAGCGTCTTCAGCCGCGCCGCCGGCGAGCGGTCGTTGCGGCGGACCTGGGCGGTGATCAGCCGGGCCGGGCCGAGCGGCGCGCCCAGCGACGCGGCCGAGGCGGTCAGGCTGGGGTCGATCACCTGCGGCGCGTCGAGGCCGCGGTCGCCGGGGCCGGCGCTCCAGTTGAGGCGCACGGCGCACCGCGCGGGCTTGCCCGCCGCGTAGAGGGCGTCGGTCGCGGCGGCGACGACCCGCGCGCGCTCCGGCGCCGGCAGGCCCAGGGCGCGGCAGCCGCGCTCCAGGCGCTCGACGTGGGCGTCCCAGTATTCCGGCCGGCCGTCGACGAACAGCACGGTCTCGAACAGGCCGTGGCCGAGCGTGAAGCCGCGGTCGTCGAGGGAAATGTGCGTCATCGGTCGTCCACCAGCGCCCTCAGGATGGCGCCGATCTTGGCCGTGGTTTCAGCGACTTCCGCGTCGGGGTCGCTGTCGGCGACGATCCCGCCGCCCGCGCGGGCTTCGAACGTCCAGCCTGCCGGTTTTTCGGTCAGCTCGACGGTGCGGATCAGCACGCTGGCCTCCAGCGCCCCGTCGGTCCCGGCCCAGAACAGGCTGCCGCAGTAGGGGCCGCGCGGCGGTTCGTGGCGGGCGATGACGCGCATCGCCTGCAGTTTCGGCGCCCCGGTCACCGAGCCCGGCGGAAACGCCGCGAGGAAGGCGTCCCAGGCGCCCAGGCCCGGCGCGAGGCGGCCGCGCACGCGGGAGACCAGGTGGTGGACGTTGGCGTAGCTGCGGAGCGCGGCCAGCTCCGGGACGCTCACCGAACCCGGCGTGGCGACGCGGGCGATGTCGTTGCGCATCAGGTCGACGATCATCAGGTTCTCGGCCCGGTCCTTGGGGCTGGCCAGCAGTTCGGCGGCCAGGGCGGCGTGGGCGGCGGGGGCGGCGCCGCGCGGCCGGGGGGCCGGGGGGCGCCTCGCGGTGCGGCCCCACCCCCTGCGGAGCCGCCGCCCCCCCGTCCGGCTGGGCTGGTTGGAGCGCGGTCCCCGGCACGGCGACAACCAGCGCGGGGCCGAGCCCTTCGTCCCGGTCGAGTGGGACGAGGTCTACGACCTCATCGCCGGCGAGCTCACCCGCGTGCGTCGTACCCACGCTGACTCGGCGGTCTTCGGCGGCTCCTACGGCTGGGCCAGCGCGGGACGGTTCCACCATGCGCAGAGCCAGATCCACCGCTTCCTCGCCGTCGACGGCGGCTACACCTCCTCGCGCAACAGCTACAGCGTCGGAGCCCAGGAGGTCGTCCTGCCCCATGTCATCGGGGGCGGCGGCATGGCGATGTTCGACTGGAACCCCAGCTGGCAGGAGATCGCCGAGCACTCCGAGGTCGTCCTCGCGTTCGGCGGCGCGCCCCTGAAGAACACCCAGGTGAACCAGGGCGGCCTGCTCAGGCACGGCGCGGCGAGCGCGCAGCGAGCGTGCGCCGAAGGCGGCGTCCGGTTCATCTGCATCAGCCCGGTCCGTGACGACCTCGACCCGAGCCTGGACGCACGCTGGGTGCCCATCCGTCCCGGGACGGACGCGGCCCTCATGCTCGCGATGGCCCATCATCTCGACGACCGGCAGCTCGAGGACCGTGAATTCCTCGACCGCTGCTGCATCGGCTATCCCGTGCTGCGCGACTACCTGACGGGCAGGACCGACGGCATCGTCAAGTCGGCTGCGTGGGCGGAGGCGATCACCGGCGTGCCGGCCCGGACGATCGTCGAGCTCGCCGAGGAGCTCGCCGCGCACCGAAGCGTCGTGTCGGTCACCTGGTCGATCCAGCGGGCCCAGCACGGCGAGCAGCCGTACTGGGCGGCGGTCGCGCTCGCGGCGATGTCGGGATCGATGGGACGACCGGGCGGCGGCTGCGCGGCGGGACTCAGCGCCCCCCACGGGATCGGCAACAACCGTGGGTCCAGGGGCGCCGCGAGCCTGCCGCAGCCGCCCAACCCGGTGGCCGACTTCATCCCGGTCGCGCGGATCGCCGACATGCTCGCCAACCCCGGCGACGTGATCGAGTACGACGGCACGCGGATCGCCTACCCCGACGGCCGCCTCGTCTACTGGGCCGGTGGCAACCCCTTCCACCACCACCAGGACCTCAACACGCTGCTGCGCTCGTGGAACCGTCCCGAGACG
>CBHTUE010000153.1:0-12183 GCA_966096115.1 uncultured Phenylobacterium sp.
TCTTGCCGCCCAGGCGCTGGAACTTCTGCGGGTCCTTCAGGAAGTCGACGATCTCGACGACCTCTTCCTTGGCCTCCTCCACGCCCGCCACGTCCTCGAACGTGACGCGGTTCTTGTTCTCGGTTAGCAGGCGCGCCTTGGACTTGCCGAAGCCCATGGCTCCGCGCGTCCCGCCCTGCATCTGGCGCATGAAGAAGATCCACACGCCGATCAGCAGCAGGATCGGCAGGCTCTGCAGCAGGAAGCCGACGACGGTGAACCCGCCGGCCGGCTTGACGGAGATGTCGGCGTTCTGCGCCTCGAGGCGCTTGACCAGTTCGTCCTGGTTCTCCGGCGTGGCTGTGGTGAACGGCCGCTGGCCCGCATCGGTGACGTTCACCGTCGAGCCCTGGATCGTGGCCTTGCGGATCTCACCGCGGTCGATCTTGTCCAAGAGCTGCGAGTACGAGATGTCCCGCGCGCCGTTCGCGCTGCGGGCGCCCTGCGTCATCATCGAATAAAGCCCGATCAGGACGACGATGATGACGCCCCAGATGACGAGATTGCGGAGGTTCATGCGAGGACCGTTCCCATAGAAAGGGGCGCCAAAGGACCCAAGATAGGACGCCGACCGGTGATAGACCACTTAACGCCGCGCCGCAGCGGCGGAACATCGCGCCCGGGACCATAACCCCCCAGATACGCGAAAAGGGCCGCGCCGGTGGCGCGACCCTTCAAATAAGCATCATTCGTGCCAGGTTTTAGGCCCGGAACGCGTGTTTTACCGAGCCGGCTTCTTCGGGGCCGCGATCAGGCCTTCGCGCTGGGCGCGCTTGCGGGCCAGCTTGCGGGCCCGTCGCACGGCTTCCGCCTTCTGGCGGGCGCGCTTTTCCGACGGCTTTTCGTAGTGGACGTGCCGCTTCATTTCGCGGAACGAGCCTTCGCGCTGCATCTTCTTCTTCAGCGCCTTGAGGGCTTGGTCGACGTTGTTGTCGCGGACGAAAATCTGAACCAGAGCGAACTCTCCTGCTGTGCGCTAGCCGCCCACCTTGCCGGCTTGAAAGGCGGCGAGCGTACAAAAATGGATCGCCCGAAGGTGTGACCCTTCGGGTTGAGCGCGGCCAATTAGCAGAAGAGGGTTGGGATGTCCACGCGGTCCGCTAGATTGTCGCCATGACCCAAACCGCCGCCGACTGGGCCGCCGCGACCGAACAGGCGCTCCTCGATGAGGCGCTGAAGCTGGCGCCCGCGCATGGCTGGACGCAGCGGACCGCGACGCTGTCCGGCAAGGCGCTGGGCATGAGCGCCGGCGAGACCGAGCTCCTAATCCCCCACGGGCCTGCCGACCTCGCTGCGCTCCTGTCGCGGCGCCATGACGACCGCGCGCTGGCGGCGCTGGGCGAGGTGCATGCCTCGAACCTGAAGATCCGCGAACGCATCCGCCGCGCCGTGGAGGCCCGCCTCGACGCCGCCGTGGCCGACGAACCCGCCACCCGCCGTTGGATGGGCCACTTGGCCCTGCCGCAGAACCTGGGCCTGGCCGGCCGGCTGGCCTGGGAGAGCGCCGACGTCCTGTGGCGCTGGGCCGGCGACACGGCCACCGACGAGAACCACTATTCCAAGCGCGCGCTGCTGGCCGGCATCCTCTCCGGCGCCCTGGCCGTGCACATGGCCTCGGGGCGGGGCGCGGCCCTGGAGTTCGTCGATCGCCGCATCGACAACGTCATGGCCTTCGAGAAGTGGAAGGCCACGACCCGGTTCAAGCCCAGCGACTGGCTGAACCAGGCCGCGGAACACCTGGGCCGGGCGCGGTATGGGGCGACGCCGCGCGAGCGGTAATCCTTCCAACCCAAAGATACGATCGTCATCCCCCGGCTTGTCCGGGGGACCCATTCCTCGGCCCGCACGTGAGAACGGGATCGCCCGCAGCGTCGATGCCGCGGATCACTGCGCTCTCACGAGTGGTGGAGCGATGGGTCCCCCGGACAAGCCGGGGGATGACGAGCTTGGATAGAGCGAGTGCTCTACGCCGCGTCCGTCAGCCCCCATACGCCGTCCCAGTCCGCCGGCGGCGGGCGGTGCGCCAGGGTCTTGGCCCGTTCCAGCATCAGCACCGACGGCTGGTCGTCAGGATCGGCGGCCACGGCGGTTTCGAAGGCCGCCACGGCCTCCTTCCAGCGGCGACCGGCCAGGGCCTCGCGGCCCTCCGCGTAGGCGGCCAGGGCCGGCGAACGGGCGGCGGGATCTCCGGTCAGCACCTGGAACAGCTTGGCCGGCTGCTGGCGGCCGCGCACCCGCAGGGTGTCCAGTTCGCGGAGCGCGATGCTGTCGTCCAGCTCCGCCGCCGTCGCTTCGCAGATGATCACGCCCACCTGGTAGTACTTGGTCAGCTGCTGCAGCCGCGCGGCCAAGTTCACACTGTCGCCGATCACCGTGTAGTCCATGCGCTTCAGCGACCCGATGGTGCCGGCCACCATGTCCCCGCTGGCGACGCCCACGCCCAGGCTCAGCGGCTCGCGCTTGCGCCGCCGCCGGCGCTTGTTCAGGTCCTCCAGCAGTTCCAGCATCATGACCGCGCTCTCGACCGCGTTCTGCGGATCGCGCGTGGTCGGCAGGGGCGCGCCGTAGACGGCCATCACCGCGTCGCCCAGGAACTTGTCCAGCACGCCGTCGCGGGCGTTCACCGCCTCGACCAGCTCGCCGAACACCTCGTTGAGCATGTCCACCGTCTCGCGGGGCTGCAGGGTCTCGGCCAGGCTGGTGAAGTTGCGGATGTCGGCGAACAGCACGCTGGCGCGGCAGGCGGTGCCGAACAGCAGCTCGTCCTCGTCGTGGTCCATCACCTGGTCCACGACCTTCTGGCTCATGAAGCGGCGCATGGCCGCCTCCATGCGTTTGCCCTCGCTGATGTCCTCCACGAGGATCAGCAGGCCCGCCGGGCCCTTCTCGCCGATCAGCGGCACGATCGACAGGTTCGCCGAGATCGTCTCGCCGCGGGCGGTGCGCACGTCGGCGTCCAGCAGGGTGCGCGGCCGGCCGCCCTTATTGACCGCGTCGATCTCGTTCAGCAGGTCCGGATTGCTCGACGCGATCCAGGCGCGCACGTCGGGGCCCTCGAGGCGGGTCACCGGGGTCTCCAGGATGCGCGCGGCCGCCGGGTTCAGCTTCGCCGCCTTGATCTCGCGGTCCAAGGTGACCACCCCCGCCGACAGCGAGCGCAGGATGCTGTCGTTATAGTTCCGCTCGGCGGCGACGTCCGAGAACAGGGTGGCGTTGTCGATGGCGACGGCCGCCTGGGCCGCGAAGGCGCTCATCCGTTCCAGGTCGGCGGTCTCGAACGCGCCGCCGTCCAGCCGGTTCAGGGCCTGCATGACCCCCAGGCGCCGCCCGTCGCGGGCGGTCACCGGCACGGTCAGGACGCTGTTGGTGCGATAGCCGGTGGAGGCGTCGATATCCCGGTTGAAGCGCGCGTCGGCATAGGCGTCGGGCAGGTTCACCGCCTCGCCATGGGTGAACACCCAGCCGGCCAGGCCCTCCGTGGCCGGGAAGCGGATCTGCCGTTTCTCCAGCCCCTCGGCCACCGCCGAATACAGTTCGCGCCGCTTGGGCTCATAGAGGAACAGCGAGCTGCGGTCGGCGCGGATCACCTTGGAGGTCACCTCGACCACCTTGGCCAGCAGCACCTCCAGCTGCATCTCGCTGGTGATCGAGATGTTCACGTCCAGCAGCCGGCGCAGGTCGCTGTTGGCCTGGGCCAGGCCGGTGTTCGCCTCCGCCTCCGTGCGCATGGCGACGGCCCAGCGCTCGGCCAGCAGCACCAGCTGCGTGAAGAGCAGGAGCAGCATGCCCGCCGGCAGCAGGTTGAGGTTCAGGATCCGCGGCACGCCGGCGTTGCTGGTGAGGTCGGTGTAGATGATGCTCAGCAGCATCGCCCCCAGCCCGATCAGGAACAGCACCGCCCCGTCGCGCCGCCGCACGGTGGCGAAGATCACCACCCCCAGCATGTAGGCCAGGGCGCCGATCCGGAAGAAGAACGCCTCGGCCGAGTATTCGGACAAAGCCATGATCTGGCCGGTCGCGGCCAGGAACGCGAAGAAGACGAAGCGCGCCCCGTTCAGCCCCTGCAGGATCCAGTACGGCCATTTCGGGCTTTCCCGCGGAAACAGCTCGTTGGCGTAGGCCATCGCCGCGGACAGCGCGGCGGTGGCGGACAGCACCTGCATCGCGATCAGTCCGCCGAACGGCAGGTGCGGCAGCGCGATGGCGATCAGGTTGTCGTGGCTGAGCGTCGCGGCCAGCGGCAGCAGCGTGGCCGAACCCAGAGCCAGGTACAGCGCCGCCCGGTCCTGCGGCCGGAAGACGAAGATCACCGCCGACAGGCAGCAGAGCAGCAGCAGCGAGGCGACCAGCAGCAGGCTGCGGATCCAGTCCAGCAGGATCCAGTGGCTCATCGGATCCAGCAGCCCGAACGTCGGCGGTTCGGGCCAGCCGTTCTCGCGGTGGTGGAAGGTCGAGATGTCGACCCGCAGGTTCAGGTCCTCGCCGGTGGTGTCGATCACCACCTCGGCTCCACGCCCCAGGTAGTGGCTGGTCTGCGGGGTCAGGCCGAACTGGGCGTTGCGCGCCAGCAGGCGGCCGTTAGCCCAGACCTGCTCGCCCGCATAGATCTTGGGCACGAACAGCAGATAGCGGCCGGCCGGCAGGTCCCGGATCTTCAGGAAGTAGGCCATCGCCGCCCCCTGCGGGATGACCTGGCCGCCGACTTTGGTCTCGTTCCAGGGCCCGGGCACCTTGATCGGAAATTGCGGCTGGGGCGTCGGCGCGGTCAGCCACTCGGCGCGCCACTGGCCCTGCAACGCGACCGGCGCGTCCAGCGGCCCGTAGCCCGCATAGCTGACCTCGCCGTTGCGCACGGTGGGCGCGCCGCGGTCCAGGGTGTCGACGAAGAACGGGCTGCAGACGATCGACAGGACGGCCAGCACCAGCAGGGCCAGGCCCAGCCGACGGCCCGACGCCGCTACCGTCGCCGGCGGCGGGGAGACTGTGGTCTCGCGGGCTTCCGGCGGCATGCGACTTCCCCCGTGTCGAGCGACTATCGCATGCGATTTCCGGCGCTGTCACGGTGACCCGGCGTGACCGGCGACGGTTCCCGCCTAGGCTGCGTCGGCCGTGGTCCACACGCCGTCCCAGCCCGCGTCCGGCGGGTCGGCGGCGAGCGCCCGGGCGCGGTCCAGCATGAGCGCCGCGGGCCGGTCGCCCGGGTCTAGCGCCACGGCCTCCGCGAAGGCGGCGGCCGCGCCCTCCCAGTCGCGCGCGTTGAACAGCGTGCGGCCGCGGCGGTAGGCCTCCAGCCCCGGGCACCCGGCCGCGTCGGTCACCACCTGGAAGATCCGCACCGGCTGCTCGCGCCCGCGCACCCGGATGGTGTCGAGCTCGCGCAGCACGTGGTGATCGCCCAACTGGCCTGCGGTGGCCTCGTCGACGATGATCTCCACCGAATAGACCTTGGTGGTCGACTGCAGCCGCGCGGCGAGGTTCACGCTGTCGCCGATCACCGTGTAGTCCATCCGCTTGGGCGAGCCGATCGTGCCGGCCACCACCTCGCCGGAGGTGACGCCGATGCCGAGCCGCAGGCTGGGCAGGCTCCGCTCGGCGCGGCCGACGTTCAGCACCTCGATCATCCGGATCATCTGAACGGCGCTGTCGACCGCGTTCAGCGGGTCGCGGCCGGACGCCAGCGGCGCGCCGTAGACCGCCATCAGCCCGTCGCCCATGAACTTGTCCAGCACCCCGTCGGAGGCCGCCACCGCCTCGAACAGCTCGGTGAAGATCTCATTGAGCATCTCCACCACCTCGCGGGCGGGCAGCTTCTCCGACAGCGTCGTGAAGCTGCGGATGTCGGCGAACAGCACGCTGGCCGGGCAGGCGGCGCCGAACAGCAGCTCGTCGCCGCGGCCCATCACTTGGTCGACCACCTTCTGGGTCATGAAGCGGCGCATGGCGCCCTGCATGCGCTTGCTCTCGGTGATGTCCTCGATGACCACCAGGATTCCTGCCGTCTCGTCCTCGACGGCCAGCAGCGGCACGATTGAGAGATTGGCCGAGATCACGTCGCCGCGGGCGGTGGAAAGGTCGATCTCCAGCAGGGTCTTGGGTCCGCCGCCGGCCGCCACGCCCTCGATCTCCGGGATCAGCCACGGGTTGGCGTCTTCCAGCACGGCTCGGGCGTCGGCGCCCTCCATCTGTTCGCGGGTCACGCCCAGGATGCGGCAGGCGGTGTCGTTCAGCTTGCCGATCGTCGCCCCGGCGTCGAGGGTGACCACGCCCGACGACATCGAGCGCAGGATGCTCTCGTTGTAGTTCCGCTCCGAGGCCACCTCGGCGAACAGGTTGGCGTTGTCGATGGCGATCGCGGCCTGGGCCGACAGCGCCGTCATCCGCGCCACGTCGGCGTCGGTGAAGGGCTTGCCGTCCGTCGAGTTCAGGGCCTGCATGACGCCCAGCTTGCGTCCGTCGCGCGCCTTGACGGGGATCGTCAGCACGCTGGTCGTGCGGTAGCCGGTGGCGGTATCCACCATGCGGTTGAAGCGCGGATCCTCGTAGGCGTCCGTGATGTTGATCGCTGCGCCGGCCTGGAAGCTGGCGCCGGCCAGCCCGCCGTCGGAGGGGAAGCGGATCTGCGCGCCCACACCCTCGGCGGCGATCGACCACAGCTCATTGGACTTGGCGTCGTAGAGGAAGAGCGAGGCGCGGTCGGCGTGGATGAAGCGGCTGGTCGCCTCCACGATCCGCTTGAGCAGGGCGTCGAGCCGGATCTCGCTGGTGATCGAGCTGTTCACATCGAGGAGTTGACCCAGGTCGTTCGACCGCTGCTCGGCCACCTCCATCGAAAGGCTCCAGCGCTCGGCCAGGATCACGATCTGACTGAACAGCAGCAACAGCATGCCAAGCGGCAGCAGGTTCAGGCCCGAGAAGGCGCGCACCAGCACGCCCTGGGTCACCAGGCTCGAATAGATCGCTGTGCCCGCGAAGACGATCATGCCCAGGGCGTAGACCGCCGCGCCGTCCCGCTTGCGGAACGCGGCGAAAGACACCACGGCGACGACGTAGAGCAGGGTGCCGGTCCGCAGCGGCGCGGACCAGTGCGAGGCGTTCGACATGGCCATGGTGTCGCCCCTCAGCGCGGCGACCCCGTAGGTGACGAGAAGCACCACGTAGAGCGCCTGCAGCCCCATGTGAACGAACCTCGGGCTCTCCCTCGGGAACAGCAGGTGCGAATGCGCCAGGACGAAGGCCAGCGCCAGCGAGCCACCAAGGTACTGCACGGTCAGCATCTGCAGGAACGAGAAGCCGGGGTAGGCGACCATCAGCAGGTTGTCGTGCTGGAAGACGCCGATCATCGGGACCAGGAACACGCTGGCGAGCGCGAAGCAGAGCGAGGCCCGGTCGGAGGGCCGGAACAGGAAGACCACCCCGCCATAGCAGGCCAGGAGCAGGAGCGAGGTGACCAGCAGCAGGCTGCGGATCCAGTCCATGGTGCTCCACTGGCTCATCGGCTCTGTCAGCCCCAGCAGCGGAGGCTCCTCCAGGCCGTTGTCGCGGTGGTGGAAGGTGGAGACGTCGATCCGCAGGTCCAGCGGTCCCCCGTCGGTCTCCAGGAAGACGTCCTGCGAGCGCACCAGATAGCGCGTCGTCGCCTTGGTGGCCCCTGGCTCGCCGCGCTGCGAGATCACCCGTCCGTTCGCCGCAACCGCGGTCGCCGCGAACGCGGGCGGCAGATAGATCAGGTAGCGCCCGGCGGGCAGGCCCAGGACCTTCAGGTGGTAGCTGACTGCGCCGCTCTCCGGCAGGGCCGCGCGCCCCGGCCGCTCCGCCGACCAGCGGCCGGGCACGTCCACCGCGACCTGCTGGTCCGGCGGCGGGCCGCCGACCCCGCCGCGCCACGTCAGCCGCCACTCACCCTCCAGGGGGACGGGCGCCGTGAGCGGCCCCCACTGTGCGAAACTGACCACCCCATCCCGCGCCTTCGGCCCGTCGCGGGCGACCATGTCGACGAAGAAGGGCAGGATCAGCAGCGACAGCAGGCCCAGCACCGCCACGGCGAAGGCCACGCGCCGCCCCGGGGAGGACGGGGTCGCACGGGCCCGCGACGCGGTCAGCGCGGTCTCCCCGTCCAACGCAGTCATGGCCGACAGGCCCCCAAAGCCAAGCTCCCACGGAGACTAAGGCGCGGGCGCGGGCTTTGGATACCTCTGTTTCGCGACGCCGGGGTCAGTCGCCCGGATCCCAGACGCCGTCCCAGTCGAGGCCGGGCGGCTTGCGGCTGAGCGCCTGGGCCCGCTCCAGCATCAGGACCGCGGGCCGGTCCGACGGGTCCTTGCCGACCGCGGCCTCGAACTCCGCGATGGCCATCGCCCAATGGCGGCCGGCCATGGCCTCGCGGCCGCGCCGATAGTGCCCGAACCCGGGCGAGGGCGGTCCGGTCAGCACCTGGAAGATCCGCGATGACTGCTGGCGGCCGCGCACCCGGCTGAGGACCAGCTCCCGCAGTTCCACCGTGGCGGCGACCGCCGCGGCGGTCGCCTCGCAGATCACCACGCCCACCCGGTACAGCTTCGACACCTGCTGCAGCCGCGCGGCTAGGTTCACGCAGTCGCCGATCACCGTGTAGTCCATCCGCTTGGGCGAGCCGATCGTGCCGGCCACCACCTCGCCAGTGGCGATGCTGACGCCCAGGCCGATCGGGCGTCCGGCGGGGTCCTTCAGGCTCTGCACCATCCGCATCATCGCCACGGCGCTGGCGACGGCGTTCTGCGGGTCCTGGCCGGACGAGATCGGCGCGCCATAGACCGCCATGATCGCGTCGCCCTGGAACTTGTCGAGCACGCCGTCATTCGCCGCCACCGCTTCGAACAGCTCGGTGAAGACGCCGTTCAGCATGTCCACCGTCTCGCGCGGCTGCAGGCTTTCGGCCATGCTGGTGAAGTTGCGGATGTCGGCGAACAGCACGCTGGCGCGGCACGCCGTGCCGAACAGCAGGTCGTCGTTCCGCGCCATCACCTGCTCGACCACCTTCGGCGTCATGAACCGGCGCATGGCGCCCTGCACCCGCTTGCCCTCGGTGATGTCCTCGATCAGCACCAGCAGCCCCACCGCCTGCTCCTCGCTGATCAGTGGGACCATCGAGACGTTGGCCGAGACGATGTTGCCGCCGGCGGTGCGCACGTCGATGTCCAGCAGGGTCCGGGGACGGCCGGTGGCGATCGTCTCGTCGATGTCGGCCAGCATCCCCGGGTTGGTCACCTTCAGCCAGGCCCGGGCGTCGGCGTCGGCCAGCTGCTCGGGCTGCACCTCCAGGATGCGCGCGGCCGCGGCGTTCACCTTCGCCAGCCGCACGTCGCGGTCCAGGGTCAGCACGCCGCTCGACATCGAGGCCAGGATGCTCTCGTTGTAGTTCCGCTCGGAGGCCACCTCGGAGAACAGGGTGGCGTTGTCGATGGCGATGGCCGCCTGGGCGGCGAAGGCGTTCATCCGCTCCACGTCGCCGTGGCTGAACCCCGGCCCGCCCTGCCGGTTCAGCGCCTGCATCACCCCCAGTTTGCGCCCGTCGCGGGCGATCACCGGCGCCGACAGGGCGCTCTGGGTCCGATAGCCGGTGTGGGCGTCCACATCGCGGTTGAAGCGGTCGTCCTGATAGGCGTTGTCGAGCCGCAGCGGCAGCCCCTCCGTGAAGCTCCAGCCCGCCAGCCCCGAGGTCGACGGGATGCGGATGTGATCCTGCTTCACGCCCTCGGCCACCACCGACCACAGCTCGTCGCTCTTCTCGTCGTGCAGGAACAGGGACGACCGGTCGGCGTGGATCACCTTCGACGCCACCTCGACGATCTTGCCCAGCAGCGGCTTCAGCTGCATCTCGCTGGAGATCGAGATGTTGACGTCCAGCAGCTCGCGCAGGTCGGCGTTGGTCTGTTCCGCGGCATCGATGGCCCGGTTCCACCGCTCCACCATGATCACCACGTGCGAGAACAGCAGCATCAGCGTGCCGAGCGGCAGCAGGTCGACGTTGGTCGGAACCGGCAGGTTCGAGTTGGTCACCACGTCCAGGTAGACCAGCGAGCCGACGAAGGCGGTCATCCCCACCAGGAACACCGCCGCCCCGTCGCGCCTGCGGATGCAGGCGAAGATCACCACCGCCAGCATGAACACCAGCGTCGCGACCCGCAGCGTGAACGCCCAGCGCCCGAGGCTGGAGAGGGTCAGGGTGTCGCCCAGGGCGGAGTAGAAGACGTAGGTCAGGAACAGGAGCCCGATCAGCCCCTGCAGCAGCCAGTACACCTGCCGCGGCGTCTCCCGCGGGAACAGGTTGGCGGCGTAGGCCAGGATGAACCCCTGGGCCATGGCGATGGTCACGTATTCGGCGCCCAGCATCTCCCGGAAACTCAGCCAAGGCATGGCGATCATCGCGAGGTTGTCGTGGCTGAAGATCGACACCAGCGGCAGCAGCGACAGGCAGGCCAGGCCGAAGAACAGCGAGGCGCGGTCCTCCACGCGGAACACGAACACCACGGCGGCGTAGCAGGTCAGCAGCAGCAGCGAGGTGACCAGCAGCAGGCTGCGCAGCCACTCGAACGTGTCCCACCCGGTCATCACCTGCGTCAGCCCTAGCACCGGCGAGACCGCCAGGCCGTTGTCACGGTGGTGGAAGGTCGAGATGTCGATCCGCAGGGTCACGTCCGAACCGTCCGCCTCGAACGGGACCGTGTGCGCCCGCACGACGTAGCGCGTGGTCGCCGCCGTGAGGCCGGGCGTGCCCCACTGCGACAGCACCTGCCCGTTCACGGCCACCCGCGACCCGCCGTAGATCTTCGGCACGAACAGCGTGTAGCGGCCGGCCGGCAGGTCGCGCAGGGTCAGGAAATAGGAGGCCGCGGCGGCGTCCGGCAGCGCCTTGCCGCCGATGGTCTTGTCGGTCCACGGCCCCGGCACGTGGATGCTGAACCGCGCCCCCGGCGCCGGCGCGGTGCGCCATTCGACGTTCCAGTCGCCGCTCAGCGCCACAGGGCGGGTGAGCGGGCCCCAACCGGCATAGCTCACCACCCCGGCCCGGGCCTGCGGCGCGTCGCGCGCCACCAGGTCGACGAACAACGGCCCGCACAGGGCGCACAGCACCACCAACACCAGGATGGCGAAGCCGACGCGGCGGCCGCTCGCCCCCGCGGGCGCGGCCACGTCCGACGGATCCGTCCCCTGCACGCCCTCCAACGCCATGCGACACCCCCAGGGCCCCCGTGCGTGGGGCCCTCCACCGGACGCGAGCCTACAACGGCGTCCGCGGGATCGGCGAACTTGTTCTTCGGGTGAGCAGGCTGATCCAGCGTTCGCCGCTGGGGTCGGGGCGGACGTCCTCGCACAACGGCGCCACGCGACTTCCCTTGCAGTCGTCGAAACTATGGCATGGCGTTTTCGAAGGAGTCGACGGCGCCCGCCGCTCAGGCCCAACGCGTCGCGAGTTCAGCCGATGACGCGGCCTACCTCGAGGCCGGGTTTGGCGTGTCGGCGTCAGGGAGGCCGGGGTATCTAGTGTAGAGCACCACGAAGCCGTCCCAAACCAGCAAGACGTCGTTGGCGCTGACGACGTAGACATATTTGAGTTTGTTGATATTCGCACCGCCGCCGTCTGCGCAGACAATCCGATGCGGATTGTCGAGGAGCAGCTGGATCCTGATGAACTTCTCCATGCGCTCGGGAGACGAATCGCGCGTCAAATTCTTGTCGTTGACCCAGGCGTACTCCGAGACCTCACAAGACGCCTGTACGCCTGGTACCGGCCCCTGCGGGAGGGTGACCGAAATGCGATCGGCCGCCAGATTCAGGTGCGACTCCACCCAGTCGTGTTCGCTTATGTCGACTAGGCCCTTCCTGAGGTGCTTTTCCTTTCTAACGAAAATGCCGCGATACGCGTCGTCATAGGCGTCTCTCGGAAAGGGCTCAGCGCCGTCTCGAAGGTAGCGGCTGTCGGAGAGACCCAGCGCCTCACCGACCGAGCTGCACCCAGCCAGCGCCAGGGAGAGGGCCATGACGGCGAGCGCGGCGCGCCGCATCGCGCTACAACGGCTTCAGCTTGTTGACGTGGCCCATCTTCCGGCCGGGCTTGGCCTCGCGCTTGCCGTAGAGGTGCACGCGGGTTTCCGGCTCGTGCGCCAG
>CBHTUE010000154.1:0-12166 GCA_966096115.1 uncultured Phenylobacterium sp.
GCGAATATCAACGGGCCCGGGCGCGGCGCGCCGGGGCCCTGGTCTTCGACCCGTGTCGGGGGTTTAGCCGAAGACGGTGCGCCGCCGGCGGATCATGGAGCCCACGCCACCAAAGCCGATGATCATCATCGCCCAGGTCGCCGGTTCCGGCACGCCCTGGCCGCCGCCACCGCCGTCGCAGGAGCCGACGCAGGCCGAGGTCTTGTAGAGCGCGTAGTTCGAGTTGCCGTTGGTAAGGAAGCCCGTGATCGACGCCAGTTGCGCATCGGCCGCGAGGTTGAGCTTATAGAAAGCGGTGCCGCCACCGGTGCCGGCGCCGGGGATCGGCGGACCGGCGCCCACGCCCCAGTGCACGCCGATGACCGTCAGGCCGTTCAGCAGCGTGTTGAATTCGAACACGTTGTCGTTGGTGCCGGACGTGTCGTGGTGTTCGATCTCGGTGAGGGGGCCGACGCCCAGCGCCGCGAAGGCAGCGGCTTGCGTGGCCAGGGAGTCGGCCGAGCCGTTGAGGTTGTTGCCTTCGTAGAAGCCGGAGCACGCGGCAGCAGCCGGGCTCAGGTCAGACAGCATGCAGAGATTGTTGTTCGGCGCCACCGTCGCTGCCGGCTTGGCCATGGCTGGCGCTGCCAGCGCCAAGGCGGCTGTCGCGGCCGCCGCCATTACGAGTGTCTTCAGTGTCATATGCCTGTCCCCTTGCATGGTTTTCGCCGCGCGCAACTCTGCGAGGAAGACTGCTGTGTACACCGGTCGTTAACCGTCTCAGACCGACTCGCCCGAAAGGAGAATCTGCCGAAAATGGCGCAACCTCGGTGACAATCCGGGCGGAGCATCGTCGCCCGCCCCACAGGATTGCCGATTGCCACGCAAGCCTGTCGCTGGCGAGCGGCAAAAGCTAAGCTCTCGCGGCATAGCCATACGGCCGAGGGCCGCGGCCCAGGAGACGGCGTGAGCGAGAAGTCGTGTGGAACCTGCAGCATGTGCTGCAAGCATCTCTTCATTGTCGAGCTGGCGAAGCCGGCGGGCGAGTGGTGCCCGCACGTGCTGCGGGGCCGGGGCTGCGGCATCTATGACAGCCGGCCGAAGCCGTGCCGGGAGTTCCTCTGCAACTGGCATCTGAACGGCGGCCTGGACGACAGCTGGCGGCCCGACCGCGCCGGCTTTCTGCTGTGGACCGTTTCGGAGCGGGTCATGCTGGTGGTCGTCGAGCCGTCCAAGCCCGATGCCTGGAAGCGGCGGCCCTACTACGCCCAGCTGAAGGACTGGTCGAAGACCGCGCTTACCGGCGCGGGACTCGTGGTGGTGAAGGTCCGGAACGCGACGACCGTCGTGCTGCCCCACGTGGACGTCAACATCGGCGAGGTCGTGGTGTCGGACGAGATCGCGGTCCGCCAGCAGGTCCAGGGCGTGCGCCGGAACATCTGGATCGAAGTGACGCACAGCGACGGCCGCGTCACGCGCTTCGACGCCTGAAACAGAAAAGCCCCGGCCGTGAGGCCGGGGCTCTTCCAACTACGATCGTCTCGGACGTCAGCCGAAGACGGTCCGCCGGCGACGCATCATCGCGCCGACGCCGCCGAAGCCCATGATCATCATGGCCCAGGTCGCCGGTTCCGGAACGCCGCCCTGGCCGCCGCCGCCGCCCGGCGTGCAGGCCGAGCCGCCCGTCGGGTCGCTGCAGGTCGCCATGTGGTAGTCCGTGCCCGACGTCCCGAAGGCGAGGTTCACCCCGCTGACGAACGGCGTGCCCGTCAGCCCGGTGAATGTGAGCACGAAGTGCCCAGTGCCCTGGATGTGCGGGTTCTTGCCGACGACCGAGGCGTTGAAGTCCGTGTAGGGGCCCGGTCCGACGATCAGGTCCTCGGGCTTGCCGCCCAGGGCGCCGGTCCCGGCGGTGGCCAGGAAGACCGACCCACCCGAAAGCGCGGTGCCCCAGTGATGGATCACGTTGTCATCACCCGTCGTCGACGGCGGCGTCGCCGGAGTCGGGGCGACCGGCACGCAGCCCTTGGCCTTGGGCGCGCAGGTCTTGCCCGGGCTGCCCGGGTCCCCGGGGACGAAGGCGATCTCGGTGCCGGAGGCGGTGGTCAGGGTGGTCGTCGTCGGCAGGTGATCCAGGAAGATCTGGATGCCGCTCAACTCCTGGCCGTCCGACTTGATGTTGGCCAGCAGGTTGGTCAGGTCGACCGTCAGGGTCGTGCCGGTCACGCTGATCAGGGCCGTACCGCTGACGGCCCCGTCCTTCGCCGAATTGCCGGTGAACGACCAGAGGGTCGCCGCATCGGCCGCTGAACTCAGGGCGAGAACACTCGCCGCGGCCGCGAGGCCAATCATCTTTTTCATCGCTAGTCTGCACACCTCTGTACTGGAATCGCAGCGCGCAACCCTGCGACGAACCCTATGGAGCCCGTGACGTACCCTAACAAATGATGATTCCAAAGCGGACTCGCCCAGCAGGAGAAATGGGCTGAACGGCAGCAACGGCAGATAGGCCAAGGGGCTGCGAACCCCTTGGCCCAACTCGGACATCAGCCGAACAGGAAGTCGCCGGACTTCAGTCCGTAGCCGTTGAGCAGCTTGAAGACCTCGGTGGCGCCGGTGTCGTGGTCGGTGACGATCCAGTCCGTCGAGGTGCCGGCCACCTTGGCCAGGGTGGAGCCGGCGGAGTAGCCGTGCAGCACGATGTGGTCGCCCTTGGCGAAGTCCTGGATGATATCGCCCGCAGCCTCGCCGCGGTTGAACACGAAGTCGTCCTTGCCCGAGCCCCCGATGTAGAGGTCCGCGCCCGCGCCGCCGTCCAGGTCGTCGTCGCCGGCCCCGCCGGCGAGGGTGTCGGCGCCCGCGCCGCCCAGCAGGGTGTCGTTGCCGCTCGCGCCGTCCAGGTAGTCGTTGCCGCCCAGGCCGCTCAGCACATTCGCGCCGCCGTTGCCGGTCAGGCGGTTGGCCAGTTCGGTACCCGTGCCGGAGAGCGCGGCCGAACCGGTCAGGGTGAGGTTCTCGACGTTGGCCCCCAGGGTGTAGCTGAACGACGCCTGGACCGTGTCGGTCCCTTCGCCGACGTTCTCCAGCACCACGTCGCCGGTGTTGTCGAGGATGTAGACGTCGTTGCCGAGCCCGCCCATCAGGCTGTCGGCGCCGGCGCCGCCATCCAGGGTGTCGTTGCCGGCCAGGCCCGAGATGGTGTCACCGTAGGCGGTCGGGGACACGCTGGCGCCGCTGGTCGGCGAGATCGCGTCCGCACTGTCCGTTCCGGTGATGACCACGCCGATCGCGGGAGCCGGGGCCGGGGTCGGAGTGGGCGTCGGCGCGGGCGCCGGGGCCGGGGCCGGGGCGTAGGTGTTGAGGAAGGTGGCGATGTCCAACCGCCCGTCGGAGAGGACCTTGTCCAGCACCGAGGCCGTCGGCGCCGCCGACGCCAGAAGGGCCGCGCCGATCTGGGCTGCCGTGGCGTCCGGGTGGGCCGCGGAGTAGAGCGCGATGGCGCCGGTGACGAACGGCGTCGCCATCGACGTTCCGCTCATGGTCACGTAGCCGCCGCCCTTGGCGGTCGAGAGGATCGACGAGCCGGGCGCGGCGATGTCGACCGTCGTCGCGCCATAGTCCGAATAGCTGGCGAGCGCGCCGGTGCTGGTCAGGGCCGCCACCGAGATCACCGCCTCGTAGCCGGCCGTGGCCAGGGTCGACAGGTTCGCCGGATAGAACGGCGTCACGTCGTTGTTGGTCGCGTTGTTGCCGGCGGCCGCCACGTAGAAGATGTCGGCCTTCGCCGCGCGGGTGACCGCGTCCTGCAGGGACTGAGAGAAGGCCGCGCCACCCCAGCTGTTGTTGGTGGCCACGAAGTCCACGCCCGTGCCGGCCTTCGAGGCGTTGGTGAAGTAGTCCTCGGCCTTGATGTTGTTGGAGGTGTAGCCGTAGTTCGTGGCGTCCAGGAACTTCAGGACCACCAGCTGGGCGTTCCAGGCGACGCCGGCGACGCCGACGCCGTTGCCGCCTTGCGCGGCGATGGTGCCCGCCACGTGGGTGCCGTGGCCCTGGTCGTCCATCGGGTCGTTGTCGTTGTTGACGAAGTCCCAGCCGATCAGGTCGTCGGTGTAGCCGTTGGCGTCCTGGTCGACCCCGTCAGCCCAGCGGGTGTCGTGCAGCAGGTCGCCCGCATCGATGCGGCCGTTGGCGTTGACGTCCTTCACATAGTTGGCGTTGGCCGCCTGGTTCAGGTCGCGGAACGTGATCAGGCCGTCACCGTCGGTGTCGGTCAGGGCCGACTTGAAGGCCAGCGGGATCTCCCGCTGGTTCAGCCAGATGTTCAGGTAGAGGTCCGGGTGGGTGTAGTCGACGCCGCTGTCGACCACGCCGACGGCCACCTTGGTGCTGCCCGTGGCGCCGGCCGCCCAGGCCTCGGTCGCCTGGCTGCCGTAGACGTTGATGGGCGTGCCGACGTCGCCGTACAGGCCCCAGGTCTGGCCGCCCACGACGCTGGTGTCGTTGCTGACGGCCTGGCCCTGAACCACGAAGTCCGGCTCGGCGAACTTCACGCCGGGCAGGTGTGACAGGATGGCGATGGCCTTCTCGACCGTCACGCCCTGGCCGAGGCCGATCCGGGTCAGGTCGCCGTCGGCGCTGTCGCCCGGATTGATGATGTCCAGCAGACGTCCGCCGATCGCCTGGAGGGCCTGGCTGTGCTCTGCGGCGCTGGAGCCGGTCGCGAACTGGAGCAGGACCTGGTCGGGTCGATAGGTGGGGTCCAGCGTGACGTTGGGGTTCGGCATAGATGCTCCAGTAGAAAAGTGTAGAGTTGCATCCCTGACGAGTCACAACCTCGACGGCATCAGGTATCGTGTTCTTTGACTTGGTTACGCGCCAACTACAGTCAGGTTTGATCTCGAACTCGAAGTCCGGATTACCCCGTTATTTCCAATATGATTGATGCGACCACGCTTAAGGTGTCGCTTAAGGCTAGGATTAACTTCTGCTAACCTTATTTGAGGCCGGTTTATGACCGGTGAGCGGAACCGCGACGGATCGTCGCCGCCAGGGCTGTCGCCAAGGGGTCAGGCATGTCGAGGCTGCGCCGATCGGCGGGGCTGGCCGCGGTCGGCTACGAGGCGCAACGGGGATGGCGCCTCGCCCTGGCGACGATCATCGTCGGGGGGCTTGCGGGAGGTTCGGGCCTGAGCCGCCTCAGCTGCGGGCGGCTGCTGGTCGTCGCCCCATCTTCTCCAGGACCGGGCAGAAGGCGTCCGGCTCGCCCTCGCAGCAGTCCGCGACCAGATAGTCCAGCAGCTCGGCGACGTGGGCATAGTCAGCCGCATAGATCACCGAACGGCCGGCCCGCCGCGAGGTGATGAGGCCGGCGTTCGAGAGGACGTTCAGATAGCTGGACAGGGTGTTCTGGAGGACGCCGGCCTGGCGCGCGACATCGCCCGCGGCAATGCCTGTCGGACCCGCGCGGACCAGCAGGCGGAATACGTTCAGCCGAGGCCCATGGCCGAGGGCGGAGAGCGCCGCCGCCGCCGCAGAAGTTTCCATATCAACCTGCCGTCCCGTCACGGACAAATAGACCGCGAATGAGTTGCGTCAAAAGTCTTCTGGCCGACAGAAAGCCTGCAGCCCCGATGCGCTTTTCGTACGCGCGCCAACCCCTGCGCGACCCTACCTGAACCGCCGGCCTGTTTCGCCCGGCAAGTGGGCTGGAGATGCGAATTCGACATATCTGGACAAGTCGAATGCAAACGATCGGTTCCTAAGGCCGAGGCGCGGTTGTCAGGTCGCTGCCCGCGCCGGGGCAGGGGCCTGGCGACGGCGAGAGGATCAGGCGCTGGCCCGCCGGAACGCCTCGTTGGCGTTCCGCCAGCTGAAGGCCTTCATGAAGGCGTCGACGTAGCCGCCGGCCTTGGCGCCATAGTCCATGTGATAGGCGTGCTCGTACATGTCGAGCGCCAGCAACGGCGCGCCGTCGGCCAGCGTCATCGTGTGATCGGCGGCCCAGGTGTTGACCAGCCGCCCGTCGCGCCGGCTCCAGGTGAGCAGGACCCAGCCGGAGCCGCCGCCCAGCGCCTTGCCGATGGCGGCGAACTCGGCGGCCCACCGGTCGAGGCTGCCGAAATCGCGCTCCACCGCCTGGGCCAGGCCCGCGCTGGGCCGCTCCGCCGCGCCGAAGCCCGCGAAATAGACCTCGTGCAGCACCATCGAATTCCAGGCGATCAGCTCCTCGCGCTTGAGACCGTTGACGCGGTAGCCCGGCGTGGTGGCCGGATCGAGCGAGGCGAATTCCGCCGTGATAGCGCCCAGGCGGTTCACGGCGCCGACGTAGTTGTTGTCGTGGTGGCTCACGAGCAGCTTTTCGGAGAGGCCGGGCACGCCTTTCGGATCGAAGGGCAGCGGCTTGGGCTGCGGCTTCGGCGGGGCGGCGGTGGCCGCGCCCGCGGTCAAGGCCGCGGCCAGCAGGGCGCCGGCGCCCAGCAGCGCGCGGCGGTCGGGGGACAGATCGGGCATGTCGGAACTCCCAGGACGGCGGGCCCGCCGGTCATCCGCCCGGCCTGTCGGTCCGTCAATACCGACGCCGCTGGACAGAAGTCGCCTCAAGGCGGCGGCGCAGGGTTTCGGCGATCGCGGCCGGGGCCTCCTCGGGCATGGGCGACACCGAGCTGACGTTGATCTCACACAGGACGAACGTGTCGCGGCCGTCGGCGTCCCGGGGCCCGAACAGGAAGTCGGCGTCCCAAAGGATCGGCAGGTCGGCCTCGGCCAGGCCCAGGGTCCTCAAGAGGGCGGGCGTCCACTGCTCTTCCATCAGCCGCCGCAGCGCCTGAAACCGGTCGTCGCCGGGCCCTGAATACGTGCGTGGGGGCGTCGGCTGCCCGTCGGGATCGAGCAGGGCCCGCACCTTCTGCCAGCCGAAGCCTGCCAGCCGGGCGCCGGACATGTAGCAGCGGATCATCCCGTCGCCGAGCCGCGCCTGGAACGCCTGG
Organism: uncultured Phenylobacterium sp.; assembly: GCA_966096115.1. Classification (GTDB taxonomy): domain Bacteria; phylum Pseudomonadota; class Alphaproteobacteria; order Caulobacterales; family Caulobacteraceae; genus Phenylobacterium. The sequence continues at coordinate 6,966 of CBHTUE010000154.1, forward strand.
TCCACGAAGCCGCCGACGGCCTCGAACTCCGCCACGCGCTCGGCCAGGAAGTCGTCGAGGTCGTACTCGCGCGCCGCCTGGCGATCGGTCGCCGCCACGACCCGAACCCGCCCCTGGCCAAGCCCCTCCACCCGCCAAACACCGATGCCGCTGTGGCCGCGGTTCTGCTTGAGCACCCGCGCACCGGCCGCGAGCCGGCGCGCGAACTGGTCACGCAGGTCGTAGGGCGTGGCGTAGAACCAGGCGTCTCCGCTCCACCCGACCTCGCGCGTGCGGGCCAGCACGGCCTTCACCCCCAGGCGGTCAATGACGTCCGGATGGGCGCTGACCAGCACGCCGCCCCCCGCGGCGCGGCGCAGCAGGGCGTCCAGGTCGCGCCGGAACCGTCCCTCGTGCACCGGGTTCACCCACACCAGCGCGGCCGCGCAATCTGCAAGGGTCCGCTCGGTCTCGGCCTCGCGCAGCTCGTCATAGGGGCAGGCCACGGGCTCGAAGCTTTCGGCGCGCAGCGCCGCCGCCACGGCGCGGAAGCGGCCTTGCTCGAGGTCGGTGGTGGGATCGCGCGACAGGATCGCGACGCGGGTGCTGGTTTCGGACATCGGCCCGGCTCCTCATCTTCGGCGCGATGGAGCGGTCGACGGCGCGCGCCAGACCCGCCCCGGCGAGCCGAGGTCAGGGCAGCGCTTGGACGACGGATCGTCTTGGGCATGCCGGGCGCCTGCCGAAAGCCCGACCTGCGTAAGACTAGGCCCGGCCGTCGTAGCCTTCAAGCGCCCGGACGTTGGCGCCAGAAAAGGCCCCCGACCGCAAAGGCCGGGGGCAAGGGCGGGTCTCTGGCGGAGGCCTCGGGGGAAGCGCCGTCCGCCGAAGCCGAATGCATCCCGGCGGGCCTCGTTCCCGCGGGGCCACCGCTTCCGGCGCGGCCCTTCAGCCGTTCCGCCACACCAAGCTGGCCGTTCCTGCCACCCAGCGTCTCGCCCGGCGGGCGCTCCACCGTTACGTCGATGAAACGCGGGTCCCGCTCCATCTCCTTGCCGTCGGCGCCGCGATAGCCGCTCGCCGATGTCATCCGCGGGCGCTTTCGGCGCGTAGCTACCACGACACGCGTACCGGACCTCCGATCGCCGCCCCCGCAAGGGCTCGCGGGCGGCTCTCGGTGATTCGGGGAACTTGCTCGACGAACACTGGTTGCCGATATGGCGACGCTTGCTAGGATTCGTCGGGAGTGGGGTAGGGGATGGCGCGGTCCGAGCCGGTGGAACGTCTGGACGGCTGGAAGGCGATCGCGGGATTTTTCGGCCGCGACGAACGCACGGTGAAGCGCTGGGAATCCACGCGCGGCCTGCCGGTGCGTCGCATCCCGGGCGGCGGCCGCGCCGCGGTCTGGGCCGACACCGCCGAGTTGCGCCGCTGGCTCGAGGGTGAAGGCGGCGGCGAGGGCGGGAACGAGGGCGCAGGCGATATCGCCGCCGAACCGCCGCCGCTTCGCGCGCGGCGCTGGGTGCTGGTGACGCTGGGCGGGATCTGCCTCGCCGGGGCCGGCGTGGCGGCCGGGACCCTGTTGCCGGCCCGGCGCGGCGGCGCGGCGGGCGTGTCCGACGTCGAGGCCTATACGGATGACCCGCCGACCCAGGCGCTGTACCTGCGCGCGGTGCTGGCCTGGGACAGCCGCACGCCGAACGGCCTGGCCGCGGCGGTGCGCGACCTGAACGAGGTGATCCGCCGCCACCCCGACCGGCCACAGGGCTACGCCAAGCTGGCCGACTGCTACCTGCTGCTGCGCGAGTTCGGCGTCATGCCTGAGGCCGAAGCCTACGACCGGGCGGAGGCCGCCGCCCGCCGCGCGATCCGGCTCGATCCCCAGGCCGCTGGGGCGCTCCGGGCGTTGGCCTTCATCCGCTTCTGGTGGCGCGCCGACCCGAAGGCCCTCGACCTGTTCAAGCGCGCTTTGGACGCCCAGCCCCAGTCGACCCAGACGCGGCAGTGGTACGGCAACGCGCTGAGCGCGCGGGGCCTGCACAAGCAGGCGCTGGCCCAGTTCCGCGAGGCCCGGCTGCTGGAACCCACAGACCTGTCGCTGTCGGCCGCCGAGGCCGGGGCGCGCGCCGCGGCCGGCGACGTCGCCGGGGCGACGCACGACATCCGCCAGCTCGAGAACGTCTATCCCGGCTCGATCCCCGTCCACCGCACGGCCGTCACCATCGCCCTGCATGCCGGCGACGCGGAGACCTACCTGCGGGAGTCGGAGACCGAGGCGCGCCTGCGCAGCGACCCGCAGCGGATCGCGGCCCTGAAGGCCGTTCGCGCCGCCTTCGAACAGGGCGGGCCGCGCCAGATGTTCGCCGCCCTGGCGCAGGCCGAAGCCGACGCGCGCAAGGCCGGGCGCGGCAACGCCGTGATGACCGCCTACTACTGGGCGCTGTCAGGGGACCTGGCCCAGGCCTGACGGTGGCTGGCGCTGGCGCGGACGGCCCGTGAGCCGGACCTGATCTACCTGCCGTCCCTGCCGCAGCTGGCCGCTCTCGAAAGTTGAAAGAACACGATTGTCGAACGCCGTGTCCCGAAAAGTCCCGATCTGCCCCGCACGGCCACTCGCTCGCACGCCCCGGAGCGGCCCAGGGTTTCAATTCAGGTCGTGTTGGGCTTCGCGCGACGTCCTGGAATGCCGTGCAACGTTCCGGGACCCGCCTGAAGGGGGAAGGGCCGGGTCACATCCGTGTCAGTGACCCGGTCCTTCACCACATCCGCCGGGCGACCTCGGAGGCCTCAGTCCTTGGCGCGTTCCTGGTAGGAACCGTCTTCGGTCAGGATCACGATCTTGGTGCCTGGGCCGATGTAGGGCGGGATCATGGTGCGCAGCCCGTTCGACAGGATCGCCGGCTTGTAGGACGACGACGCGGTCTGCCCCTTCGTCGAAGGCTCGGTCTCCACCACTTCGAAGGTGGCCAGGCGCGGAAGTTCGATGGCGATCGCCACGTCGTTGTGGGTCGACAGGGTCACGGTGCAGCCGTCGGTCAGGTAGGGCGCGGCGTCGCCGACGACCTCTTCAGAGGCGATCAGCTGGTCGTAGTTCTCGGGGTTCATGAAGTGGAACCCTTCGCCGTCCTGGTAGAGGAAGGTGTACGGGCGGTCGTCGACAATGGCCCGCTCGACCGTCTCGGTGGTGCGCCAGCGCTCCGAAATCTTCACCCCGTCGGAGATGCGGCGCATGTTCAGCTGGGTCACCGGGGTGCCCTTGCCGGGGTGGATGTTTTCGGCGGTGAGCACGACGTAGAGCTTGCCTTCGAGATCGACGACGGCCCCCTTGCGGAGCGAGCTGGCGATGACTTTCACGGAGATCCTCGAGCGATGCGGCGGGCCTGCGACCGGGGTCGCGCGATTCCGCTGATGAAATTCTTGTGGCGCCCCTATAGCGATTGACGCCGAAATCTCCACCCCCCAGCGCGTCGCAGCCTTTGTCACAGACTACGGAAAGTCCCTGGTGGTCGCCGGACAGGCGGCCGGACCGCGCGCCGTTCCTGGCCGCGCGCAACCGGATGCTACGGGCCGTGCGCGACTGGTTCGAGGGCCAGGACATCGTCGAGGTGGAGACCGCCGCCCTGCAGGTCTCGCCGGGCAACGAGGCGCATCTGCACGCCTTCGCGACGGAGGCCGTCGGGCCGGACGGGGCGGGGCGGCCACTCTACCTGCACACCTCGCCGGAGTTCGCCTGCAAGAAGCTCTTGGCGTCGGGGGAGCCGGCGATCTTCACCCTCGCCAAGGTGTGGCGGAACCGCGAGCGGGGGCCGCTGCACCATCCCGAGTTCACGATGCTGGAGTGGTACCGGACCGGCGCGGCGTACGAGACCCTGATGGCCGACTGCGCCGCGCTGCTGGCCGTGGCGGCCAAGTCGGCGGGGACGGCCAGGCTGACTTTCCGGGGCGCGGAGGCCGATCCGTTGGCCGCGCCCGAGCGGGTCACAGTGGCCGAGGCGTTCGACCGCCACGCCGGCATCGACCTCTTTGGCGACCTGGCCGGGCAGGCGGCGGCGAAGGGCATCCGCACCGCGCCGGACGACACCTGGGCCGACGTGTTCAGCCGGATCATCGTGGAGAAGGTGGAGCCGAACCTGGGCCACGGCCGGGCGACGATCCTCTGCGAGTATCCGACCTCCGAGGCGGCCCTGGCGCGGCCGAAGCCGGGCGACCCGCGCGTGGCGGAGCGGTTTGAGCTCTATGCCTGCGGGGTCGAGCTGGCCAACTGCTTCGGCGAGCTGACCGACCCAGCCGAACAGCGCCGCCGCTTCGAGCTCGAGATGGCGGAGAAGCAGCGGCTCTACGGCGAGCGCTATCCCATCGACGAGGACTTCCTGGCGGCGTTGGCGCACATGCCGCCGGCCAGCGGCGGGGCCCTGGGCTTCGACCGGCTGGTGATGCTGGCCACGGGGGCCGGCCGCATCGAACAGGTGCTGTGGACACCCGTGGCCTGAAGCCCGGCGCTTCGGAAGCCGCGGCGCTTTATGACAAGCCAGCTCGCCGACGTACCCCTTAGGGTGACGGTTCGCCCGCTTGGGGTTTGGGGAGGATGTCCATGTTCCGTGTGCTGGTCGCCGCCGTCGGCGCGCTGTTGGTCGCCGCGCCTGCGTGGGCCGATATCGTCCCGTTCCCCGCCGCCTTCCGGACCCAGGAGATCGCCGCCAACGGGACCACGATCCACGTGCGGGTCGGCGGCCACGGTCCGGCCGTCGTGCTGCTGCACGGCTACGGCGAGACCGGTGACATGTGGGGCGCGCTGGCGGCCGACCTGGCGAAGGACCACACCGTGGTCGTCCCCGACCTGCGCGGCATGGGCCTGTCGGCCAAGCCGGCGGGCGGCTTCGACAAGAAGAACCAGGCCGCCGACGTGGCCGGGGTCATGGACGCGCTGAAGATCGACAAGGCCGACCTAGTCGCCCACGACATCGGCAACATGGTCGCCTACGCGTTCGCGGCGCGGTACCGCGACCGGGCCACGAAGCTGGCGCTGATCGACGCCCCGCTGCCGGGCGTGGGACCGTGGGAAGAGATCCTGAAGAACCCATTGCTCTGGCACTTCCGGTTCGGCGGGCCGGATATGGAGCGGCTGGTGGCGGGGCGCGAGCGCATCTACCTGGACCGCTTCTGGAACGAGTTCTCGGCCAATCCCGCGCGGTTCGACGAGGCGTCGCGCCAGCACTACGCCA
>CBHTUE010000155.1:0-12118 GCA_966096115.1 uncultured Phenylobacterium sp.
GGCCACAACGGCCTGACCTGCGCCGCCTACCTGGCCGCGGGCGGCCGCAAGGTGCTGGTGCTGGAACGGCGCGACGCGGTCGGCGGCGCCGCCGTCACCGAGGAATTCCACCCGGGCTTCCGCAACTCGGTGGCCAGCTACACGGTCTCGCTGCTGAACCCGAAGGTCATCCGCGACCTCGAACTCCACCGCCACGGCCTGAAGGTGGTCGAGCGGAAGATGTCCAACTTCCTGCCGCTAGAGGACAACCACTTCTGCGTCGGCGAGGGGCGCACGAAGTCCGAGGTGGCGCGGTTCTCGCAACGCGACGCCGACCGCCTGGACGCCTACGGCGACCGGCTGGAGGCGATCGCCGACGTGCTGCGCGAGGTGGTGCTGGAGACGCCCCCGAACGTGATGGAGGGAGGGCTGGTCGCCGCCATCCCGGAACTCCTCAAGGGGCTCAGCCTGGGGCGGCGCCTCTCGAAGTTGGACACCACCGGCCGGCGCGACCTCCTGGCCCTGTTCGCCCAGTCGGCCGGCGACTGGCTGGACGGCTGGTTCGAGAGCGCGCCGATCAAGGCCGCCTACGGCTTCGACGGCGTGGTTGGCAACTACGCCAGCCCCTACACGCCGGGCTCGGCCTACGTGCTGCTGCACCACGTCTTCGGCGAGGTGAACGGCAAGAAGGGCGCCTGGGGCCACGCGATCGGCGGCATGGGCGCGATCACCCAGGCCATGGCCGCCTGCTGCCGCGAGCGCGGCGTCGAGATCCGCACCGGCGCCGCCGTCGGCGAGGTGTTGGTCGAGAGGGGCCGCGCGACCGGCGTGGTCACCGCAGCCGGCGAGGTCCTGCGCGCACGCTCAGTCGTCTCGAACCTCCATCCCAAGCTCCTCTTCGGCAAGCTGGTCGACCCGGCCCTGCAGCCGCCCGACTTCGTCGAGCGGATCGGCCGCTACCGCTCCGGTTCCGGCACCTTCCGGATGAACGTGGCGCTGTCGGAACTGCCCAGTTTCTCGGTGCTGCCCGGCCCCGGCGACCACCTGACCGCCGGGATCATCATCGCGCCCAGCCTGGCCTACATGGAGCGCGCCTACGTCGACGCCCGCGCCCACGGGTGGTCGCGCGAGCCGATCGTCGAGATGCTGATCCCGTCCACCCTGGACGACAGCCTGGCGCCCGCCGGCCGCCACGTCGCCAGCCTGTTCTGCCAGCACGTCGCGCCGACTTTGCCCGACGGCCGCTCCTGGGACGACTGCCGCGAGGAGGTGGCCGACCTGATGATCGCCACGGTCGATAAGCACGCGCCCGGCTTCGCCAAGTCGGTCATCGCCCGTCAGGTGCTCTCGCCACTGGACCTCGAGCGGACCTTCGGCCTCGTCGGTGGCGACATCATGCACGGCAATCTCAGCTTGGATCAGATGTTCTCCGCCCGGCCTGTGCTCGGCGCCGGCGACTACCGCACGCCGGTCCGCGGCCTCTACCAGTGCGGCGCCGGCACCCATCCCGGCGGCGGCGTGACCGGCGCGCCGGGCCACAACGCGGCGCGCGAGGTGCTGCGGGACCTCAGGCGGGGCTAGCTAGGAGGCGCCGCCGGTTCGCCCGCGGGCGGATCATCAGCTTCCCCGGGCCCACAACTGGTGGGCCAGCACGCCCAGGCGCGCCTCGATGGCGGCGGCGGCGTCCAGGCCGACGTCCTCGCGGTAGCGCGAGGTGATCAGCTGCACGCCCATCGGCGCGCCGTTCGCGAACCCCACGGGCGTCGTGGTCACCGGCAGGCCCAGGACGCTGACCGCGCAGTTGAAACGCATGTCGTTCCAGAAGTACTCCCGCACCGCCGCGTCGCCGCCCAGGTCGAAGTCGAATGGATGGGTCGGCTTCACCGACACCGGGGCCAGGACCACCGGCCACTGCTCCAGGAACACCATCCACTCGCGCAGCCGCTGCGCGCGCGACGCGACGCCCCGGATGTATCCAGCCTGGTCCAGGATCGTCCCGATATGGAGGATGCCTTCCAGGGCCCCCACGAACGGCGGACTGCCCAGCGCCCGCATCTGTTCGATCTGCACGGTGGCGATCTCGGTGGAGATCAGGTCGACCCAGAGCTGGAAGGTGGCGGTGATGTCCGGGACCTCGATCTCGTCCACCTCGTACCCCGCGTCGGCCAGCCAGCCGGCGGCGCGGTCGATGCCCGCCAACACCTCGGGATCGGTATCCATGTCGGCGGGGATCTTCGCCTTGGCGACACGTTTCGGGACCGGCGGGCCCTCGAAGGGCGCCGGGACCCACCAGGGGTCGCGGATGTCGCGGCGGCTCATCACCTCCAGCGCCAGCCGCGTGTCGGCGACGTCGCGGCACAGCGGCCCCTGGACGCTCATCAGCTGCGCCATCGGCGGCCGCTCGATGGTGGCGCTGGGGTTGTAGGCCGGCACGCGGCCCAGCCCGGGCTTCACCGTGGACACCCCGCAGCAGAACGCCGGCCAGCGCAGCGAGCCGCCGATGTCGTTGCCGTGAGCGATGCAGCCGATCGCCGCCGCCACCGAGGCGCCCGCCCCACCGGACGAGCCGCCGCAGGTGATCGCGGGGTCCCAAGGGTTCAACGTCTGGCCGTGCAGCGGGTTGTCGGTGAAGGCCCGCAGGGAGAACTCCGGCGTGTTGGTCATGCCCAGGATGACCGCGCCGGCCTTCCGGAAATTGTTCACCACCGGCGAGTCGCCCGGCGCGATGTTGCCTGCCAGCCCCACGACGCCGTTGGAGTTGGCCTGGCCCTCCACGTCGACGTTGATCTTGATGGTCACCGGCACGCCGTGCAGCGTCCCAAGCTCGGCGCCGGAGGCCTGCAGCCGGTCGCAGGCCCGCGCCGATTCGAGGGCCTGTTCACTCAGATCGACGACGACGGCGTTCAGCGCCGGATTGGCGGCGGCCATGCGCGCGATGTGCGCCCGGGTCACATCCTCGGCGCTGACCTGCCGCGACCGGATCGCCTCGGCCGTCTCGACCGCCGACCACTGCCAGATTTCACTCGACGCCATGACGCTTCCCCTCGTGTGGCCAGCATCAACTCAGCCGCGGCGGCGGTCCAGCCCGCCGATCATCGCCGCGGCCGCGGCCACGTGGCGGCGCGGGTTGGCGGTTCACGGCGCGAGGTCGCTGAGCGCTGCCGGCAGCAACCGCGCCAGCAACGCCGCTACCGCATCCTGCCCCGCCTCGTCCGCCAGCAGGTCCTGGCGCACCTCCAGCTCGGCATAGTCCAGGCCGCGGCCGATGGCGTGGTGGGGGACGGTGAAGTCCACGCCGTCCATGGCGTAGGGCTCGTTGTCGCCCACGTCGCCGACGTCCGGCTCCGCGCGCAGCCGCGCCAGCAGGGCGTCGGAGAACGGGCTGGCGCCCAGGTGCAGCACCCCGAACCGCCAGGGCCGCACGAACCCGCCCATCGTCGGCGTGAACGAGTGCAGGGCCACCACCACCGTGGGCAGGCCCCGCGCCGCGCGCGCGTCCAGCTCGGCGGCGATGGCGGCGTGGTAGGGCGTGAACACCTGGGCGACGCGGGCCGCCCGCTCGGCGTCCGTCAGTTGGGCGTTGCCGGGGATCACCGAGCCGTCGCTCACCGCCGGCATGGCGTCGGGCCGGCCCGGGTCGCGGTTGCAGTCGACCACCAGTCGCGACCAGCGCTGGGCGATGAAGCAGGCGTCCAGCCGGTCCGAGAGCATGCCGCCCAGGCCCGCGATCCCGATGTCCCAGGCGATGTGCCGGCTGAGGTCCGGTTCGGAGAGGCCCAGGTCTCCTAGTCGCGACGGCATGTCGCGGCCGGCGTGGTCTCCCAGCAGCAGAAACGGGGATTCGGCGCCCGATTTGGCAACAACCGCAGCCTCAAGCTGCGCCGCGTCGATCCGCCTCTTGGACCCGGTCTCGGAATCGACGGAGCTTCCCTGCAATGCCGATCGTCTCCATCCGCCATCGGACAACCTACCGCTACCGCAACCCGGTGGCGTTCGGCGAGCACCGCGTGATGTACCGGCCGCTGGAGAGCTTCGACCAGCGGGTGCTGGACGCCGGACTGGAGATCAGCCCCGAGCCGGGTCTGCTGCGCCATGTTCAGGAGGCGAGCGGGGCCGTGTCGGCGGTGACGCGGTTCGGGGCGCGGGCCGACAAACTGACGTTCGAGAGCCACGTGGTGCTGGAACACCTGCCGGGCGCCGCGTTCGAACTGGAGCGCGAGGGCAGGGTCCTGGGCGCCGGGCCGTTCGCCTACAGCCCCGAGGAGACCGCCGACCTGGCGCGCGCCCTGGAGCGCCAGCATCCCGACGACGGCGACCTGGAGGCTTGGGCGCGGCGCTTCGTACGCCCCCTGGGCTTCACCCGGCTCTCGACACTGCTCTCCGACATGACCCACGCGATCCGCGGCGACTTCACCTATGGCAAGCGCCTGGAGGGCGCGCCGCAGACTCCGGCGGAAACCCTGGCGCGCCGCGGCGGCAGCTGCCGCGACTATGCGGTGCTGATGGCCGAGGCGGCGCGCAGCCTGGGCCTCGCGGCCCGCTTCACCTCCGGCTACATCTACGGCGGCCCCTCGCAGACCGACCGCCGGGGCGGCGGCCACACCCACGCCTGGACGCGGGTCTTCCTCCCCGATTGCGGCTGGACCGACTTCGATCCGACCAACGGGATCGTCGGCAACCACGACCTTGTGCGGGTCGCCGAGGTGGTCGATCCGCGGGCAGCGGTGCCCCTGCATGGGCGCTGGTCGGGCCTGAAGTCGGATTTCCTGGCCATGGACGTGGAAGTCGACGTCGGCGTCGGCTCGCCGACGCAACCTGCAACCGCGTGGAGAGTTGCGCAGGGGCATTAGTCCAGGGGAGTCCCATGCGCATTCGAGCCGGCTATCAGATCACCTACGATTGCCCGGCCCCCACGCCGATGCTGTTGATGCTGAACGTGCGGCCCGAGCGGGTGAGCGATCTCGAGAGCGCCGACCTGATCCACACCGCCCCGCACATGCCGCTGCGCCAGTACCGCGACCAGTTCGGCAACCTCTGCACCCGCATCCTCGCCCCGGCCGGGCCGATGACGCTTAGCGCCGACTTCGTCATCCGCGACTCGGGCGAGCCGGACGAGGTGGTCCCGGACGCCGACCAGTGGCCGATCGAGCAGCTGCCCGACGACGTGATCGTCTTCCTGCTGGGCTCGCGCTACTGCGAGACCCAGGCGCTGAACGACTTGGCCTGGCGGTTGTTCGGCGCCGTCGCCCCCGGCTGGGCCCGCGCCCAGGCGATCATCAAGTACGCCCATGAGCGGATCGCCTTCGGCTACCAGCACGCACGCCCGACCAAGACCGCCTTCGAGGCGCATGAGGAGCAGCAGGGCGTCTGCCGCGACTACGCGCACCTGGCGATCACGCTCTGCCGCTGCATGAACATCCCGGCGCGCTACTGCACCGGCTACCTGGGCGACATCGGCGTGCCGCCGTCGGCCGCGCCGATGGACTTCAGCGCCTGGATGCAGGTTTACCTGGGCGGCCGCTGGATCACGATGGACGCGCGCCACAACAAGCCCCGGATCGGCCGCATCATGATGGCCTACGGCCGCGACGCCACCGACGTCGCCCTCATCACCAACTTCGGCCCGGCGACCCTCACCGGCTTCGAAGTGATCACCGACGAGCTGGCCGACGAAGCGCTGGCGCGCAGCGCGTAGGCAGCACTCGAGCCCAATTAGATACGTCATCCCCCGGCTTGTGCGGGGGACCCATGCTTCCGCCCCACGTGAGAGCGCGATCGTCCGCGGCGTCGACGCGCGCGGGCCCTTCCGATCGATTCGGTGTGAATGGGTCCCCCGGACAAGCCGGGGGATGACGATTAGGTTTGGGGAGAAGGAGCTACCCAGCCGGCAGCGCCAGCGAGGCCTGGCCGAAGGCGTAGCGCCAGCCGCTGGGGGTGCGGACGTAGGTGTCGCTGAACCATAGCGTTCGGTCGGACGGTTTGCCCTGCAGCACGTACTTGATCCGCAGCTTGGCCGTGACGGTCGCCGTGTCGGGGCCGTACATCCGCACGGTCTGGCTGCCGGGCTCCTCGTCCTGGATCTCGTAGACGATCCGCTTCGTCCGGGCGTCGGCGATCAACTGGTCGCGTGTGGCCGTCGCGCCCGAGCCCACCACCAGGATCATCTGCGGATGCAGGATGCGGTCCATGGTCGCCGCGTCGTTGGCTTTCACCGCCGCCTGGTACTGGACGTCCAACGCAGCGACCGTGGTGCGATCATCCGCCGCCTGCGCTGAGCCGGCGGAGAGGGCGAGGACGGCTCCGGCCACCGCGGCCTGGGTGCGGGTCATGGTCGTCTCCGGCGAATTGGAGGATCGGCGATACCGTAGCCGGAACGGTGAAGCTGGCGAGAAACGGACACGATAGGCGCCAGTTCTTCGAAATAATGATGTAATGTGGGCCGTGCAAAGAAGACGGTGACGCCCCAGTCAACTTTGGGGCGGATTCGCATGTCCGTCCTTTGGGGGATGAAAGAATGACCCGCCTTACCGCCCCGTCTTCCCTGGTGGCCTGGGCCGCGCTCCTGGCCTCGACCGCCCTGGTGTCCGGCTGCGCGATCGACAACGGCGCCCCGCAGGCGCTGGCCGCCGCCGGTTCGGCCGTGAATGCCGCCGCCACGACCAAGACCGTCGACAATTTCATGCTGGTGGACGCCAACCTGGAGGCGCACGAGCTGTACCGGCTGGCCGATGCCCCGGCGATCGTGCTGGTCACCCAGGCCAACGGCGACAAGACCATCGAGGGCCTGGCCCCGACGCTGAACGGCCTGGCCAAGACCTACGGCGCCAAGGGCGTCGAGTTCCGCCTGCTGAACTCCAGCCTGAAGGACAGCCGCGAGGCGATCCAGGCCGAGGCCCAGAAGGTCGGCTACGCGATCCCGATCCTGATGGATATGAACCAGCTGGTTGGCGAGAACCTGGGCGTCACGCGGACCGCCGAGGTCTACGTGATCAACCCCAAGACCTGGAACGTGGTCTACCACGGCGCGGTCGGCGGCGCGGGCGCGGCGCTGGATGCGTTCCTGGCCGGCCAGGCGGTTCCGGCCGGCGCGGTCAGCGGCGGCGGCCTGATCGCCTTCCCCGAACGCGGCGTGACCAAGGCGACGTACGTCAAGGACGTCGCCCCGATCCTGGAAGCCAAGTGCGTGGCCTGCCACCAGGAAGGCGGCATCGGCCCGATGCAGCTGACCAGCTACGAGATGGTGAAGGGCTTCGCCCCGATGATCCGTGAGGTCATCCGCACCGACCGGATGCCGCCTTTCAACGCCGACCCGCACGTCGGCAAGTTCCAGGGCGACAAGAGCCTCTCCCCCTCCGAGATCAAGACCCTGGTCCACTGGGTGGAAGGCGGCGCGCCGCGCGGCGAAGGCGTCGACCCGCTGGCCGGCGTGAAGCACGCCGCGGCCGAGTGGCCGCTGGGCAAGCCCGACCTGATCCTGAAGATTCCGTCCTACAAGGTGCCGGCCTCCGGTGTGGTGGACTACCAGCGTCCGTTCTCGCTGAACCCGGAGACCGAGGGCCACTGGATCCGCGCCACCACCGTGAAGCCCGGCGACCGCCAGGCGGTGCACCACGTGCTGACGGGCTGGATGTCCGAAGCGCCGGCCAACGGCCGCTCGTCGGAGACCCGCTGGCGCGGGTCGGTGGGCGGCTATGCGGTGGGCGCGGAGTCCAACGTGTTCGGCGGCGACGTGGGCACCTATCTGCCGGCCGGCGGCGCCATCGGCTACCAGATGCACTACACGCCCTACGGCAAGGAGACGGTCGATAACTCCGAGATCGGCGTCTACTTCCGCAAGGACATGCCGAAGTACATGATGCGCTCGGTGGTGGTGATCGACGGCACCATCGAGATCGGCCCGAACGAAGCCCGCCACAAGGAAGTCGCCTACGTCGAGTTCCCCAACGACGCGCTGCTCTATTCGGCATTCCCGCACGCCCACTACCGGGCCTATTCGTCCGACCTGTGGCTGCAGACGCCGGACGGCAAGAAGAAGCTGCTGCTGAGCCTGCCGCGTTACGATTTCAACTGGCAGCGCAGCTACGTGTTCGAGGAGCCGATCAGGATTCCGGCGGGCTCGCGGCTGATCGCCAACTACGTCTACGACAACTCCAAGCGCAACCCGGCCAACCCCGACCCCAACCGCAAGATCACCTGGGGCGAACAGTCCTGGGAGGAGATGCTGTTCACCTCGGTGTCGTTCCGCTGGCTGGACGAGACCGCGGCGAAGCAGGTCGATTCTGACGCCCGTTTCGCCTCGACCCGCATGCTGGGGATGATGGACGACAACATCGACGGCAAGCTGGAGAAGACCGAGCTGCGCGGCCAGATGGGCAACATGATCGGCATGGCCTGGGCCAAGCTGGACGTGAACAAGGACGGCGCCCTGGACAAGCAGGAACTGGCCGCCGCCCAGGCGATGATGGGCGGCCGCCGCCGCGTCCCGCAACCCCAAGACAAGGCCCAGGACGGCCCGAACGCCAACACGCCGCTCGGCTTCTAGCCGACGGCCGAAATCCGACCGACGGAGGGCCGCTTCGCCTTGGCGAGGCGGCCCTTTTCGTTGGCGCCGCAGGCAGGAGAAGAGAACCGCGAAGACCGCGGAAGCCGCAGAAGGAGCCTACGAGGCGGATCGCCCCGGATCGTCCTGCGATCTCTGCGCCTCTGGTCTTGAGACCATCGCTCGGGCCTCAAGACTTCGCCGCGAGAGCCTGGCTCCGCAGTCGCCGGGCGCGCAGCACCAGGACGATCACCGCCGCCAGGCTGAAGTTGCCCGCCAGGATGGCGAGGCCGCCGTGGTAGGTCCCGGTGGCGTCCTTGGCGACGCCGAACAGGGCCGGGATGACGAACGAGCCCAACTGGCCGAGCGAGTTGATCGCCGCGACCCCCACGGCCGCGGACCGCGGGTGCAGGATCGCGCCCGGCGTCGTGAAGAAGAGCGCGATCGCGGCCACGTTGCAGGCGGTGAAGATGGCGTAGCCGCCGATCACGGCTGCCGGCGCATTGCTCGTGGCCAGCAGGGCCAGGGCCGCCGCTACCGCCAGCAGCGGCGCGGCGACGAACAGGTTCCGCTCGCCGGTGCGGTCCGAGAGCCAGCCGTTGGCCAGGATCAGCGCCGCGCCGAACAGGTTGGCGCCGGCCGCGATGTAGCCGATGGCGTTGGCGGAGAGGCCGGTGGCCCCCTTCACGATCTCGGGCGCCGAGAGCGTGAAGGCGTAGCCCGATCCCAGGGCCAGGAAGTTGACCGCCACCAGCGCGGCGATGGTCGGGCTGAGCAGGGCGCGGAACGGGTTGGGATGGTCGCCGGACCGGCCCGCGCCGTCGGCTTCAAGGCGCCGGACCAGCCACGCCTTCTCCTCGCCCGACAGCCAGGCGACGTCGGCCGGCCGGTCGGGCAGACAGAAGAACACCACCGCGCTCAGCAGCACTGCCGGCAGCCCCTGGGCCAGGAACAGCCACTGCCATCCGGCCAGGCCCAGCGTGCCCTGCAGGCCCAACAGGGTGCCGGCCACAGCGCCCATGGCTGCGGCGCCCAAGGGCACGGCGAAATAGAACCGGGTGATCGCCCGCGCCCGGTGCGCCTCGGGGAACCACAGGGTCACGTAGTAGAGCACGCCCGGGAAGAAGCCCGCCTCGGCCGCGCCCAGCAGGAAGCGCATGGCGTAGAACTGGAACGGCGTCTTCACGAACGCCATGCCCATGGCGATGACGCCCCAGGTGATCATGATCCGCGCGATCCAGCGCCGGGCGCCGACCCGGGCCAGGATCATGTTCGACGGCACTTCCAGCGCCGCGTAGCTGAGGAAGAACAGCCCGCCGCCCAGGCCGTAGACCGTGGCCGAGAAGCTCAGGTCGCGGTTCATCTGCAGCGCCGCGAAGCTGATGTTGACGCGGTCCATGTAGGCGATGCCGTAGCCCAGCGCGATCAGGGGCAGGAGCCGCCAGGAGATCTTGCGTAGCGCGCCGCGCGCCAGGGCGTCGTCCGCCGTCGTCATGTCATCTGCCCCCGCACGCCCCGGCTGAGCCTGTCAGGCTGCGAGGATCGGGTCGAGTCCCGGCGGCGAGGGCAGGGGAGATGCGTGGACCCGCCACAGGCACGGCGGGCGGGTCCACGCGCCCCGGTCAGCCCCGTCAAGTCGGGGGAACGCGGCGACATGCGCAGCCTGCCACGGAACAATCTAAGGTAAAGATAGATTCAATCAGTAGGCGAATTGGAATCGCCCATCGGGAAAACCCAACCCACGCTCGTCATCCCCCGGCTTGTCCGGGGGACCCATTCACACCGAATCCATCGGAAAGGCCCGCGAGCGCCCACGCTGCGGTCCATCACGCGCTCAGGAGCCAGCTGAAGCATGGGTCCCCCGGACAAGCCGGGGGATGACGAGGTCGGCGGAACGGGGAGCGCGAGCGCCCGCTACTGCGCCGCCTGCTCCTGGGCGTAGCCGAGCTGTTCGTTCAGGCGCTCCAGCACAGTGATCGCCGCCTCGGGGATCACCGTGCCGGGCGAGAAGATCGCCGCGACGCCCATGTCCTCCAGCGCCTTGAAGTCCTCCGGCGGGATGACGCCGCCGACGAAGACCAGGATGTCGGGCCGGCCCAGCTTCTTGAGCTCGGCCTTCAGCTCCGGCACCAGCGTCAGGTGGCCGGCGGCCAGCGAACTGGCGCCCACCGCGTGCACACCGGTCTCCACCGCCTCGGCGGCGGCCTCGGCCGGGGTCTGGAACAGGTCGCCGATCTCCACCTCGAAGCCGAGGTCGGCGAAGCCCGACGCGATCACCTTCTGGCCGCGGTCGTGGCCGTCCTGGCCCATCTTGGCGACCATGATCCGCGGCTTCTTGCCGTCGGCCTGGGCGAAGGCGTCGGCCATGGCCTTGGCGCGCTCGGTCGCGGCCGTGGGGCCGGACTCGCGCAGATAAACCCCCTTCACCGCGTCGGCGTGCGCCTTGTGGCGGTCGAACACCTTCTCCAGCGCAAAGCTGATCTCGCCGACGGTGGCCTTGGCGCGGGCGGCGTTGACGGCCAGCTCCAGCAGGTTGCCGTTTCCCGACGCGCCGGCGGTCAGCGCATCGAGCGCATTGGCGACGGCCTCGGGATCGCGTTCGGCCTTCAGGCGGCGCAGCTTCTCCAGCTGGGCGGTCCGCACGGCGGTGTTGTCGACCTTAAGCACCGGGATGTCGTCCGGCACGTCGGGGCGGTAGCGGTTGACGCCCACCACGCTCTGCTTGCCCGCGTCGATCCGCGCCTGGGTGCGGGCCGAAGCTTCCTCGATGCGGCGCTTGGGCAGGCCCTCCTCGATGGCCTTGGCCATGCCGCCCAGGGCCTCCACCTCGGCGATGTGCTCCAGCGCGCGGCGGGCCAGGTCGGCGGTCAGGCGCTCGACGTAGTAGCTGCCGCCCCACGGGTCGATCACCCGGTTCTGGCCGCTCTCCAGCTGCAGGAACAGCTGGGTGTTGCGGCTGATGCGGGCCGAGAAGTCGGTCGGCAGCGCCAGCGCCTCGTCCAGCGAGTTGGTGTGCAGGCTCTGGGTTTGGCCGCCCACGGCCGCCATCGCTTCGACCGCGGTGCGGGCGACGTTGTTGTAGACGTCCTGCGCCGCCAGGCTCCAGCCGGAGGTCTGAGTGTGGGCGCGCAGGCTGAGCGAGCGGGCGTCCTTCGGGTCGAAGTGGTGCTTCATCAGCTTGGCCCACAGGAGGCGGCTGGCGCGCTGCTTGGCGATCTCCATGAAGGCGTTCATGCCGGCGTTCCAGAAGAACGACAGGCGTGGCGCGAACTGGTCCACCGTCATGCCCGCCGCCACCCCGGCGCGGACGTATTCGATGCCGTCGGCCAGGGTGTAGGCCAGCTCCAGGTCCAGCGTCGCCCCGGCTTCCTGCATGTGGTAGCCGCTGATCGAGATCGAGTTGAACCGCGGCATTTCCTTCGACGTATAGGCGAAGATGTCCGCGATGATCCGCATCGAGGGGCCGGGCGGGTAGATGTAGGTGTTCCGGGTCAGGAACTCCTTCAGGATGTCGTTCTGGATCGTGCCGGCCAGCTTCTCATGCGGCACGCCCTGTTCCTCGGCCGCCACGATGTAGAGCGCCAGGATCGGCAGCACCGC
>CBHTUE010000156.1:0-12007 GCA_966096115.1 uncultured Phenylobacterium sp.
GTCAGCCCTGCCCTTCGCCGTCCTTGATGATTTCCGTCATGGTCACGCCCAGGCGTTCGTCGACGATGACGACCTCGCCGCGGGCGACCAGGCGGTTGTTCACGTAGATGTCGATCGCCTCGCCGACCTTGCGGTCGAGCTCTAGGACGCTGCCCTGGGTGAGCTGCAGCAACTGGGCCACCGACATGGTGGAGCGGCCCAGCACCGCGGAGATCGCCACGGGCACGTCGAACACCGGCGCCAGGTCGGTGGCGGTGCGGCTCTCGTCCGAAGCGGCTTCGGCCAGGGCCGCAGCTTCTTCGGGGGCGAACTCGTCGAGTTTCAGGTCGTCATCGGCCATGGGGTCAGCTTTCTGAGCCGGGGATCAGGGGTTCGGCGTGCAGGCCCTCGGAGGCGAGCGCCGCTTCCAGGGCTTGGGCCACGCGTTGGGCTGCGGCTTCGGGGTCGAAGGCCGCCTGGCCGTCGCCGAAGTCCAGGGTGAAGGCGTGGCGTCCGAAGGCGCCGTCGGGCCGCACGACGATCGCGCCGTCGAAGCCCAGGTTGCGGGCGGCCTCCTCGAGGGTGGCCTGCAGGGTCTCGACGATCGCCGGGTCGGCGCTCACCGCCAGGCGCGGCTGGGCCTCGATCTCGCGGGCCAGGGAATCCAGCGCCGCCTGCGCCGGGGCGCCCGGGAACTTGTCCAGGGCCGCGTCGGCGATGGCGCGGGCGCAGGCCATGGCGAGGTTCGCCGAGCCGACGCGGTGCTCGTGCGCCACCTCGGCGAGGCGGGGCAGGGCTTGGCTGCAGGCGGCCGCGATCTGGCTGAGCGCATTGGCCTGCTGGGCGGCGACGCTGGCCAGCGCTGCGCGCTCGCCCTCGGCCTGCGCGGCTGCGCGGATCCGTTCGACTTCCTCGGCCGGGAACAAGCGCTTGGGCCGCTCCGCCTGGGCGGTGATGGCGCCGCCACCGTCGAACACGGTGTCGAAGCCGAATCTCTGAGCGGGTTCCGACATCAGTAGATCAGCTCATCTTCGTTGCCGGAGCCGGCCAGCATGATCTCGCCCTTGTTGGCGAGGTCCTTGGCGACCTGGACGATGTTCATCTGGGCCTGGTCGACGTCGCGCAGGCGCACGGGGCCCATGCTCTCCATGTCCTCGCGCATGATCTTCGCGGCGCGTTCGGACATGTTGGAGAAGAACATCTCGCGCAGCGCGTCCGAGGCGCCCTTCATGCCCAGGGCCAGCTGGTCCTTCTCGACCGTGCGCAGCAGGGTCTGGACGCCGCCCGGATCGAGCTTCGACAGGTCCTCGAACACGAACATCAGGGCCCGGATGCGTTCGGCCGCCTCGCGGTTGCGCTCTTCCAGGGCGGTGATGAAGCGGGCCTCGGTCTGGCGGTCGAAGGCGTTGAAGATGTCGGCCATCATCTCGTGGCTGTCGCGCTTGGAGGTGCGCGCCAGGTTCGACATGAACTCATTGCGCAGCGTCAGCTCGATCTTGTCGAGGATCTCGCGCTGCACCGGCTCCATGCGCAGCATGCGCATGACGCACTCCAAGGCGAAGTCCTCGGGCAGCGAGGACAGGACGCGGGCGGCGTGCTCGGACTTGATCTTCGAGAGCACCACCGCGACGGTCTGCGGGTATTCATTCTTCAGATAGTTGGCGAGCACCGCCTCGTTCACGTTGCCCAGCTTGTCCCACATGGTGCGACCCGCCGGACCGCGGATCTCCTCCATCAGGGTGTCGACCTTCTCGCCCGGCATGATCGAGGCGAGCAGCTTCTGGGTCTGTTCGAACGAGCCCATGATCGCGCCGGTGCCGGCCATGCCGGAGACGAACTCGACCAGCAGGTCCTCGACGACCGCCGAGGTGACGTTGCCGAGGCTGGCCATGGCCTGGGAGATCTCCTTGATCTCCTCCTCGTCGAGCGCCGACCACACCTTGGCGTGCTCTTCACCCAGCGCCAGCAGGATGACGGCGCACTTCTCCGCGCCGTTCAGGCGCGAGGCGTCGACGATGTTCTTGGATGCTGCGCGCGCCATCAGGTGGTCTCATGCAGCCAGGAGCGGAGGATCGCGACCGACTCGTCGGGGTGGGCCTGGACGAACTCCGAGACCTTCTTGACCGCGCTCACCCGCACCTGGCCGTCCACGCGGGCCATGTCGATGCGGGCGTCGGCGTCGCTGCCGCCACCGGGACCGGGCAGGGCCAGTTGCGAGATCGAGCCGTCGGCGGCGATCTGCATCTGCTGCCCGTCGGGCGTCACCATGATCCGGGTGACCGGGGGCGAGCCGGCGATCGCGCCGCCTCCGCCGTCCTTGCCCTTCTTGCCGCCGCCGCCGGCGCCCAGCAGCGGGCGGGCGACGAAGAAGATCATCAGGATGCCGACGATCGCCAGCACCGCCAACTCGGCGGCCCGCATGATGTCGTTCTTGTCGAAGCCCATCAGCGGGTTGGCGGCGGTGACGCCGTCCGGGTCGTCCGGGGTCGGGAACTTGACGTTGATGACGCTGATCTGGTCGCCGCGGTCGGTGTTGAAGCCCACCGAGGCGCGGACCAGCTGTTCGATGCGCTGCATCTCCTCGGCCGAGCGCGGCGTGTAGGGGCCGACCTTGCCGTCCTTGCCGATGGCGGTGACGCCGTCGACGGCAACCGCGACCGACAGCCGCTTGATCGTGCCGGGCTCCTGCACCTCGGTGCGGACCGACTTGGAGATCTCGTAGTTGGTGGTCGATTCCTGGCGGCCGGTGGAGTTGGTGCTGTCGTTGGTGTCGCTGCCCGGGCCGCCGGGGATGTTGGCCGCAGCCGAAGCCTGGCCGGAGCCCTCGGCGGAGCGCTCCTTGCTGTTCTCGTCGGTGGTGGATTCCGAGCGGACGACCTGGCCGTCCGGATCGTACTTCTCTTCCTGGTTGGTCACCCGGGCCATGTCGACGTCGGCGGAGACGTTCACGCGGGCCTTGCCGGCGCCGACGATGCCCTCGACCATCGCCTTCACCTGCTTGGCGATGCGCTGCTCGATCTCGGACTTGCGGCTGTCGGCCTCGGCGGCCATGCCGGTGTCGCCGCCGCTCAGGGTCTTGGCGTGCTGGTCGACCACGGTGACGCGGTCGGGCTTCAGGTTGGGCACCGCGCCGGCCACCAGGTTCTGCATGGCGCGGACCTGGTCGGCGGTGGGCTCGCGGCCGCCGACGCCGATCGACACGGCGGCGGAGGGCAGCTCGGCTTCCTCCTCGAACAGCTGGCGCTTGGGCAGCACCAGATGCACGCGGGCCGAGGTCACGCCGTCCAGCGCGCCGATGGTGCGGGCCAGCTCACCTTCCAGGGCGCGCTGGCGGTTCAGCTGCTGGACGAAGTCGGTCTGGCCCAGCGCGTTGGCGTTGTCGAAGATCTCGTAGCCGACCGAGCCGGCGGTCGGCAGGCCCTTGCTGGACAGCATCAGGCGGGTGGAGGCGACCTGGTCGCGCGGCACCATGATCGTGGAGCCGTCGCCCTTCACCTCGTACTTCACGCCCGCCTGGTCCAGGGCGGCGGTGATCGAGCCGGCTTCCTTGAGGTCGAGGTTCGCATAGAGCAGGGCCTTGGGCTGGCCCAGGCCCATGAAGATCGCCGCCATCACCGCGGCCATGCCGGCGGCGATACCGAGAATCGCGGCCAGGCGGCCGATCCCGAATCTCTGCAGCGCGGCGATCAACGGATTCAAACGAGGCGCCCCTTCCAACCAGCCCAGGGGCGCGCTGAAACGCGCTGCCACCCCCGAGGTAGGCAGGATTTACCCAGTCCTTGGTTAAGGCGTGGTTTAGAGGCGGCAGGCTTTGCCGGGTGCGGCGCCTAGCCGCTCCACGGCTCCAGCGCGCCGCCCAGGGCCAGCAGCACCGAGAACGCGGCGTAGATCAGCACGGTCAGGGTGAAGAACAGCTTGCGCAGGCCGGTCCAGGAATCCACCCGCCGGCCGCCCTGCCAGATGGCTGGGACCGCGACGATGGTGACCAAGGTCAGGGCCGCGGCGACCAGGGCGCAGGCCGAAGCGATGACGATCAGCGGTCCGGGCCAGCCGTACATCGTGGCCTGGGTGTCGCTGGCCCCCATGGCCCACAGGCCGAACAGGCCGATGGACACGAGCCACAGGCCCGCCTGCATGGCCTGCACGATGGCGGCGCGGGCCTGGATCTGGTTCTGGCGCTGTTCGCGGCGATTGCGCGCAGCCAGCCCGACCAGCGTCGCCACGGCGGCGAACAGGGTCAGGACGGCGCCGACCAGCAGGACGGTGGGCCTTTCGGTGAAGGGCGCGCGCTCAAGCGTTTCGCTGTTCAAGGGCGGCTGATAGCTGACGGCGCGGCCGTCGCGCATCCGGAATGCGAGCCGCTCGTCGCCCAGCGCCGAGATGAACCGGCCGTCGGCGACCGGGCCCTCGGGCACATAGGCTTTGGACTCGCCGTTGCGCCTCACGATCAGGCGGCCGCCCGACGTCGCCTTCACGCTGGCCTGGCCCTGCAGCAGGTCGACGAAGGCTTCCAGCCCGCCATAGGCGCGCCGCGTGGAGACATAGCCGCCGTCGAAGATGTCGCCGGCCTCGACCAGCTCCCGCGAGCCCGGCCGGGGGAAGATTTCGGGCGCCGCGTAGAAATGCTTCACCAGTTCGTGCGGCAGGACGTCGGCCAGCTTGCCGCCGCTTTCGCTGTTGGTGGTGACGAACACGCCCAGGCCCAGCTCGGGGACCAGGGTCATGTTCGACTGGAAAGCCAGAGTGTGGCCCAGGTGGCCATAGCCGCGGTGATCGCCCGGCAGGTCGAAGACGATGAAGCCGTGCGCCCAGCCGTTGATGCCCGGCGGCGTCTTCTGGATCGGCTGGCGGAAGGCGCGCGCCGCCTGCGGGCCGAAGATGGTCGCCCCGTTCCAGTGGCCGTCGCCCAGTAGCATCAGCATGTAGCGGCTCATGTCGCCGGCGGTGGACGAGGCCGCGCCCGCCGGCGCGACCTGGCCGATGTACTCGTAGTCGTCCGCCGCGAAGGCTGCGCCGCGCCAGCCGTAGCCGGTCGCTACGTCGCCGCGCAGCCGCGCCGGCATCGCCGCCGGCAGGCCCCGCCGCTCGGGCCGCGCTTCGCGGAAGGTGGTGTGGTCCATGCCCAGCGGGCCGGTGATGTCATCCTCCACGCGGCGCTCGAAGGTCTTGCCCGAGACGAAGGCCGTGGCGGCGCCGGCAAGGGCCGCGCCGTAGTTCGAATAGCTGGAGAGCACGCCCTGGCCGCGCACGCGCCCCGGCCGCTCCTGGCGGAGGTACAGGTCCAGCGGGCGCACCCTGCGCGGGTCGTTCTCGAACAGTTGGCCCAGCGCGCGGTCCTCGAACCCGGCCGAATGGTCCATCAGGTTGCGGACCATCAGGTCGCGCGACTTGCCGGGCAGCCGCACCTTCTCCGGCAGGTACAGGTTGATCGGTCGATCCAGGCGGATGCGCCCGGCTTCCACCTCCTTCATCAGGAGGATCCAGGTGAAGGTCTTCGAGACCGAGCCCAGGCGGAACAGGGACCGGTCGGGATCGACCTTTCGGCGGCTGGCCAGGTCGGCGAAGCCGTAGCCCTTCTTGAAGATCACCTGACCGTTCTGGACCACGGCGATCGAGGCGCCCGGCACATGCTCGCGGGCCATGGCGTCGGCGACCCAGCCGTCCAGGAAGGCCTCGAGCTCGGCCGGGTTCAGGGCCTGTCCCGTCGCCAGCCGTGCGCCGTCGGCCTGGCGGGGCAGGGCGGCGGCGGTCGGGGCGGGTCCGCTCGCCACATTGGGCCTGGCGGGCGGCGTCGGCGCATTCGTTGTCTTGGGGGCTGTCGCAACGGTCGTCGGGCTCGCCGCGGCCGAGGCTGGGGGCGCGGCCGCCGCCGGCCGGGGCGCCGCGGGCTTCGGCTTGGGCCGGATCTTGGCATAGGGCACCGGCGCCTTGGGCAGCGGCGGCGCGGCCTCCGTCGCCTCCTGGGCGAACGCCGGGGCAGGGGCTGCGGAGGGCGCGATGATGAGGGCCAGGGCCGCCAGGATCGCCTTGCCGAGGCTCCGCATCTTTGACCGCTCTCCCACGCGTGAGCAGCGACCATATCACTGCGGTTGAGTCGCGGCGCCCCTCTTGAAGGCGCCCCGCTTTGGGGCGGTCGTCAGTTGACCTTCGTCGCCGGATCGAAGGCGTAGAGCGGCAACATCGGCCGCAGTTGCGCGCCCACCCACACCTGTGGCTCGGACGGCGGCGTCATCCGCTCGACGATCTCGCGCGCCTTGACGCAGGCCTGCACCTTCGACGCCAGGCCGTTGAAATCGTGGGCCATCGGCATCGACTGCAGGAAGCAGTCGTCGAAGAAGGGATACTTGTTGTCCTGGCCGCAGCCAAACGAGGTGCGGTCGTAGCGCGCGGCGGTCAGCACCATGCGGTTGGCCTTGCTGAGCGTCGGCACGAACACGCCCGAGAAACAGGCCGAGATCACCACCACGGTCGGCCGCGCGCCGCAGCTCTGGTCCAGCATGGTGGCGAGCGTGCCGGGCTGCAGGATCCCCTGGTCCAGCATCGCGCCCTCCTGGCTGCCGTGCGAGGAGATGTAGAACAGGCAGCCGCCGTGGGTGGCGTCCGACCCGGCCTTCAGGGCGTTGAATATCCCCTGCAAGCCGGCCTTCTCGGGATGGGTGTCGTTGTAGCGCTCCGGCCGCACCGAGAACTGTCGGACGTTCTCCGTCTTGAAGCCGGCGCGGGTCAGGGCGATGGCGACGTCGCGCCGGGCGTTGTCGAAGGCTTCCGAGGGCCCGCCGTCGTGGGCGTGCCAGTCGCCGGCCACCACCACGGCCGACCAGTCCGAGAACGCCGACGCCTGCGCCGCGGCCGGCCCGAACGCGAGGGCCACGGCCGCGATCAGCGCCAGGAGCCGCCCCACCACGGCTACTTCTTGTAGTTGGCGAACGGCGTCGGGATCGCCGTGCCTGTGGCCTTGGCCAGCAGCCGGCCCTCGGCGTCGAACAGTTCGCCCTCGGTGAACGCCACCTGCCGGCCCCAGCGCACCACCTTGCCGACGCCCCGCAGCTTCCCGGGCTGGCCGGGGCGGAAGAAGCTGGTCTTCATTTCGAGGGTCGGGGCCACTGCGGTCATGCCCGAGGCGACCATGCAGGCCACGCTCATGCACTCGTCCAGCATGGCGCAGAGGTAGCCGCCCTGGATCTGCTTCATCGGATTGAGCAGCAGCTCGGCCTTGGCGTCGAACTCGACCTCGACCGACTTGTCGGCCTGGCTGACCGAAACCAGGCGGAAGCCCAGGGTCTGGGATCCGGTGGGTTGGTTCTTGGTGCGCAGGAACCGCTGCAGGATGGCCTCGTCGGTGAGAGCCTCGGGCTCCGGCGCGGCGACGTCGCTCATGCTTGTTCCATCTGGCGGCTATTTCTTCCGGAACTGGTCCAGGGAGACGATCGTGGCCTCGGCCGGCTTGGTCGGCGCGGCTTCGGCGGCCTTGGTGTCGGGAACGGCGGCCGGCACGGCCTTGGCTTCCTGCGGCGCGGCCGGCGGGGCCTCGAACTGCAGCAGGAACTGCACCGACGGATCGTAGAACCGGGTGATCGCCGCGTAGGGGATCGACAGCCGCTTGGGCTGACCGCCGAACTGCAGGGTCACCGAGAAGAAGGTCTCGCCAGGCGCCAGGTCCCAGTACTGATGCTGCAGGACGATCGTCATCTCGTCCGGATATTTCGACAGCAGGTCGTTCGGCCCGGAGACCCCGGCCGCGTCGGTCTTGAAGGTGATGTAGAAATGGTGCGAGCCCGGCAGGCCGTCGGGCGCCGCGGCCCGCTTCAGCGCAGCCTTCGCCACCCCGCGCAGCGCATCCTGCGCCAGCGCCTCATAGTTCATCAGATCCTGGACCGGCGGATCCTGCGCCACGCGTCAAACTCCCACTAGAGGGCCGAAGGTAACCGCTAAGCGGGGCGGCGCAAGGGAAGACAGGGGTGAAGTGGTCGCAGGGGCGAGGTAGCAAGCTTCTGTTGGCAGGCGCTCCAGGCTCTTCCGTAGGATTTTGGAGGCGCGACCGGGGCGGTAAGGTGGGGAGCTTCTGTTGGCAGGCGCTCCCCGGGCCCCGCCTAAGGATCTGAACCCCTAGGGCTTAGGTCGGATGACTACCGAACCGCATTACGCGGCCAGGCGGACTTCCTCAGCGAAGTTATCGTTCGCATTTAGTTTAAAGACCCGGAGCGGTGGGTCAGGCCGAGAGAAAGCAAACACCTTTAGACGTCTGTCGATGCTGATCGGCCCCATACTCCCCGGCGATAACCCGGAAGGATGATTGGTGGAGCCGCCGGGAATCGCACCCGGGTCCAGTCCGCTTATTACGTGCGCGTTTATCTCCATAGTCGGGCGAACCCGACGCCTCACATATAGGGGCTCGGGGTTGAGATTCAAAGAACTCCCCACCCGCGCGCGGTTCGCGAAGCGCCAATGACGGGCCGGATTTCGTGGACGACCACGTCGGCTTCGTCGGCGGACTCACGCCTCGCCCGGTCCCCTCCCTACGATCAGGCCATCGGATTTTTCGGGAGTTTTCCATGGGTAACCTGATCTTCGCCGGCCGCGCCCTCCTCCAGGACCTGCTGCCCACCATCGCGTTTGCGATCCTGGTCGCGCTGAAGGTGGACATCCGCGTCGCCACCGCGGCGGCCATGGCCCTCAGCCTGGGCCAGATCGGGTACTTCGCCGCGACCAAGCGGCCGATCGCGCCCCTGCAGTGGGCCAGCCTCGGCCTGGTCATCCTGTTCGGCACGGCCGGCATCCTGACCAACGACGCCCGCTTCCTGATGGCCAAGCCGACGCTGATCTACGCGATCATCGGCGTGGTGATGCTGAAGAAGGGCTGGATGCTGCGCTACCTGCCGCCGGTGGCCGGGGGCCGTGGCGCGGGCACGATGATCGTGTTCGGATACGTCTGGGCCGGGCTGATGTTCGTGACCGGTGCGGCGAACCTGGTGATCGCGCTGGCCTTCACCGCCTGGTGGCCGGCGTTCCTGGCGGCGTTTCCGATGGCCTCGAAGATCGCTCTGTTCGCGATCCAGTACGTGACCGTCCGCCACTTCGCGATCAAGGAACTCCGTGCGGAGACGGCGGGCCAGGCGGAGGCGCAGGCGGCGTAGCCGCCGGCTCAAGCTCCGGCGCCGGTTCGACGCCGGGGGCCGTCTGCCGGGCGTCGGGGTTCACCTTCAGCCGCCCGCCCCCCTCGATCAGGTCCCGGTAGGCTCCCCGCGCATTGGCGAAGTTGGCCCCGCCGGGGAAGATCACATCGAAGCGTGGATCGTGGCCCAGGGCCGCGCCCAGCACCGGCTCCAGCACGTCGGCCGCCTCGCCAACCTCGGCCGGATCGCAAGCGCGGTGCAAGGTCACGGTCCGGCCCGGGACCGCCAGGGTCAGGTCGTAAGCCGTGCCCTCCAGGCAGATCGTATCGGCCGCCCCGCTCTCCGCCACCCGCACGTCGCGCGGCGAGGCCCACAGCGGCAGCGCCTTCAGCGCCAGCAGCCGCTGCGCCGACCCGGCGGGCAGCTGGGCGTCGAACCCCATGCGCCGTCCAATCACCGCCTCGCAGCACGCCAGCCCGGCGCGGCCTTGGACGAAGGCGTCGCCGTCGCCGCGCACGGTCACCCGGGTCACGCTCTGGCGCACGCTGCCCGCGGGCCGCACCCAGACCTCGACGATCATCTCGTCGCCGCGCAGGAGCTGCCATTGCAGCGGCATCAGACCCCACAGCCGGTAGGTCGAGGCGTCGACGCCGTTGTCGGTTTCGATGAGCCGTTCGCCCCGGCGCAGCTTGCGCCCGCCCAGCGGGTCGGCGGCGGGGTCGGGCTTCGGGCGCTTGTCGTCCCACCAGGTCTTCGGATCGGGCGCCGGGAACGGCCAGATCTCGGCCTCCAGCGCCGGCGTGCCGGGCGGCGGGCCGGCGTCCTTCGGCTTCAGCCGGATCAGCTGCCCGTGCGCCGGCGCGGCGAGCACGGCGGCGGTCAGGGCGATGAGGGTCAGTCGGGCGCGCACACCCAGAAAGCCGCCGCGCGGACAGCAGGTTCCCTCGCCTGAGCGGGTCAGGCGGGTTCGGTGGCCGCTAGGACGCGTCGTGGGTCGGGAGCGTGGTGTCCATCATCGCCCACGGCGCCCGGCTTCCGGCCCACAGGTTGAGCACGACCTTCATGCCCTCGTGGCGGTCGAACGTCCCCGCCTTCAGGATCAGGCGCTCCGGGTCGCCGCCCATGGGGTTATAGATCCAGCTCCCGCAGTCACCGCAGAAATGGCGATGCAGCGCGTTGCCGCTGGCGGCCGTCTTGGTGAAGACCCTGGTCGTCCCCTTCACGAGCCGAAATGCGCCCGCAGGCACGACCGCGTTGATCGAGCCGCCCGCGCTCGTCGCTCGCCTACAGTCGTCGCAGTAGCAGGCGGCCAGCCGCTCGACCGGCGCCTCGACGACATACCGGATCGCGCCGCAGAGGCAGCCGCCGGTCAGGGGCTTGATCATCACACCCCTCCCGTCGGGTCAGAAGACCTCGACGCCCCGCTGCAGCGACAGCACCCCGGTGCGCGACACCTCGACCAGGCCCAGGCCGCGCATCAGGTCCACGTACTTGTCGATCTTCGACGAGGCGCCGGTGATCTCGAAGACGAAGCTCTCGTGGGTGGTGTCCACCACCTTGGCGCGGAAGATGTCGGAGACCCGCAGCGCCTCGACGCGCTCCACGCCCGTGCCGCGCACCTTCACCAGCGCCAGCTCGCGCTCGATGCCGTTGGGGTCCTTGGTCACGTCCTGCACGTGGCGGGTGGAGACCATCTTCTGCAGCTGCGCCTCGATCTGGCCCAGCACCTGCGGCGTGCCCCGGGTGACGATGGTGATGCGGCTGGTGTGCGCCGTCTCGTCGGTCTCGGCCACCGTCAGGCTGTCGATGTTGTAGCCGCGCGCGGCGAACAGCCCGACCACCCGGTGCAGCACCCCCGGCTCGTTGTCCACCAGCACCGCGAAGGTCGCGCGGCTCTCCTCCACTTCCTTGTGGGAGAGGTCGTAGACGGAGGCGGGCTGGACGGGATCGGACATGATGGCTCTGAGGCGAAGGTTCCTGGCAGTGGGCCGTCAGGTGTCACAGGATGGCCCCCGTCGCAACTGGAGCCACGCCCATGGACCTCAACCTGACCGGCCGCACGGTGCTGATCACCGGCGCGTCCAAGGGCATCGGCGCGGCGGCGGCGGAGGTATTCGCGGAGGAGGGGTGTCACCTGATCCTGGCGGCGCGCAGCGGCGCGGCGCTGGAGGCGCTGTGCGAACGCCTGCGTTCGGCGCACCAGATCCAGGCGCGCGCCGTCCCCACCGACATCCGCGATCCGGCCCAGCTCGCGGCCCTCGCCGAGGCGGGCCGGGACGCCGACATCCTGGTCAACAACGCCGGCGACATCCCGGGCGGCACACTGGACGCGGTCGACGAAGAACGGTGGCGCCACGCCTGGGAGCTGAAGGTCTTCGGCTACATCAACCTGACGCGCGCGATCTACGCGCACATGAAGGCCCGCGGCTCGGGCGTGATCATCAACGACATCGGCGCGGCCGGCGAGCGGATGGACGCGGGCTATATCGCCGGCTCTACCGGCAACGCCGCACTCTACGCCTTCACCCGCGCCCTGGGCGGCAAGAGCCTGAAGGACGGCGTGCGCGTGGTCGGCGTCAGCCCCGGCCCGGTGGAGACCGACCGCATCGTCACCCTCATGAAGACCGCCGCTGAACGCCGCTTCGGCGACGAAAGCCGCTATCCCGAGCTGATGGCGAACTATCCCCGCGGCCGCGCCGCTCACCCCCGCGAGATCGCCGACATGATGGCCTTCCTCGCCTCCGACCGCAGCGCCTACACCACCGGCGTGGTGGTCACCATCGACGGCGGGATCAGCGCCAGTCCGGGTTAGCGTGGCCGTGAAGCCACAGCGCGTGGCCGTTCCGCCGCGGCCGCCAAGCTGCAGCTTGATCGCCGCCCGCGACCTGTGAGACACGCCGCGCCTTCTCGAACGT
>CBHTUE010000157.1:0-11994 GCA_966096115.1 uncultured Phenylobacterium sp.
TGCACGTCCTGATCCTGCGGTACGCGTGTTTCGCCGTCATCAGCACCGTCGCCAACCTGGCGACGCAGCGTCTGGTGCTGACCCAGGGCGACGCGCCGCTGTTCTTCGGGGCGGCCGTGCTGGCCGGGACGGCGGTGGGGCTGGCCGTGAAGTACGTGCTCGACAAGCGGTGGATCTTCTACGACGCCTCGACCGGCCTGAAGTCGCACAGCCGCAAGTTCACGCTCTACACCGGCATGGGCGTGGTCACGACGATGATCTTCTGGGGCGCCGAGACGCTGTTCTGGGTGATCTGGCACACGCCGCTGATGCGTGAGGTCGGCGCCTGCCTGGGCCTGGCCGTCGGCTATGTGGTCAAGTACCAGCTGGATCGCCGCTTCGTGTTCTCCGACGCCGCCTTCCCGCTCAAGAGGACCGCATGATGCTCGCGGGCTGGGGCGGTTTTCCGCGGCAGGACTGCCGCGTCAGCCGGCCGCGCAGCGAGGATGAGCTCCGGGCCCTGGTGGCGGAGGGCGACCTGATCGCCCGCGGCAACGGCCGCGCCTATGGCGACAGTGCGATGGGCGAGCACAACACCGCCGACATGCGCGGATTCAACCGCATGATCGCCTTCGACGCCGACGCCGGCCGGCTGGTGGTCGAGGCCGGCGTGCTGCTCTCCGATGTGATCGACGCTTTCCTGCCGCGCGGCTGGTTCCCGGCCATCACGCCCGGCACCAAGCTGGTGACCATCGGTGGCATGATCGCCGCCGACGTCCACGGCAAGAACCACAGCGAAGGCTCGTTCGGGGCCTTCACCGACTGGATCGACCTGATGGGCGCCGACGGCCTGGTCGTCCGCTGCTCCCGCGACGAGAACGCCGACCTCTTCGGCTGGACCATCGGCGGCATGGGCCTGACCGGGATCATCCTGCGCGCCGCGATTCGTCTGCGCCCCGTGGAGAGCGCCTGGATCCGCCAGACGACCATCGTCGCGCCGAACCTGGACGCCACCATGGCGGCGCTGGCCGACAGCGACCGGTCGACCTATTCGGTCAGCTGGATCGATGTGCTGAGCACCGGCCGCGCCCTGGGCCGGTCGATTGTCACCCTGGGCGAGCACGCGACGCGGGCGGAACTGCCGGCCGAACGGCAGGCGCACCCCTACGTGACACCGCACAGGCGCAAGCTGGCGGTGCCGTTCTACGCGCCGTCGTTCACGATCAATGGCCTGTCGGTGCGCGCCTTCAACGCCCTCTACTACGCCAAGGGCGCGCTGGCGGTCGGCGAGGCGCTGGTCGATTGGGACACCTACTTCTACCCGCTGGACTCGGTGAACGGCTGGAACCGCATCTATGGCCGCAAGGGCTTCATGCAGTTCCAGTGCGCCCTGCCGGTGGAAAGCGCGCGGGCGGGCCTGGAGGCCCAGCTTCGGGCGATCTCCAAGGCCGGGATCGGATCGTTCCTGACCGTGCTCAAGCGCCTCGGGCCACAGGCCGGGCAGTTCTCGTTCCCGATGGACGGTTACACGCTCGCCGTCGATTTTCCGGTCAGCCGTGGCAGCCACGCCTTGATGGCCGAACTGGACCGCATCACCATCGACTACGGCGGGAGATTCTATCTCGCGAAGGACAGCCGCATTTCCGCTGAGGTGCTGCGTCAGGCCGACCCCCGGGTCGAGCGCTTCGTGCAGATGCGCCTGAAGGAACAGCGGTCGCGAGCGTTCGTCTCGGGCCAGTCACGGAGGCTCGGGATATGAGCGCGGGACCCGTGCTGGTCTTGGGCGGCCGGTCCGATATCGGGCTGGCTGTCGCACACCGCTTCGCCGCCCAGGGCCGCGCCGTGCAATTGGCCGCGCGCAACGCGGCGAGCCTGGAAACCGATCGCGCCGACATCGCGCTGCGCCACAACGTGGCGGTGACGCTGCATGAGTTCGACGCCTTGGACCTGGGCTCGCACGCCCGGTTCATCGACGCGCTGTCGCCGCCGCCGGAGATCGTCGTCTGTGCGGTGGGGACGCTGGGCGACCAGGCGCAGTCGGAGACCGATCTCGACGCCGCCGTGGCGGTGATGCGGAGCAACTACGAAGGGCCAGCGACCATCCTGGCGGCCTTCGCCAACCGCTTCGAAGCGGTTGGGGCAGGGACCCTGGTCGGGATCAGCTCGGTGGCCGGCGATCGCGGGCGGGCGTCCAACTACGTCTACGGCTCGGCCAAGGCCGGCTTCACGGCCTTCCTGTCGGGCCTGCGCAACCGCCTGGCCAAGAAGGGTGTCCATGTCGTCACCGTGCTGCCCGGTTTCGTGGCGACACGAATGACCGCCGGCATGGATCTGCCCGCCAGGCTCACAGCGACGCCCCAGCAGGTCGCCGCCGCGATCGAGACGGCGGTGAACCGCAAACGCGACGTGGTCTATGTGAAGTCCATCTGGTGGCTGGTGATGCTGATCATCCGGCACCTGCCGGAACCCGTCTTCAAGCGCGCCAAAATATGATCCTGAAACGTCCCGCGCTCCAGACGCTGGCGCTTGCGCTGGCCACGCTGACGGCCTCCTTCCTCGTCCTGGATCGATGGGTTGTCACCAAGCTAGGCCCGCTGTCGTTCGGCCGCGTCTGGCACCTCTACATCAACTACTTCGATTTCGGGTTCGTGCGCCGGGGACTGGTCGGCACCCTGTTCAAGATGAGCCACCTGAGCTCGCTGTTCGACAACGAATACTTCTTCGCCATCTTCGTGCAGCACGTCTTCGTCGCCGTCCTGGTGGCGCTGATCGCGGTCGTCTTCCTGCGGTCGAAGACCCAGATCGACCCCCTTTTCAAAGCGGTCGTGTTCCTGTCGCCGACCTTCATCTTGCAGATCGCCTACACGACGGGATCGCTGGACATCTTCATCGTGATCGTCGCGCTCCTGAACATCTTCTACGTGCGCAACATCGTGCTGTTTTCAGCCCTGCTCATGACCGGCGTCATGGTGCACGAGCTGTTCCTGTTCACGATCCCCGCCCAGCTAACCGCCTGGTACATCCGCAGGGACCTGGACGTCGTTCGCGATTTCCGCTCAGTCCTGAAAACGTTCGCCCTGCCGCTGGCCGCCGTCGTCGGTGCGATGGTGGTGATCGCGCTGTTCGGCAAGACGGATATGCCGCAGACGCAGTTCGAGGCCACGATGGCCGGGATCATTCCGCACGCCGCTCACAAGATGGCCCTCTGGAGCGGCTACTTCGAGGTTGGCTCCAGCATCGACGACAACTCGCGGCCCATTGGGTTCATCCTGTGGAAGCTGCTGACGAACCTCGTCTACATCGCCATTCCGGTGGCCTATCTGCTGGCGGTGACGTTCGTCCTGAGCCGCCTGGAGTCGAATATCGTCAGGCGCACCCTGCTGGTGCTTTCGGCGTTGATCCCACCACTGACCTACCTGGTCGCGACGGACTTCTTCCGCTGGATCGGGCTGGGCGCAAACATGGCCCTCTTCCTGCTGTTGTTCTACGTCGTGACGCGCGGCGCCACGGTGAAGCGCGGCTGGCTGGTGTTCCTGCTCTCGTTCTCGATCTTGGCGCCGTTCGGGGGCGCCGTGATCGGCAATCCCTTCCCCGCGCACAAGTTCATCCTGAACAAACTGATGTCCAAGCCCGTGACGGACGACTAGAGCGAAGGCCCTAGCGGGCGAACAGCCTCTGGTAGGCGGCGACCAGCTTGGGTACCTCGTGGTTCCACGACAGATGGTTGCGCACGCGCTCGCGGCCCATGGCGCCCATGCGGGCGGCCTGCGCCGGATCATCGATGAGCTGCAGCATCTTCACGGCCAGGTCCTGCGGATCGTTCGCCTTGGCGTACAGCGAAGAGTCCTCGGCGGTGACCCGACCCTCGGTCAGGTCGAACTGCACGATCGCCTTCCCGAACGCCATGTACTCCACGATCTTGTTCATCGTGGACTTGTCGTTCATCGGGTTCACCCGGTCGGGGTTCACGCAGATGTCGGCCGTCGAGAGCATACCGAACAGCACGTCGTCAGGCGCCCTGCCGGTGAAAGTGACGTAGTCGTCGATGCCGAGCTCGCCGGCCATCGCCTGCAACGCCGGCAGGCTGGGTCCGCCGCCGACGAGGCCGAAGTGGACGTCGGTGCGCTCGAGGTCGAACACCAGGTGGCGGATCGCTTCCAGGAGCAGGTCGATGCCCTCCTGGTCGCCCATCACCCCGACATAGCCGATTAGGTGGGCCTTGCCCTTCTTCAGGGCGGCGTCGGGCGGCACGGGCTTGAGGCGGCGCAGGTCGGGTCCTGAGCGGACGACGAAGACATCCTCCGGCTTGCGGCCGCCGCGCGTCAGGGCGATCTCGCGATAGCTGTTGTTGGTGGAGATCACCACGCGAGCCGCGCCGAACGTCAGCCGTTCGAACAGGACCATCAGACGCCAGAAGAAGCCGCGACGGTCGTATTTGGCCTCGTATAGCTCCGGATTGATGTCGTGATGGTCGAAGAGATAGCGCACGCCGAAGAGCTTGAAGGGTAAGGCGACCAGGAAGATCAGGTCCGGCGGGTTGCAGCCGTGGATCGCGTGGAAGCCGCGCGTGACGAAGATCGTCCAGGCCAGCCGCGTCTGGTGGAACAGCGCCGCGCCGTATTCCAGCAGGTAGCCCAGCGCCCCCTTGGCGTCGATCGGCAGGGTGTGGCGATAGATGTGGACGCCCTGCAGTTCCTCTCGCCGATCCGTGAACCCCTTGCCCGTCGGGCAGATCACGCTGACCTCGGCGCCGGCGGCGGCCAGGGTGGTGGCTTCCTGCCAGACGCGGCGGTCGAATGGCACGGGCAGGTTTTCCACGATGATCAGGATCTTGCGCCCGGCCAACGGCTGGCTGGCGAGCAGGTCGGCGGCGGCCTGTTCGGCGGCTACGGCGCCTGCGTCGGCCATGGCGACCCCGCTCACTGAGCCCCCAGGGCCGCAAGGTCGCGCGGCGCGCTCAGGGTCTGCAGTTCGACCAGCCGTGCGGCGTTCAGCGCCATAGCCTTGCCGTCGCCGCTGGCGTCGATAACCAGGTCATAGCGGGTGGCTTCGGCGGCGGCGCGGGTGACCAGCAACTCGCCGATGTTGGGCAGGTGGGCATAGGCGTAGCCCAGATTCTGGCCCATCAGCTTTGCCGGATCGACGCTCTCGTCGAAGATGTCCACGCCATGGCCGGCCCGCAGCAGCTTGCCCGCCAGGTCGACGTTCGGGCTCTCGCGCAAGTCGTCACTGTTACGCTTGAACGCGAGGCCCACGAGCAGGATCTTCGCGTTGGCCGTGAGGCCCTGGGTGCAGTGCTCATAGATGAAGTGCTTGTGCGCTACGTTGGACCGCAGCACCGAGTCGATCAGAGTGGCGTTCGCACCGACGTCGCTCGCGAGGTGCTGCAGCGCGCGGACGTCTTTCGGCAGGCACGAGCCGCCGAACGCACCGCCGGGTCGCATGTAGTAGGCCGAGATGTTCAGCTTGGTGTCAGCGACGAAGATCTTGTGCACGTCGTTTGCGTCCACATCGAGCATGGAACAGATGCGCCCGATCTCGTTGGCGAAGGCCACCTTCACGGCATGCCATGTGTTGTCGACGAACTTCGTGAACTCCGCCTCACGGTAGCCCACGTAGAAGCGGGGCGCCTCGATGGCCTGGTACATTGCCTCCATCGCCGCCGAAGGTGCGCCGTCCTTCGTGCCGGTGACGATCTTCGGCGGTTCGAAGTAGTCCTTGATGGCGGTGGCTTCGCGCAGGAACTCCGGATTGTAGACGATCTCGACCAGACGGTCGGCCTCGGGGCCGAGCACTGAGCGGAACACAGGCAGGATCAGTTCTTCGATCGAACCCGGGCGCATGGTGGACCGGTAGACCACCGTCAGGGGCGTCTTGCGGCCCCGGCCAAGCCCGACCGCGATCTGGCGAGACACCTCGGCGATGAAGCTCATGTTATGCGCGCCGTCGGGCGAGCTCGGCGTCCCGACGCAAACGAGCGCGATGTCCGCGGTGTCCAACTCGGCGCCCGCAGCCTGGGTCGCCCGCAGGCGTCCCTCTGAGACCGCCGACGACAACAGCTCTCCCAGTCCCGGTTCCATGATCGGGCAGAGGCCATTGTTCAGCTCACGGATCTTGTCCTCGTTGACGTCGATCCCGGTGACCGTGTGCCCTTCCTTGGTAAGGCAGCCTGCCGCGGTGAGCCCCACATAGCCGAGGCCGTAGATCAGAATACGCAACGCAGGAACCTCCGGGGCGCGGGTGCGCGATGTTAGGGATGATCTTCTGCCGACGCCGCCCTACTAAAGGGTTGCCGGCCCGTTCCATAGGCAAGATTAGCAAGACCGGCGCCATAAAGTCGTGGCCGTCCCGGCTCTCGCCGAAAAGACTTGGGTAGGGAGTTTCGCCTACCGATCGGGGAATGCGCGACGTGCCGATCTATCCGGTGATCATGTGTGGCGGGTCCGGGTCCCGGTTGTGGCCGAGCTCGCGCCCTGCGAACCCGAAGCAGTTCCTGCCGCTCGTGGGTGAGCGCTCGCTGCTGCAGGACACGGTGCTGCGGGTGCACGAACTCGCCGCAGACGGCGGCAGCCTGCTGATCGTCGCGGGGGCGGCGCACGGCCGGATCATCCGCAGCCAGCTTGCGGCCATCGGCGTCGAGGCCGCTGTGATCGTCGAACCCGAGCCGCGGGACTCCGCCGCCGCCATCGCCGTGGCCGCGGCCTGGATCGCGGAACGCGACCCCGACGCGGTCGCCGTCATCGTGGCCTCGGATCACCATGTCCCCGACCATGCCGCGTTCCGCGCCGCTGTTCGCCTGACGGTGGCCGCCGCCGCCGACGGCGCAATCGTCACCCTGGGGGTCCGGCCGACCGAGCCGGCGACCGCCTATGGCTATATCCGGGCAGGGGAGGGCGAGGGCGTCGCGCCCGTCGCGGCGTTCGTGGAAAAGCCAGACGCGGCGCGCGCCGCCGCCTACGTCGCCCAGGGCTTTCTCTGGAACAGCGGCAACTTCGTCGCCACCGCGGCGACCTTGCTGGCGGAGCTGGAGGACCACGCAGGCGCCGTCACGGCGTCGGTCGTCGAAGGCCTCAGGACTGCGTCCGACACCGAGGGCGTGACGCGGCTGGGCGAGGCCTTCCTCACCGCGCCGAAGATCTCGTTCGACTATGCGGTCATGGAGAAGACACGCCGCGCCGCGGTGCTGCCCGTGGCGTTCGCCTGGTCCGACCTGGGCGCCTGGGACGCCGTCTGGGCGGCCTCGGCGAAGGATGCGAACGGAAACGTCCTGGCCGCTGGCGCAAGCGCCGTCGACGCCTCGGACGTCCTGGTGCGGGCGCCCGCGGGTGTGCGCGTCTCGGTGATCGGAAGCCGCAGGCTGGCCGTGGTCGTCGAGCCCGATGCGGTTCTGGTCTGCGATTTCGATCACGCTCAGGCTGTGAAGTCCGTCGCCGAGGCGGCCCATCCGGGCGCGCCCGAAGCCTGGACCCTGGCGACTCTGCCCGACGCCGCGGCCTGGTACCGCAACTGGCTGGAGACGGCCGCCCTGCCGGTCTGGGCGACCCTGGGCGCCGACGCCGGCAACGGCGGATTTCGGGAAGCCCTGGCGATGTCCGGCGCGGCGGTCGATCCGCACCGTCGCCTGCGCACGCAGACCCGCCAGGTGATGGTCTATGCGATGTCCGCCGCGAAGGCGCGGCCCGGGCCGTGGATGTCCGTCGCGACCCGCGGCTTTGCGTGGATGCAGGCCCATGGCCGGCGGCCGGACGGCCTGTACGTCAACCGGCTCACGCCGGAGGGCCGCGTCCTCGACGAAACGGCCCAGTTGTACGAGCAGGCCTTCGCCTTGATGGCGCTGTCGGCGCTGAAACGCGCCGGCGCGCAGGACGTCGATACGACGACGCAGGCGCGCGCGCTGCGGACCGGCCTCGACGTGTTCCGCCATCCCGCCGGCGGCTTCCGCGAGGCCGGGCCACATCCGTTCCAGGCCAATGCCCACATGCACCTCTTCGAGGCCGCGCTCGACTGGGAGGGGCTCGACTCTGATGACGGCTGGCGGGCCTTGGCGGACCAGATCGCCGAGCTGGCCCTCGGCCGCTTCATCGGCGCCGACGATGGCCTGTTGCAGGAATTCTTCGATGCCGATTGGGCGCCCTATACGGGCGAGGCCGGCCTCGTGGAGCCGGGCCACCACTTTGAGTGGGCTTGGCTGCTGGCCCGCTGGGGGGCCGCCCGCGGCGACCGACGAGGCCATGAGGCGGCAAGCCGGCTCTATGCGCGCGGCCTGGGTGGCGTCGACGTCCGCCGTGGCGTCGCCCTGAATTCGGTCTGGCCGGACTTCTCACCCCGCGATGCGACGGCGCGCCTCTGGCCCCAGACGGAATTCCTCAAGGCCGCGCTGGTGCTCGGTGACCCGCGCGAGGCGCTGATGGCGGCCAACGCCCTGCGCCGCTATCTGGAGACGCCGGTGCGCGGCGTCTGGCGCGACCGGATGCGCGCCGATGGCGGGTTCGTCGAAGAGCCGGCGCCGGCGACCTCGCTCTATCACCTGTATCTGGCGATCGCGGAGCTTGAGCGGGTGGCCGGCTAGCTCGAGCCCACCCTGGATCGGCGGCGAAGCTGTCGCTCGACCATCGCCAGCGCCTCGAGGCAGATCGCCCACTCTGTTCGCAGCATCACGGCCAGCATGGCGACGATTGCGACGAGGCAGGGCGCGACGACAAGCCAATTGCCCAACTGCGCCGCGGCCACGCCTGTGAGTCCAAGGGCGCCGATCGCGATGAAGAGCAGGCTGCGGCGCAAGTCGGCGCCGGCCTCCGTCGACTGTCGCCGGGCTAGCAGAAGCAACGCCGAAGCCAGCGCCGCGATCTCCCCGAGGATGAAGCCGCCGACGATCGTGTAGATCGACGGCGCGAGATAGTAAGCGCCCAGGGTCAGCGGCAGGGCGGCGATGCGGAAGACATTGCCGACGAGCACCGTGACGCTGTCGCCCGTCCCGAGCGCGAGCGTCGTCGGCCAGAAACGCAGGAGGCGGGTGGCCTGCAGGAATCCGAGCGCGGCGAACAACGGCAGCGGCTGGGCGAAGCGATGCCCGTAGAGCAGGGGCGTGGCGATCGGCCCGACGACGGTAAAGCCGACCAGCAGGGCCGTCGAGACCAGCAGGGAGCGCCCGGCGAGCCGATCCCGTTCGTGCGCGAACTGCTCGGTGTCGCGCGTCCGGGCCACCTGCGGCATGTGGATGCCGGCCAGGAAGCGCGAGATCGCGGTCGCCGGGTAGAAGACGAGGAGCAGGATGGCGCTGTACTGGCCCAGGGCCGCCGGCCCCACGGCGCTGCCGACGATGACGCGGTCCCCCTGGGTTCCCAGGAACACCAGCAGGCCGTTCACGACGAGGGGACCGGCGAATTGGGTCAGGCGCGCGGCGATCTCGCGCGAATAGGCCCAGCCGTAGAGCCGCTTGGCGGTCAGGTGAGACACGAGAACCTGCACGATCGAGCGGACCACAAGGCCGTAGATGACCGCCGTGTGGTCGCGCAGGTGCAAGGCCGCGATGGTCGTGGCGGCCGTGGCGGCGACTTCGCTGAGAATGATCGAGAGGGCCTCGGGTCGGAAGTCGGCGGTGCGTTGGGCCCGACGGAGGTCGAGATTGACGAAGCCGGCGATCAGCGGCGCGAGACTGAGGGCGACCAGCGAGGGGGCCAGGCTTGGCGTGTGCAGCAAATGCGCGACGAAGCCCGCGCCCAGCACCAGGGCCAGGGCGATGAGGCCGCCGCGTAGCGCGATGGCCAACTGCACTAGCTTCTGGGTGGTGGGCGTGTCGCCTGTCGCATCCTGCACAATGAAGCGATCGGCCCCCATGTCGCTGATGGATTCGAAGAACTGCGAGGTGAGGATGAGGGTGGCCGCGAGCCCGAGCTCCGTCGGCCCGATGGTGCGCGCGAGGATGACGTATCGCACCAGAGCGCTCGCCTGCGCGACCAGCGAGGCGGCGAGATAGGCCTTCGCACCGCGTCTCACGTGCAGGCAAACCGACGAATGCGACGGCTCAGCATTTCTGATCGACCTTGGCCGTCTTGTTGCCGGCGGAGGCGACGATGTTGCCGCACTGGATCACGTCGCCCCGCAGTGTGATCCGCGCCTGATAGGGCGCGCCGGGGAATGTGCGGATCCTGTTGTTGCGCACGATGGAGTTACGGCCATCCATCACTGCGATGGCGTTGGCGAAGCCGACATAGAGATCGTTGTCCTCAATCAATATCCGGTCGAAGCCGCCGTCATTGATGCCATTGTGCGTATGATTGCCTAGGAAGACGCCCTGCGTCGGTCCTTCGGCGGTGTTGTTGCGAATCACAAGGTCCGCTGTTGGCGGCGCCTCAGGCCGCGAGTAGACCTGAATGCAGTCGGGATGCTCACCGTCTCGAACCCGCGTGCCTCGGCACTCATTGTGCTGAATAACGCCGTTGCGAACGGCGCTGATGTTCATGCCGTCAGCCCGCATGCCCTCGAAAGCATTACCTGAAATCCGGAAGCCATCGATCCGCGACAACGCGAGCCCGTTCTTCAGTCCAGTGAAGCGACCGTTAGTTACCTCTACGTCGGAGCCGACGAAGATCTTGATGCCGTCGCCTTCGCCGAACGCGTCCTCCGGCGCGCCCGGTAGTGCCCCCGGCCCAACGATCTTCAGGTCAGACAGGCGTACATTCTTCACGTCATCGAGCCGCAATGCGGCACCGTAGATCATCCGGTCCGTGCCGGCCTTGAGGAACGGAGGCGGTACGTGGAACTCTCCGCCCCGAATGTCCAAGCCCTCGACTCTATTGGCGTATACGCCGTTGAGAGTCGCCGCGCTGGCATCGATCACCAAGGGCTTGGCGAACGTCCGGCCCAGCAGCCGGATCGGCGGGTAGTCGCCTGAGCTAAGGACGATCACCTCGCCGCCCTTCGCATCGCGAAGAAGGGCGTTCAGGTTCGCTGGCGTGCCAACTCGCGGCGAATCGTTCGCGCGGGCCATTCCGCAGCCGCCCAGGACGGCCAGGGCTGCGATGGCATAGAGGGGTCTGCGGCGCATGGACATACTCAGCCAGACGGACATGAAGGCAGCGTTGCAAAAATCCTGCCTGAAGGCGTTGTGTCTCTCAGCCACGATGCTGACGTGGTTCGGACGGCGCGGCACCATAGGTGATCCCGATGGCCGCATCGACCGCATTGTGTGCCCTTCCCGCAACCCCGTCGGATGGCGTTCGACGTGAGGGGCTGGCATGCTCTCAGGCGACGAGTCGGGGGTAGGGAGTTGGTGAGTATGAAGAGGCGACTGTTCCTGGCCCTGATCATGGTCGCGCCGACAGCGACGGCGTGGATTGGTCGCCGAACCAACTTCTTCCGCGAGTACCGCCAGGTCGACGGATGGATCCTCAAGTCCGACGACATCTAGGGGCGGCTCAATGTTGCATGACCTGAATTCGGACGCGTCCTTCGACGGCAAGCCGTTCGACGTCTGCGTGGTCGGCGCCGGCCCGGCCGGCATCACGACGGCCTTGCAGCTGGCTCGCAAGGGAAAGCGGGTGGCGCTCTGCGAGGCGGGCGGGTTCGACCTGAGCACCGACTCTCAGGATTGCTACAAGGGAGCCGTCGTGGGCGACCCCTATTTCCAGCTGAACGCCGCGCGCCTGCGGTTCTTCGGCGGCACCAGCGGCCACTGGACGGGCTTCTGCCACAACCTGGATGAGATCGACTTCCTGCCGAAGGACCAGATCAGTCCGATGGCCCACTGGCCGATCCGCAAGCGCGACCTGGATCCCTACCTGCAGGCCGCCTGCGAACTGGTCGAGGTCAAGCCGCCGCCGCCCAGCACGCCGATGGGGTCGGGCCAGGGGATCCAGCAGATCCACTTCTCCTATTCTCCGCCGACCCGGTTCGGCGAGAAGTACCGCAAGCCGATTGTCGACTCGAGGGCGATCACCCTCTTCCTCAACGCCAACCTGGTCGACGTGAAGGCGGCGGGCGGCAAGGTGTCGAGCTGCACGTTCCGCTCGTACG
>CBHTUE010000158.1:0-11961 GCA_966096115.1 uncultured Phenylobacterium sp.
CGTGCCGCCGCTCTGGCGCGCGAAACCATAGACCTGGCTCAGGCCCAGCCCCGTGCCGCGGCCGGGCGGCTTGGTGGTGAAGAAGGGCTCGAAGGCGCGCGCGATGGTGGCAGCGTCCATGCCGCAGCCGGTGTCGTGGACGCTGACCCGCAGGTAGTCGCCGGCGTCGAGTTCGGCGATCTCGCCGGCGGCGACGCTGACCGCCCCGGTCTCGACGCGGATCACCCCGCCGGCCGCCGTGGCGTCGCGGGCGTTGACCGCCAGGTTCAGGATCGCGGCCTCGAACTGGCTGGGATCGATGCTGACCACCGCATCCGGAGCGTCCGGGGCGACGACCAGGCGCACGGCCTCGCCGATGGCGCGGCCCAGGAGGGCCTCGGTGTCCTTGAGCAGGGCGTCGACCTGCACCGGCTCGGGCTTCAGGGCCTGGCGGCGGGAGAAGGCCAGCAGCTGCTGGGTCAGGCGCTCGCCGCGCCGGGCGGCGCCGAGCGCGGCGTCGATCATCCGCTCGCGCCGGGCCTCGTCGTTGGGATGGCGCTGCATCAGGTCCAGCGCGCCGATGATCACGGTCAGCAGGTTGTTGAAGTCGTGGGCGACGCCGCCGGTCATCTGGCCGACCGCCTCGAGCTTCTGGGCGCGCTGCAGGGCCGCCTCGGCCTCGTCGCGCTCCGCCAGGGCGGCCTGGACCCGCTCGGACAACAGGTCGTTGATCCGCTTCAGGTCGTCCTCGGCCTGCTTGGCGTCGGTGGCGTCGTGGCCGACCCCGATGAAGCCCGAGAAGGCGCCGTCCGCGGCCCAGCGGGGCTGCGAGGTCGACCGGACCCAACGGTACTCCCCGTCGTGGCGGCGGAAGCGGGCCTCGAGGTTGAACGGCTTGCGCGAGGCCTCGCCGGCCACCTGTTCCTGCAGGATGCGGGTCAGGTCGTCGGGGTGCAGCACCTTGCGCCAGTCGTAGTGGAGCGCCGTCTCGTAGGGCTCGCCCAGGAATTCCACGTAGGTGCGGTTGGCGAATTCGCGCAGGCCGTCGGTGCGGGTGACCCACATCAGCACGGGCGCGCTGTCGGCGAGATTGCGGAACTGGGCCTGGGTCGACTCCAGGGTCCGCTGGGCGGCGGCCTGGGCGGCGTTGGCCTCGTCGAGGCGCAGGAGGGCGGCGCGCAGGCTGGACGAGACGATCACCGTCAGGCCGGCCGAGACGGCGAACATCGCCAGGATCTGCGTCTCGTCGAGGTTGGTGCTGAGCGGGGTCAGGCGGCTGAGCAGCATCGACAGCGCCAGCGCCGCCCAGCCCCAGCCGGAGCCGGCATAGAGCGTCGCCACGATCAGCGCCGGGAAAGTGGTGGCCGAGAGCCCGACCGCCTGCGGCCAGCCCAGCAGAAGGCCGCGGACCAATATGGCCGCGGCCAGCGCGCCGGCGGTGATCGCCAGCCCGGTGACGAACCTGGGCGAACGTCGCGGGATCAGCCGCAGCGGCCACAGCGCGGGCGTCATGAAGAACTCATCCCCCGGAACCTGATCGACCACCCCGCCGTCAACATGCGGCGTGCTCAAGGTCGGCGCAATGTCTGGCGCCGCGGCGAATCGCGCATGTCCGCCTTGTCGCACTTGCACGAAAATTGCCGGTTCCGGGTCCAAATATCGTCGGTTTGCGCCTATATGCGACACTGGAAGCCAGAGAGGATCCTCGCCTGAAGCCGCTGTTGGAACGCTGGCCCCGCCTGATCTGGGCAGGGGTTGGGACCGTTTTGGTCCTCGCGGCCATCCTGGCCAGCCGTGGATTTGCGCCTGGAACGGACGCTCTGCTGGCGCGCGAGAAGGCGGCGTTCGCCAGCGGCCAGCTCTCCGCCGCCCAGCTGCAGCGGATGGCGGCGGCCATGGACCCGGCGATGCGGGCGCTGGCGCTGCGCCACGATCCCGGCCTGCGCCGGCCCGACCTGTGGGCGCGGCCCGAGGGCTGGGCCAGCCTGAACATCACCCAGGTCCCGACGCTCGGCGAGGCGCCTGTCCAGGCCGAGGGCGAGAGCGCCCAGGCGCTGAACGCGCTTCTCCCGTTCGCCAAGCTGCCGATCCGGCCGATGCAGCCCTTCGTGCTGACCGCC
This sequence comes from uncultured Phenylobacterium sp., assembly GCA_966096115.1. GTDB lineage: Bacteria > Pseudomonadota > Alphaproteobacteria > Caulobacterales > Caulobacteraceae > Phenylobacterium. Next base: position 2,100 of record CBHTUE010000158.1, read on the forward strand.
GCCGGCCCCGACCGGGCCCGCGCGCTGGAGTGCCTGAGCCAGGCCGTCTACTACGAGGCCGCCCGCGAACCCGAGATCGGCCAGGAGGCGGTCGCCCAGGTGGTGCTGAACCGCCTGCGCCACCCGGCCTATCCGAAGTCGGTGTGCGGCGTGGTCTACCAGGGCGCCGCGCGCGCCACCGGCTGCCAGTTCACCTTCACCTGCGACGGCTCGATGCGCTACGCGCCGCAGCCGGCCCTGTGGCGCCGCGCCCAGGACGTCGCGGCCCACGCCCTGGGCGGCTATGTCGATAAGCAGGTGGGCTCGGCCACCCACTATCACGCGCAATATGTGGCCCCGTACTGGGCTCCGACCCTGGTGAAGATGGTCCAGGTGGGCCAGCACATCTTCTACCGCTGGACCGGGCCGTGGGGCGAACCGCCCGCCTTCACCGGCCGCTACGCCGGCGGCGAAGCCTATCTGAGCCCGGCCGTACTGGGCTCAATCGACGCCCGCACCCAGGGCCTGGCGCCCGAGCTGCTGGGGCCGCCGGTGGAGCGCAAGGTCACCCTGGCGGTGGCCGGCGAGGTGCGGACCTACAGCATCGTCGATCCCACCCTGCCCAGCACGGAGCGGGCGCGGATGACCGGCGTGCTGCTGTCCAGCCGCCGCCAGCCGACGCCGGACGAGATCAAGCGCATCAACCAGAGCCTCGACGCCCTGGAACGCTCGATGGACAAGCCGGCCGCCGCGGCGCCCGGGGGGATACCCGCCGCCGCCTCGAGCACCCAGGCCGCACCGGGGGCTTAGGTTCGGGCTGGGGAGACCCAACTCTCTCTCTTGTGAACGTCATGGCCGGGCTTGTCCCGGCCACCCAGAAACGCTGGCGGCGCCAAAGCCCCGTCGGCGGCGCCGCTGTCTGCCTGCCTGGCGCCGTCGGCGCGTATGGGTCCCCGGGACAAGCCCGGGGATGACGGTCAATTTGGGAGATGATTGCGCAGGGTCAGCTCGAAAACGCGTCCGGGTAGATGACCTGCAGCGGCTCGTCGAAGGCGCCGTCTTCGAGGGCCAGCGCCATGAAGGCGGGGGAGCCGGCGTAGGGGGCCTTGACCTTGGCCGCCGTCTCGGGCGCGAAACCGAAGCGCGGATAGTAGGCCGGGTGGCCCAGCACCAGCACGCCGCGGACGCCGAACTCGGGCAGGATCTGCAGGCCGGAGCGGACGAGGGCGGAGCCCAGGCCGGCGCGCTGGCGATCGGGATGTACGGCCATCGGCGCCAGGGCGGCGAACAGCTCCGGCCGGTCGGCCCACAGGCGGCTGAACAGGATGTGGCCGTCGATCACCCCGTCGGTCTCGGAGACGATCTCGCACATGGCGTCGCCGTCGGCCCGCAGGCGCGCGATCAGGGCGGCCTCGTCCGGCTGGCCGAACGCCAGGTCGTTGACGGCGGCGATGGCGGCGTGGTCGGAGGCGCGGGCGTGTCGGATCATACCGCCAGCCTAGGGCCAATCGAGGCCAGAGGTCGATCCGGCGAGGATTGCCGGGCTTGGTCGGCGCGATAGCGCCATCCGACTTAACCGCAGAGGACGCGGAGGTTTCGCAGAGGACGCAGAGAGCTCAGCGCCTCTGCGATCTCTGTGCGATCTCCGCGTCCTCTGCGGTTTCAAACGGCTGCGCCCGCTCGCACCGCGTCGGCGGCGGCGCCCGGACGGTCAGTCAGGATCGTGGCGGAAGCTGCGGGTTTCGGCCGCCGGATGGGGCGTGTCCTGGCGCTCGTTGCGCAGGGCCTCGGCGGCCAGCTTGCGCCAGCCGTCGGCAATCTGGAGATAGACCTGCTTCTCGGCCGGACTCCCGGCTTTGGCGGCCAGGCGCATCACCACCTCCGCCTGCGCACGATAGCGGTCACTGGAACTCTCGGGTGTCACGCACGCCTAACCCACGAGCGGGGCGTCGGGTTTCCGACAGTGGCGCTTCGTTGCGACTATTTCTCACCAGACCCCGATTTTCTGGGCCTCCGCGTGCGAAATCGGGTGCTTGGCCTTGGCGTGGTCCTCTTCGGCCAGGAAGCGGACGGCCTCCAGCGCGGCCATGCAGCCCATGCCGGCGGCGGTGACCGCCTGGCGGTAGACGTCGTCGGTGACGTCGCCGGCGGCGTAGACGCCCGGGATGGCGGTGGAGGCCGTGCCCGCCTGCACCTTCAGATAGCCCGAGGCGTCCATCTCCAGCTGGCCCTTGAACAGCTCCGACGAGGGCGCGTGGCCGATGGCGATGAACACGCCGTCGGCGGCGATCGTCTGGGTCGCGCCGGTCTTGACGTTCTTCAGCCGCGCGCCGGTGACGCCCAGGGGGTCGGTGTCGCCCAGCACTTCGTCGAGGACGCTGTCCCAGACCACTTCGATCTTCGGATGGTGGAACAGGCGCTCCTGCAGGATCTTCTCGGCCCGGAACTCGTCCTTGCGGTGCACGACGGTGACCTTTGCGGCGAAGTTGGTGAGGAACAGGGCCTCCTCGACCGCGGTGTTGCCGCCGCCGACCACGATCACGTTCTTGCCGCGATAGAAGAAGCCGTCGCACGTGGCGCAGGCCGAGACGCCGAAGCCCTGGAACCTGGCCTCCGTGGGCAGGCCCAGCCACTTGGCCTGGGCGCCGGTGGCGATGACCAGGGTCTCGGCCAGCCACACCTGGCCGCTGTCGGTCTCCAGGCGGAACGGGCGCTTCGACAGGTCGGCCTTGGTGACGATGTCGGTGACGATCTCGGTCCCGACGTGTTTCGCCTGGGCCTCCATCTGCTCCATCAGCCACGAGCCCTGGATGACGTCGGCGAAGCCCGGGTAGTTCTCTACGTCTGTGGTGATGGTCAGCTGGCCGCCGGGCTGGATGCCCTGGATCAGCACAGGGTTCAAAAGGGCGCGCGCGGCATAGACGGCGGCGGTGTAGCCGGCGGGGCCGGAGCCCACGATCAGGCAGCGGACGGAACGAGGATCGGACATGTCCCTTATGTAGGTGAGATTCTGGAGGCGCGCATGCAAGACGAAATGAAGTCGGTGGGACTGGTCGCCGCAATCGGCGCGGCGGCAGGCGCGGGGCTGGCGCTGGGCGTCGGCCTGCGGCTGTTCTCGACCCTGGCGATGGTGGGCCTGGGGACGGGCGTGGCGCTGGGTCTGGTGGCCAGCCACAAGCGGACCCCGGCGCTGAGCCACAAGCCCGAGGCGCCGTCGCTGTTCGGCGACGCGCTGAGCTAGCGGACGGGCGACGGGGCGCTCAAATAGGATCGTCATCCCCCGGCTCGTCCGGGGGACCCATGCTTCAGCTTGCTCGTGACAGCGTGAGGAACCGCAGCGGCCGCGCTCGCGGGCCTTTCCGAGTGTTTCGGTGTGAATGGGTCCCCCGGACAAGCCGGGGGATGACGATCGAAAAATTGGGGCAAGGCGGGGCCTTGGTTAACGACGCTTTCAGGCGCGGGACTTAAGTTCGGGGCCATGCCTAGCGCGCCCGAGATCGAGATCGCCGGCCGGAAGATCGGGGCCGAGCATCCGCCGTATGTGATCTGCGAGCTGAGCGGGAACCACAACGGCAGCCTGGACCGGGCGCTGACGATGGTGGACGCCGCCGCCGAGACCGGCTGCGACGCGATCAAGATCCAGACCTACACCGCCGACACCATCACCATGGACGTCGACCGACCTGAGTTCCGCATCCACGGCGGGCTGTGGGACGGGCGCAGCCTGTACGAGCTGTACCAGGAGGCGCAGACGCCGTTCGAATGGCACGCGGCGATCTTCGAGCGGGCGGCGAAGCGCGGGGTGACCCTGTTCTCCAGCCCGTTCGACGAGACGGCGGTGGACCTGCTGGACGGGCTGGGCGCGCCGGCGTTCAAGATCGCCTCGTTCGAGGCCATCGACCTGCCGCTGATCCGTTACGCGGCGGCCAAGGGCAAGCCGCTGATCATCTCCACCGGCATGGCCAACCTCGCCGAGATCGAGGCGGCGCGGGACGCGGCGCTGGGCGCGGGGGCGGCGGGCGTGGTGCTGCTGCACTGTGTGTCCAGCTATCCGGCCACCTTCGCCGACGCCAACGTGCGCACGGTGGCGGACATGGCGGGGCGGTTCGGTTGCCCGGTCGGCCTGTCGGACCACACGCCGGGGACGGCGGCGTCGGTGGCGGCGGTGGCGATGGGGGCCAGCGTCATCGAGAAGCATTTCACCATCGCCCGCGCGGACGGCGGTCCGGACGCGGCGTTCAGCCTGGAGCCGGCGGAGTTCCGGGCGCTGGTGGACGACACCAAGGCGGCCTGGGCGTCGCTGGGCCGGGCGCACTATGACCTGCTGGGGTCCGAGCGGGGGAACGTGCAGTTCCGGCGGTCGCTCTACGTGTCGGCCGACGTGAAGGCCGGCGAGCCACTGACGCGGGCGAATGTGCGCTCGATCCGGCCGGGCAACGGCCTGCCGCCGGCGGATCTGGAGAAGGTGCTGGGCAAGACGGCGTCGCGCGACTTGGCGCGGGGCGAGCCGCTGGCCTGGGACATGATCAGCTAACATCGCGGTCGTCATCCCGCGGCTCGTCCGCGGGACCCCTGCCGACGCTTGCGCACGCGGATCGAGGGGTCCCGCGGACAAGCCGCGGGATGACGGATCTGGCTTGAGTGATCATGCTCTGCCGATGACCCCCGACGCCGTCGTCGCTGAGATCCGCGCCGAGATCGCCGCCTTGCCGAAGCGGGATACGCCGTCGTTGCGGGCGGTGCGCAAGGGGTGGTCGGCGAAGCTGAAGGGCGAGCCGGCGGGCGAGGTGATCGCCATCGCGCAGGCGCTGGAGCGGATGGCCGGGCAGGGCGGCAAGTGGATAGGCTACGAGCTGATCCGGTTCCATCCGGGCGCCTTCGCGGCGGTGACGGAGGACGAGGTCGCCGACTTCGCGACGCGGATCGAGAGCTGGTACGCCACCGACGCCTTCGGGACGATCCTGTCGGGGCCGCTGTGGGCCAAGGGGCGGGTCTCCGACGCGCTGATCGAGGGCTGGTCGCGGCATCCGCAGATGTGGTTCCGGCGCTCGGCGCTGGTGGCGACGGTCGGCCTGAACGGGGCGGTGAAGGGCGGCGATCCTGGCCGGACCTTGCCGATCTGCCTGCGGCTGGCGGGCGACCGGGAGGACATGATCGAGAAGGCGGTGAGCTGGGCGCTGCGCTTCCTGTCGCAGAAGGACCGCGGCGCGGTGGTCGCCTTCATGGAGGAGCACGGGGACAGCTTCGCCGCGCGGGTGAAGCGCGAGGTGCGGCACAAGCTCGCGACCGGCCGCAAGACCCCCCGCAGAACGGCGCCATCGTAAGCGGGGGTTAACGCGAAGCGGCTTTTCTCCGCCTTAACCATAAGGACCCGGAGACTGCGCGTGAACATGATGGCGAAGCCGATGGCCGGCCGCGGCCTGGCGGCGGACGTGATCGCGGACTTCATCGAGACCGGCGCGCACCTGTTCCAGGCTCCCGTCGATCCGGCGGCGGCGAGCGAGCTGCTGGCCGACATCCGCAGCACCCGGGCCTTCGACGCGACGCTGTTCCAGACCGAGGCCGAGTTCGACGCCGACCCGCAGTACACCGGCGTGAACCCGCGGCCGGGCCGCAACCTGCTGGAGCGGTTCGAGGCCAGGCTGGGGTTCGTGGAGCAGGCGCCGCACATCGTCGAGGCGGTCACCGCCCTGCTGGGCCCCGACTACGAGATCCTGAACAAGAAGGTAGTGTGCGGCGTGCCGGCGCGGTCGATCCCCGACTGGCTGAAAGCGCGCATCCACGGCAACCCGGTGAACAACCTGGGCGCCTATGTGAAGCCGCAGAACCGGGACATCACCTATTTCTACGGCATCGACTTCCACCAGGACCTGATCGACTACAAGGACCGGGAAGCCGACTTCCTGACGCTCTACATCTACCTGCACCCGGTGACGAAGGCCGACGCGCCGCTGTACCTGCTGGAAGGCAGCCACCGGCTGGGCGGCTCGGTCTTCCCGCACGACCTGACGCGGTCGAGCCCCGAGAGCTGGACCTACACGAACGGTGCGCACGGGACGGTGGAGACGCAGCAGCGGATCCTGACCGGCGACACCGGCTTTGCAGCCATGTGGCACGCCTGCACCCTGCACGGCACCCAGCCGGACGCCGCCGACCACGAGCGCATCTCGCTGCGCTACCTGATCGCCCGCGGCAAGGGTCGCGCGCCGGGGATGGAAGCGGTGAACGCCACCCTGCAGGGCCCGCTCAGCCTGGTCGACACCCGCGCCGACCTCGACGCCAAGGGCGCGGCGGTGATCAAGGCCAACACGGTGCTTAAGGCGTGAGCGTCGCTTTCGCCGCCCGCGACCTGATCGCCGAGGGCCGCGCGGCGCTGGACGCCGGTGATCCCGAGGCCGCGGCCGGCGTGTTCCATCGCGCCAGCCAGGCCGACGCGGGCGACCACGAGAGCCGCTACTGGCTCTACAGCGCGCTCGCCGCCGCCGGCGAGGCCGACCTGGTGCGCCAGACGCTGGACGATGCGCGGACGCTGCACGCCACCTCGGTGATCCGCTCGATCGGCGCCGACATGGAGCGGTTCCGCACCGACCGGGCCTATTGCGCCGAGCTGGGGCGGCAGCTCTACGGCTCGAAGCTGATGGGCCCGGCCAGCCTGGCGTTCGGCCGCGCTCTGGACTTCGACAACCTCGATGCGAACCTCTTGCTGAGCTACGGCCTGGCGCTGCAGCACCAGGGGCGGATGGACGAGGCGATCGCGGTGTTCACCGCCGCCGCCGACGCCTTCCAGAGCCCGCAGGTGCACGAGTTCCTGATCTACGCCCTGTTCCACGACCCGGACCGGCTGAACCGCGTGTCGCAGGAGGCGCGCCGTTGGGGCGAGCTCTATGCGACGCCGGTGACCCCGGCCAAGCCGACCTTCGCCAACGAGCGCACGGCCAAGCGCCGCCTGCGGATCGGCTACGTCGGCCCCAGCTTCACGCGCAACCAGCTGGCGCAGTTCCTGGCGCCGGTGCTGGAGGCGCACGATCCCGAGGCGGTGGAGGTGTTCCTCTACTGCGCCGACGCGGTGGGCGAGACGACGCCGGCGGCCTGCAAGCTGCGCAGCATCGGCCAGCTGTCGGACGCCGAGGTGGCGGCCAAGATCAAGGCGGACCGGATCGACGTGCTGATCGACGTCTGGGGGCATACCGCGGGCAGCCGCCTGCCGGTCTTCGCCTATCGCCCGGCGCCGGTGCAGGTGGCGTGGATGAACTTCGTGCAGACCACGGGGCTCACCTGCATGGACTACATCCTGCACGCCGACTCGATGGCGGTGGCGGGGACCGAGCAGTACTTCACCGAGGAGATCTGGCGGATCGGGCCGATCGTGGCCCCCAGCCGCGCGCCCGTCGGCCGTCCGGACCCCGTGCCGACGCCGGCGCTGAAGAACGGCTACGTGACCTTTGGCTCGTTCAACAATCCCTCGAAGCTCTCCGAGATCACCATCGCGGCCTGGTCGCTGATCCTGCGGGCGCGGCCCGAGAACCGGCTGGTGCTGAAGTACGACCAGTTCGTCGACCCGGTGCTGCAGCGCGCGACCCAGGCACGGTTCGCGGTCTACGGCGCCCAGCCCGAGCAGCTGGAGTTCCGCGGCCGGTCGAACGGGGCGGACTACCTGCGGGAGTTCCAGGACATCGACCTGGCCCTGGACCCCTCGCCGTGCCCGGGCGGCACGACCACCTGCGACGCGCTGGCCAACGGCGTCCCGGTGCTGACCCAATGGGGCGAGGACTTCTACAGCCGCATCGGCGTGCCGGTGGTGCAGCCCTGCGGCCTGGACGAGCTGATCGCCGACGGCTGGGACGACTATGTCGCCAAGGCTCTCGACCTGACCGAGGACCACCAGGCGCTGAACGCGCTCCGGGCCAAGGTCCGGCCGGGCTTCGACGCCTCGCCCTATCACGACGAGGTGGGCTTCACGCGGAACCTGGAGGGCGTGTTCCGCCAGATGTTCGAACGCTGGCTGGCCAAGGCATGAGCGTGGGTCTCGCCCCCGTCGTCGAGGTGCGCGCCGGCCTGAAGGACGGCGTGATCGCCGCCGACATGGACCGCGCCGAGATCGTCGAGCGGGTGATGGGCCGCGGCCAGTTGGTGCTGCTGAAGGGCGTGTTCGCCGACGCCGCGGCGACCAAGGTCCGCACCGCCGTGGCCGACTGGGGCCGCACCGTGGACGCCGCCGACGTGGACGACTTCGCCGGCAACTACCATCGCCGCCGCTGCATGGTGGCCCGCATCCAGCAGGCGCCGCACGTCTTCCACGACTACAACTTCAACGCCCTGGACGCGGCGCCGGCCGAGCTGCAGGCGACGCTGCGGGGCCTCTTCGAGCCGCTGCGCGAACTCTACAATGCGCTGACCGGCTACGACGTGCGCTTCGAGGTCCCGGCCTCGGGGCCCTATGTGCACCCGCAGCTGATCCACTATCCCGCGGGCGGCGGCTTCTTCGCCCGGCACTGGCACAACCTGTCGCCCCAGAAGCTGGGCTTCATCGTCTCGCTGTCGAAGCGCGGGCGCGACTTCCGCAACGGCGGCACCTGTTTCGAGATCGACGGCGAGGTGGTCGACACCGAGGCGCGGCAGGAGATCGGCGACATCCTGGTCTGGCGCTACGACCACCAGCACTGGGTTACGCAGTCGGATCTGCAGGACAAGTTCGACTGGTCCAGCGACGCGGGCCGGTGGGTGGCGACCTTCGCCTATTTCGATCCCAAGGGCTGAGCGATGCCGACCGAGCTCAAGGCCAGCAAGTACAAATGCCCGAAGTGCGGGTCCGGCGACTTCGCGGTCACGACCACGCGGTGGACCTGCGCAGGCTGCGGCCAGGGCTACGGCTGCGCGGCGGGCATTCCGCGGCTGTTCCTGGACGAGGCGCTGGGGGCCCAGGACCGCAAGCTGCGCGATACCCTCTACAACGGGCTGTTCGGCCGGCTGTACCAGGTGACCATGCCGGCCATCGTCATGCCGGTGCGGCCGTGGTCGATGTCGTGGCCCTATTGGCTGGCGTTCGCCGGCGTCTGGGCGGGGCTGATAGGCCTGGTCTGGGCGGTGATCTGGTCGGTGGACCACGACGACAGCGCGGTGATGGGCGTGCTCGCGATCGTCGCGCTGGCGGCCGTGGGGCTGTTCCTGGCCCGGCAGCGCTACCTGCTGCACCTGCTGTGGGTGGCCGTGCCGGCGTGGGTCTCCCTGTCCCGGCGGCCGTTCACCCCGAACGAGACGTTCCCGCAGGTGCACGAACGCGTCCTGGCGCCCCTGCGCAAGGCGAAGGGGAGGCTGCAGGTGCTGGACGTGTCCACGGGCTCCTGCAACTCGCTCTACAAGCACGGCTGGATGGACCTGGACGCCGACTACACCGCCATCGACCTCTCCGAGACCATGCTGAAGCAGGGCAGCGACCTGATGAGCGCGGCCAGCGTGCCGGTCGACCTGGTGCTGGGCGACGCCATGGCCCTGCCGTTCCAGGACGACCGCTTCGACGTGGTCACCAGCTACGGCGCGGTCAACGGCCTGACCGACCCGGCCAAGGCGATCGCCGAGATGGCGCGGGTGGCCAAACCGGGCGGGGTGCTGCTGTTCCTGGACGAGCAGATGTATCCGCAGGCCAACGGCATAGAGCGGGCCTACTTCCACCGCGTGCTGTCGGCGCACAACGTAATCCACCACTGCCCGGTGGAGAGCTTCCCCGCCACACTGACCGACGTCCGCGTCAGCCAAGTCTACCAGTTCTACTACATCTGCACGGCGCGTAAGGCGGGGTAGCTCTCCTCTCCCCCGAGGCCGCGCAGCGGCCGAAGAGAGGGAGCAACCGTGTTTAGGGGGTGATGCCGCGCCAGGGTGCTTGCTC